>DASXVV010000011.1 GCA_036504035.1 Candidatus Deferrimicrobiaceae bacterium
GGCGCGCCTTCCTTGACCGGGACCTGCGCGCAGGAAACGAGCGCAAGCGCGGCGAGGGCGAACAGGAGCCGGAGCCCCTCATGCCGAAGCATCATTTGGATAAAACCTCCGTCAGTTGCCGTGACACGCGGTGTTGCAGAAAAACGACTGGGTCGATGAGCCGATATCGCCCCGCATCATTTTGTTGGTCGTTGCCCCGATGACGTTGATCGGGGCGTTGCTCCCGTGCGGATCGTGGCACGTGATGCAGGTCCCATAGCCGGCCCCGTTGTCGCCATAGACCACGTTGTCGGCGTTGGTGGTCAGGTCTTGTATGAGCCAGACAGCCGGTGTCTCGTAGAAACGGTTCAGGTAGTCGGGCGCGGCGCCGATCACCGGGTACCAGGAATAGAGCTTCGGGGCCGGCGGGGTGTTGGCGTGCGGCCTTCCGAAGGTCAGGACGTTGTCGTATGGGGAAACCGTGGTATTCGGGTGCGCGTGCCCGACGTGCGACGTCGGGTAGGTCCAGGTGTGGCAACCGACGCCCAGGGAACCGCACTTCGCGTCGAACGCCAAGGCATAATCCATCTTCCGGGTGGGGGAAACCGGGAAGAACGACGACTTCAGGTGCGAAGTGTTCTTAGTCGGGCTGGTGTCGGCGGTACCCGACTTCGAGGGCCACATGAGCGTGTTGGTGTTCGTGGGAGGATCGGTCAGGCCGGCCGCGCCGCTGGTCTTGTGATCGGCGCCGGAGAGATAGCTGATATCGTGGCAATCCTCGCACTGGATCGGATTGACCGCCAACGGCAAGCTCGTGGAATATTTGCCGTGGCCGCTGGTCAGCCAGTATTTCGCGATGTTCGGCGCGTTGTTGATCACCAGGCCGGTGCCGTCGTCGCCGCCGTGGCATCCCTTGCAGCTGGCGCCCTTGAAGCCGGCGGGGTGGGTGTGGCACTGCGAGCAGCGCGTCGTGGGGTGCCCGTTCTGGGCCCCCGCTCCTCCCCTGCGATAGGTAAAGGTCTGGTTGTGACAGATCTCGCAGATGCCCTGGCCCGTGGACGGCGAGGAGGCATAGCTGGCGGGGCCCTGCCCGGCCACGCTCTGGAAGACGACGCAGTCGAGGCCGGTCGTACGCAGCGGGGTCCCGAGCTTGTCGCTTCCGGCCTGCGTGTCGGTCTGGGTCCTGGGCGCGTTGATCGCCGAACGGAGCATCTTCCAGTTTGCGTCGCCGTGCGGATCGTGGCAATCGACGCATTTCCAGGCGGGGATCGGCCAAGTGTACTTCGTGCCGGAAATGCCGGTTGCATGGGTCTGGGCGTCGACGGTGCGGGTGCCCTTGGCCTGATTGTCGTGGCCGGCGCGCTGGGCGGCGTTGCCGTGGCAACCGAGGCACAGCGTGTCGACGTTGTCGCCGAACGGGCCGGTGAAGTTGCCGAGCCCGCCCGTGGACACGGGAGAGGTCCTGGCGGATCCGAGCCGGTAAGGATCGTTGGAGAGATCGTTCGCGGTGCGACCGATATGTCTGGAAAGCATCGCGTGGCAAACGTAGCAGTCGGGGACGGCGCCGGCGACATTGTCGAAGTGGGCCGGCGGATTCAGGTCGGGAGAAGCGTTCGGGGGATAATTGCCCAGCGCCGCGGTCCGGCCGTGACCCGTGGATAAGTACTGGACGTTGTCGACCGGGCTGGGGAAACCCGCGTTGGGTTGCGGCTTCGATGCCGGCTCGATGCCGCTGTGGCACGAGAAGCAGCTGAGCCCGGTCTGGCCCCAGCGGAGCGCGCCCGACCCGTGACAGCTGACGGTGCAGGTCTGGGTGGTGTTGTCGTAGTTTGGCGACCCGGTCACGATCCCCGTGTCGAAGCCGATATCGCGCAATCCGTTGACGTGGGCGGTCGGCACCGCCGTCTCGATGATGGCGCGCGTCGCGCCCGAGCCTGTGACGATGCCGAAATGGCAAGTCGTGCACTCGATGCCGTTCTTCACGACGTGAGCGTAATGGGAATTGGCCTTGCCCGAGGCAACCCCCCCGTTGACGTAACTCGGCATGCCGAAATCGAGCGTCCCGTAAGTGGGGTTGGGCGTCGTTGTCGTGCCGTAGCCGTGGCATCCGTTGCAGAGAATCTTGCCCGACAGCCAGACGGGAATCCGGTAGTCGACGGTGCAATCGAGCGCCATGCTGGTCTGGACGCGGCCGGCACTATGGCAATAGACGTTCTTGCAGGAGTTGCCGCCCGAACGGGACGGCCCCCCCCATCCGCCGCTTGCGCTGGAGTTGTCGAGCTCGCCGGTCGGCCCGGGGAAAGCCGGGTTGAAATAATTGGTGTTGTCGTAGACGCCGCCGTTTTTGGTCCAGGCGCCCTGGATGGTGATCGACACCTTGGTGTTTTGGTGCAGGGTCGTGTTGTGGCAGACGCCGCAGGCGAAGTTGTAAGGCCCGCTGGAGCCCTTGGGCAGGCTCTGCTTGTTGCCGATGTGACGGGCGTGCGAATCGACATCGGCGCCGGGGGCCGGAAAAGGCGTGAACGATGTCGGATAGGCGACCGTCGCCGTGTCGCTCGGCGGATAGCCGTGGCACATGGAACAACTCGCATCGATCATGTTGTGCTGGTGGCACGAAACGCAGGCCACGGTAGATGCCGAGGCATGCTCGGTGATGCCGGCGGGCGGACGGACAATGTAGGGCGTCGGATTGCTGTATTTGAGGTTGATATTGGTGAAGGTGACCGGGCTGGTCCCGTCGGTCGTGCTGTGGCAGACGATGCACAGCTTCCGGCTCCCGGCGTCGTTGCGGGACATCACGGCATTTTGGAGCGGATTGGCCATATAGGTGCTGGCCGTGACAGGCGACGAGCCGAAGAGGTTGGACCAACGTGTCGCGTCGGAAGACTGGATGCGGGGGCTGAAAAACGCCTGCCTGCCCGTCGTCGTGTTCTCGTACCATTTGTGGGGATCGTGGCAATCGCTGCAGGGCAGCTTGTCGCCTTTGTATAACCCGCTGCCGGGGTCGCCCGACTTGAAATAGTGGCCGCCGGTCTTGGCCAGCATGGTGTTGTCGGTGCGCGGCGTCAGCGAGGCATTTGCACCGTAATTGCTGGGGAAGGGCGGGGAATTTTCGTAATAGCCGGAGTAGGAACCGACGGGCGGATCTGTCTTCATGGTCAAAGATGAGTCGGTCGTGATGGTCGAATCACGCTTCTTGGTCTGGAACCCGAAAGCGATGTCCTGAGGCCTGTGGCTGGACTGGAAGTTGTTGAACGCGGGGAAATCGTCGATGCCCCCGCTGAAATGATAATCATGGCAGTCGTAGCACTGAAGGGTGAAGCCGACCAGGTAGTTGGGCTTGTTGCTGCTGCCGTCGAGCGTAAGCGGGGTGCGATAGTTGCCGTAGGAGTTCCCGTTGACCACTCCGCCGGAGAGCGGGCGAGCCCACAGGACGTTGTCCTGGGCTCCGTGCGGAATGTGGCAAGCGGAACAGACGCCATCGGGCGCGATGGTCGAAGATTTGGTGGACAAACCGGTGGCCACGGAAAAATCGTGGGGGCTGTTGACGACGCCGGCGTAAACGCTGGATGCCGCATAAACGACCAGTATCGCAGCCAGGATGGTTCCTGCCGCCAGAGAAAATCGTTGGGCTTTGTTTTGCAAGGTCAGCGCTCTTTCCGCCTCACTGGTTTTTCGACTAATCCGGACAGCGCGGTAAACCCTGCCCCCTGGATCCCCTTGGTGCCGATCCGGGTCACGATATCGGGCCCCGTGTACCCTTTTTCTATATAAGACGAGAGGACAACCGCGGCGTTCTGGAAATCGCGCACACGATAGCCCATCGTTTTGAGCGATTCTAGAACATCGCGCGATGCAGATAAAGAATTAAGTTTGCTCTCGGCCGCCTCGACCACGAGCGCGGGAGGGGCTTCCTTGGCCATTCCCTCGCGCACCTTGCTGAACACGACGAAATAAGGAAGGCCTTTTTTGCGCAGGTCGGCCGACACGTCGAGGACCCGGACCACCTGGGGACAGTCGAGCTTGTGCAGGAGGATGTCTTCGACAAACGGCTGGAGCTGCGCTTCGGGGATGCCGACCTTGATCGCGCGGTTGTAGGCCTCGCGAACGCGCGCCAGGTCGGACTCGGAGCCCATGCCGTGCGCCTTGCACATCTTTTCGACGCCGACCTTCTGGGCGGAGGACACCGAGAGCGGGGCCAGAAGGATGAGGACGAGCAGGAAGAGCGCCCCGGGACGGCCGGCGGCCGCCCGAAGCGCCGAAGACGGGATCACGAGCGGGCCCCATCCTTCACGAGAAGGATGGAGTTGGTGCCTCCGAAGCCGTCGGGGGCCTGATTGAGAGAATCGGGATCAGGCACGAGCAGGTCGCCGTCGACGATGAAGTTGTAGGCGTAGGCACCCGGTTGCAGCTGGAGGTCGGTCTCCCACATGCCCGTCTTGCCTTCGACGGGCTTGAGCGAAACCCCCTTGGCGTCCCATCCGTTGAAATCGCCGGTGACGGCCACGCGCTGCGCGGTCGGGCTATAAAGGTAGATGTGAACCTCGCGGATGATCTTGACCACGGGCTCGGGCACGGCGACCGCCACGGGGGGATGTGCCTGCGTCTCGGCCTGCGCGACGACCGTCGGAGCCGTAACCGGCGGAGCGGGCTCGGGGCGCGCCCTCGACGGGGCGGGGACGGGAACGGGAACCTGCAAAGCGGCGGCGGGCTCGGGCGGGGTGGCGGTAACCGCCCCCGTGGAGGGCGCCACCGACGCAGTTCTGGATGGGACGGTCCCCTGGGTGCCGTGCATGATCAGGACGGCGGCGATCGCCCCGGCCGACGTGGCGGCCAGCGACCAGCCCCAACCGCGCCACCGGGAAAGCAGCGACGACTTCGGGAAATCGGCGAGGCGGGCCATGATGCGGGCATGGAGCCAGGGGGGCGGCGCGATATCTGATGCCGGCAACGCCCGCATCAGACGGTCGGCTTCCGCGACGTCGGCGTAGAGGTCCCGGCAGGCGGCGCATTGCTCCAGATGCTGCTCGAGCGCCTCCCGCTCCTGGCGCAGGATCTCGCCGTGGATGTAACGGGCCATCGATATTTCGTATTTCTGGCATCCGTTCGTTTTCATAAGGACTATCCCTCTCGTCTTGCATTCAATAATACAAGCGATTTCAGCCCCTTGTTACACCTTTGCCCGATGTTTCCTTGTGATATAGATCCAGCAGCATCTTCTTGCCGCGAAACAGCAGGATTTTGGTGTTGCTGAGTGAAACCTTCATCACCGCCGAGATCTCCTCGTACGTCAACTCGTTGAAATAAAACAGAATGATGCAGGTCCTGTATTTTTCGGGCAGCCGGGCCACGACGCGCCGCAGGGTATCCCCTTCCTGAAGGAGGATGGTCGTGCGCAACGGGTCGCCGCTTCCGTTGGGATCGGCGGTGAACAGCTCGGGATCGACCGCATCGATGTCGACGGTGGCCCCCTTCTGGAGTCGGCGCATCTCGTCGATGCAGAGGTTCTTGGCGATGGAGTAGAGCCAGGTCGAGAACTTCTCCTCGAGCCGGAAGGAGGAGATGAAGCGCCAGGCTCGCAGGAACGTTTCCTGCGTCAGGTCCTGGCAAAGCGCAGGGTCGTGGAAGAAATGGAAGACGAACGCGTGGATCGGCCGCTCATAGCGGGATAGCAGCGCCTCGAAGGCGTCCCGGTCACCATTCTGGACCTTGCGCGCGAGGTCGGAATCGTCGTCGAAGGTCATCGGGACCTCACCTGCCCGGGGCAGGCGGGGTCGGGCGCGTCGAGCGTCCCTTTCGCGACGAGCGACAGCCCACGGCAGCCGGCCCGGCAGGCCGGGAGCGCCTCGCATCCCGCGCATCCGGTCGGGGTCGCTCCGATCGCCGCAACGGCGGCGATGCGGGCGGGGGCGTCCCATAGCTCGCGGAAGGAGGCGTCGCCGGACAGGTCGCCCAGCCGCAACGGCAGGGCGTCGCAGGGGTAAAGCCCCCCGGCGGGATCGACGTAGGCCAGCGCGCCGCCCGCCTGGCAGCCGCCGAACTCGAGCCGCTCACCGAGGCTGCCCGGGAAGTGCCGGGCCAATATGCGCCACAAGAAATAGTCGTGGACGACCAGGCGGCGGGTTCCGAGGTCTGTTTCCCCGGCTTCGAGCGCCTTTTCGAACGAAGCGTACTGCGCCGGGGAAGGCACCGGGACTCGGCCGGTATCGGCCAGCGCACGCACCGCGTTGATGTTGGGCAGGTGGAGCGCTTTCGCAGCGCTTCGGGAAAAGGCGTCGAGCACGCCGGGAAGCCGCGCGATCGTTTCGGCGTCGGGAACGAAGGCTGCCGATCCGGCGCCGGCGGGCAACCGGTCGAGGTCAGACAGGCCGACGATCCGCCACACGGTCTCGACGTATGACAGGCCGCTCGCCGCCTCGGCCGCGCCGGGAAACAGACCGAGCGTCAGCGAAAGCTGCGTGAACCCGCCGGAGAACGTTTCTAGGATCGGGGAAAGGATCGGAAGCGCCCGGGGATCGTCGACCGACAGCTCGACGAAAAGCGGCTCGACGTCGCGAATCCGGGTGGCGATCCGCAACGCCTTCGCAGAATCGCCCGCCGGACCGATGTCCCACCTCACGCGTATGGGAAGAGCAAATTCCACGCCCGCCCTCTTCGGCCCTCCTCGAATAATCTGCCTTATTCTATCCGAACGGGGGAATTTATTCCCCGCCTTCGTCCCCGGCCCAGCAGTGCGGGTCGGGCGCCTCGTAGGACCCGTAAACCGCGAGGGCGCGCGCGGTGCAGCCGCCGAGGCACGCGGAGAACTTCGAGCAGCCGGAACATTTTCCCGTGGCCGACTTGTGGCGCAGGTGGTCGAGCACCGGCGACGATTCCCACATCTCGCCGAAATCATCCCGGAGGATGTGGCCGATGGTAACGGGGATGAAACCGCATGGCGTGACCTCGCCGTCGGGCTTGACGTAGAGCGAGAGCTTGCCGCAGACCGACCCTGCCACCAGCGCCGCCTTGTCCTCGGCGCCCAGCAGCGACAGGATCGGATCGTCGAAGGCGATGTCGATGTCGGTCACGGTCTCGCGCATCGGCACCGCCGCCTGGTAGAACGCTTTCCATTCTTCGGGAGAGAGGTCGAGCTGGTCCTTGTTGAGGCCCCCCATCCCCGAGCACTTGAAATTGTGCAGGTCGATCGTGTGGGCGCCCAGCTCGCGCGCCAGCGCCACGAGCGCGGGGAAGCCGGTATGGTTGATCTTGCAAATGACCGAAGAGATCGAAAGGGGGACCCCCCGCTCGCGGAGCAGACGGGCGGCGCGCACCGCCTTGTCGAAGCTGCCCGGCATGCGGCGGAACGCGTCGTGCGTGGCGGGGTCGGCCGAGTCGATGCTGATGCCAACGCCATGGAAGCCCGCGTCGCGGATCCGGTCGGCCGCCGCCGCGTCGATCAGCGAGCCGTTGCTGTTCATCGTCACTTTCAGCCCCTTGCCCGTCGCGTAGGCCGTCAGCTCGAAAAGGTCCTTCCGGAGCAGCGGCTCGCCGGTGCCGTAGTTGAGGAACATGACCGAGTGGTCGGCGAGGATGTCGACCACGCGGCGGGCGTCTTCGGAAGACAGCTCGGGCGCCTGGTCGAGCCGCGAGAAGCAGTGGCTGCAGACGAAGTTGCAGCGGGCCGTGATGCCCCAGTTGACGGTGACGGGCGATGCCAGGTGGGTGAGCGTCACGAGAGCGTCACCCAGCCGCGGGAGGCGATGCCTTCGAGGAACGCCTGCACCGCCTCGATCGTCTCGGCGGGCTCCCAACCGAACAGCTCGGCCATCTCGGCCGCGATCGCCGCGTCGTCCTTCACGCCGTCGATGCGGGTCCAGATCTCGGCGCCGACCAGGTTGAGCTGGTGGATGCCCCCCTTGATCATGAGGGTGAGCACGCCCTGGTCCTCGAAATCGTCCTCGTCGTTGCGCGCCGCATCCCACGCCGCGTCGTAGTTCTTCTTCTCGAGCCGCCAGACGATCGCGGGATTGCGTTCGGGCCGCATCATTTCCCCCTGTTCTCGCTGAATTCGAAACGGGCCTTGACCGACGGGTAGCGGTCGACGAGCTCCTGGAACCCCATCGACAGGATCAGCGTCGCCGAGAGCGAGATCAGCAGGAACGCGACGACGACGCGGCGGCGGCACATCGTGAAAAGCACCGACATCGCGGGGATCGAGGTGACCGGCCCGCCGATCAGGAATGCCAGGGCGGGCCCCTTCGCCATCAGCGGCAGGCTGTAGAGGATCGCCGCGGCCGTGATCTCGTTGACGTGGATCGGGACCGAGAGAAACGATACGAGCAGCACGTTCCGGAGCGACCCGTCGCCCAGGTAGCCGGAGATCCATTGCCACGGGAGGTAGTTCTCGGCCAGCGTCGCGATGAACACGCCGATAAGGGTGAACTTGCCGGTCTTGAGCGTCAGTTCCCATGCCTTGGCCAGGAAGATGACGAATTGCCCATGCCCCTTTCGCGCAAGCCGGTTGCTCCACTGGTCGCCGCAGGTGCAAGACAGCTCGCCGGGGCAGTCGGCCGCGTGGATGTCGATCTTGCCTTTGAGGCGGAGCTGCTCGCCGGGGGGGCCGAACCAGCCGATCCGTTCGAGCCACCAGGTGATCGTTCCCGCGAAGGCGCCCAGGAAGAGTGCCGAGAACACCTTGAGGTTGGCCCAGGGCAGGCCCAGGTAGCCCGCGGTGATCGAGTAGCCGCTCGGGCTCATCAGGGGCGAGATGATGAGCAGCGTCATGGCGGGCGCCAGCGGGACGCCCGAGGAGACGAGCGACACGAAGATGGGGATGGTGCCACAGGAGCACAGGGGCGAGATGATGGCGATCAGGATCGCGCCGGGAATCGCCCAGACGCCGAAATTGCCGAGCGTGTCGCGCATCCGGACGTGGAGCCGGAAGGTGCGGATGACGGCGCCGACGAACACGCCCACCAGGAAATAGGGGAAGACGTGCCACAGCTCGACGAGGAAATCCTTGCCCAGTTCGAGAAGTGCTGCTGCCATCGCGTTTACGCTGCCTTTCGCTTGAACGCCGCCACGGCCAGGAAGAGCGCCCAGCCCAGCAGCACCGTCAGTTTGCCCGCGTCGGTCACGCCGGCAGGAGAGGAGCCGATGCCGAGGCGGACCGATAATCCCGCCGCCAGGAGCATGCCCGCCACGGCCGCCGCGGCATCGAGATCGCCCGTCGCGGCGCGTACCAGCTGCCTGAACGGGCAGCCCGCGATCAGCGTCGCGCCGAAGCCGACCATCGCCAGCGCGAGGAACGCCCAGGTCAGGTCGGTGTGCGCCCCCGCCTCGAACGCCAGCGTCGGGACGAACGTGCCGCCCGCGAGGTTGAACGCCAGCACGGCCCCGAGGAAGGCGACGGTGCCCGCCCCTTCCCGGAAATCGCGCAGGAGTGCCGCATTGCGCAACGATCCCGTGACGCAGAAGCGGCTTCGCTGCCCGGCCGCGCCGAAGAACAGCCCCGCGGCCAGCGAGATCGCGAAAGGGGCGTGCGAGGTACCGCCGGGCAGCGCCTGCCCGGCGCCGTAGACCGCCATCGCGAGCAGCGCGAACGCCGCCACAGGAATGGCGAAACCGAGCGGTTCCGGCAACGCACGCCGGGACGACAGGGAAAAGCCGTCTCTCAGGAACAGGACCGCCAGGAGCACGCCGCCCGTAAGGCCCGCGAGGCCCGTCAAACCGGCCACCCCCCCGCTCGCCGTGCGAAGCAACGCCTTGATCGGGCAGCCGATGAAGACCTCGCAGCCCAGCAGGATGAAGGCGCCGCCGACGAAATGGAGCAGCGTCGACGAGCCGCCGCCGACCCGGAATTCCTTCGTGGAGAATGCCGCGAAGAAGGCGCCCAGCACGATGCCGAGCAGCTCTGGACGCAGGTAGCTTTGCGCAGCGCGCGCGTGAAGCCCGATGCTTCCGGCGACGTTGACGAGGAAGCAGGAGGCGCACAGCCCGCTGGATGCGGGGTTCCCGAGAAGCGTCAGCGTCGCGGCCGCCAGCCCGAACAGGGCGCCCACGACCGCCAGCGACCACGCCTCCTCCGGATAGACCAGCAGCCGCCGGATCATCCGCAGCCCCCGTAGATGCGCCGGAACAGGAAGGAGGCATCGGAGAGCGCCGCCGGCCCGGCATGGAGGCGTCCCGCCTTGAGATCCTTGACCCAGGCGTCGAGCCGGCGCTCGAACGCGCTGCCCAGGTAGCGGGTGTCGGTCCGGTCGGCCAGCCGCGTGTCGGCCACGACGGCCGCCCGATATTGCGACAGCGCCGCGCCGACGTCCCCCCGCGCTTCCGCTTCCCGCGCCTTCGACAGAAGCGATTGCGAAAACCCGGCATCCTGCGTCCTGCAGGCAGAGTCGCCGTCGACGGAAAGCGAAAAACGGCCGATCGCGGCCACGCGCCCCGCCCCGGCCAGCGACAGGACGGCCAGCACCGCCGTCAGTCCCGTCAATTTACGCCCGTGCAACACGTCTATCGCCTCGCCGTCTTTCAGAATTTTTCGTAGGGGGGCAGGTTGGCGCGACGGGCCATCCGCCTGAGAACGTCGAATTCTTCGTCGCGCGTGGGGGAATAACCGCGAACCCCATCCCTCTTTAATACGTTGAGACGCTCGCCTTTTACTTCAGCGAAATCGCCGGGCGACAGCCGGAGCAACGCTTCCCGGAGCCGGTTGGCCTCTTTGGGGTCGAGCTGCGGCAGGGCGAAGAAGGTGCAGTTGGGAACGGGCGGGGATTTCGCGAGCACGCGGAAATCGGACATCCGCACCTTGCCCTCGGCCGACATCCGTTCGAGGTCGCCCACCTTGACCGCGCCGGCGTCGACCGCCCCGTAGAGGATCGAATAGACCACTTTCTCGTGCTGCCAGGCGCCGGGCAGGAAGGTGTAGCTGCCGAACAGTTTCTCGGGATCGAGCCCCGCGGAGAGCAGCGTGTCGTACTGCGTCAGGTATCCGCCGGGCGAAAGGACGGGCCCGAAGACGATCTTCTTGCCGGCCAGGTCGGCCAGCGTGCGGGCGGGGGAATCGGAGCGGACCACGATGAGCCCGCCGGTATCGCGCCCCGTGTCGAGCTTTTCCTCGCGCGCGAGCAGCGTGCAGCCGACCTTCTCCTTGACGTTGACATAGATGTAGCCGTTGGCCTGGACGGCATCGAACCGCTTCTGCCTGGCCATCTCGACGAAATCGGTGGTGTTGACGTGGGATACGACGACCTTGCGGCCGAGCTCCTTCTCGAGCCAGGCCCCGAGCACCTCGAAGCGCGCCTGGTTCTCCTCGAGCGAGTTGCACACCTGGAAGCCGATCCGCAAGGGGGGCTGCGGAGGGCGAAGAAGGGCCTTTGCCGAGACCAGCACGGTTCCCAGCAGAAGCAACGCGAATACGGCTTTGGATACTCTACTCAACCCGGACGATTCCCAGACCCGGCACGACCTTGCCATCGTGAACCGGAATATTTGTTGTCCCCTTGGGGGACCCGATCTTCGTGCCCTTCAGGACGACCGCTGCCGGACCGGACAGGTGGACCGCGTTGCGCCCGTAGCCGGCGATCTCGCCGCCAGAAAGGACCACGCTCCCCTTCGAGGCGCTGATCCCGTCGACCCGGCTTCCCGACGAACGGAATGACTCCATTGTAACATCGCCTTCGAGCAGCGAGAACGCGGCGAGCCCGGAATCGTCGACCGACACCCCGGTGATCCGCGCGGTCCCTTCCTGGACCGACAGCGGGACGTACATCCGCGAGAAGCGTCCCGGCCCGAAGCTCGCGCGGCTGTCGCGGAGCCGGATGCCGTACCACCCGGTGTCGCGCATCTCGACCTTCGCCAGCGACACGGCGCTCCGGAACAGGTTGACGCCGGAGACCGCGTCGCGGACCGACAGCCCGTCGATGCGGACCGTGGCGTCGCGCCCGCGCATGGCGCTTTGGACCTCATCGACCGAGATCCGGGCCAGCGACACCTCGGATTCCTGGAACTGCAAGCCCCGGCAGCAGCGGAAGATGCGGATGTCGGTGGCCGATAACCTGCTGAAGTGGGCGTGCAGCCCCCGATAGCTCCCGGCCACATCGACGTGTTCGAGCACGTTCTCGCCCTGGTCGCTCGCCATGAAGCTGATCGAATCCCACAGCCCCCGGGTGTCGCCCTCGGACGGGAAAAAGCCGATCGGCTTCTCTTTCGTGCCGCGCGCAGCCAGGTTGCCCTGGAGAAACAGGCCGTTCTCGCCGATGCCGTCGCCGTCCGTGTCGCGGAAAGTGAAGAAAAGGCGGGTGCCGGGCAAAAGCGTCAGCGTCGTTCCCGGCGCAACCCGGATGACCCCGTCGACGACGATGTCGCCCGAGAGCGTCCGGTCGTGGTCGATGAACGTGTCGCTCATCCGGGCGGCAGTCGACGGCGGCCGGGGGACGGCAAAGGAAACCGGGGGCGGCGGCGCGACGTCGGGATCCCACGCGACGGCGTCGGCCTCCTCGTTTCCCTCGGACACGAAGGATGCGGGGGCCGGGCCGGCGCCCGCAAAGCGGACGAATCCCACGCCGTTGCCGGCGGCCCGGAGCATTCCGGCCGGTTCGGTCCGGAGCCGCCCGCCGGGGAAGAGCGCGACGCCGGTGCGGCAGTCGCCCACGGACAGACGGCCGGAGACGGCGGCCTCTCCGCCAGCCAGCACCGTCAACCCCGCTTCGGCGCCGGTGATCGCACCGCCGGAAAACAGGGCGCGGCCGCCGTCGACCACGATCCCGCCGGTGCGCCCCGGAAAGCGGAAAGCGGCGTTGTCGGCCGCGAGCGTGCCCCGAACGACGATCTCGACGCCCCCGTAGAAATATTCGGGATCGACCTTGGTGGAATCGCTCCGGTCGAACAGGAAGACCGTTCCGGGCGCCGCGGACAGCGTCGCACCGGGAAGCACCATCACGTCGTCGGTGACATGGACCTCTCCCGAGACGCGCGTCTCCCCCGACAATTTTCCGGAAAGGGTTCGCCCCGCCGGGCCGACGCCGGGCGCCTCTGCCGCGCGGGATGCCGCGGAGACGAAGAGCAGTGCCGGCAACGCCAGCGACGCGGCGACGACGCGGAAGCGCATCAGTTCACGGCGGGGGCGAACCGGAGCACGGCCGGCGTGAGGCGGCCTCCCCGGGCCTGGACCACGACGGGGCCGATGCGTTCTTCCCCTACGCCGCCGGGGACGCCGGGGACGGACTTGCGCAGGAACGCCGCGAACTCGCCCTCCCCCGCCTGCGACACGGAAAACGCGCCCTGCGCGGAAACGACCGACGAACGCGCCAGCGGACGTCCGATCGTCTCTCCGGGACGATAGAAATAGACGATGTACCCCTCGGCCGGAGAACCGCCGAGGGAGGCGGTCCCGGAGAGGAGGTTTCCCTCGGCGGAAGCCTCGGGATTTCCGGATGCCTCCTCCTGGCCGAGGTAACCGCGCTTCTCGAAAAGCGGAATCTCGAGATCGGTCACGGTCGATGCCACGACCTCGACCGGAGCATCGGGCCAGACGCCGAACAGCCCTCCCTCCTCGACCACGCCGATGACGGCGCCGCCGGGACGCTTCCGGGCGGCGGGCAGGTATTTCCCCGGGCGGAGGACCAGCAGCGCCGCACCCGTGGCGCCGGTCAGCGCCGACGCCTCCCCGGGCCCCCGGAAGTCGGGGGAATCGGGACGGAAGGCCTGGACGGTGGCTCCGGCGACGGGAATGCCGTCGAGCGTGACGCGCACGAGAAACCCGGACCGATTCGCGGCGGCAGCGCGCACAGTCTTGCCGGCCGGCGCCAGGATGGCGGGCAAGGCAAGGACGGCGCGCTCCCCCGCCTCGACCGTGACCGGGTTGCGTCCCGGAAAAGCGAACAGCGACCCGGGACCTGTCCCCTTGCGGCCCGACACGAACCAGCGTCCGGGCGGTACGGGGAGGCGATAGAGGCCGTCCGCGTCGGTGACGGCGCTCGCGGCGAAATCGTCGGGGAAAAGCCCGTCGGCGGGCGACGCCAGCGCACGGACTTCGGCGCCGGGAACCGGCGACTGCCCCCGGACGAAGACGCCGCGAATCTCTGCGCCGGTTGCGGGCGGAAGCGCGAGCATCGGCGCAAGCTTCGCCCGGCCGATCCCCGGAAGGCTGCCCCCGTCGTAGATTTTCGTGCGGGCGGATTCTTCATTGCGGGTGCCCCACCAGTTGCCGCCGGCATCGATGTCCTCGGCGTGGAGGTCGCCCAGCCGCAGGTTGAAGCGGCGGTTGGCGTAGATCGCGTTTTCGCGGATGAGGGATGCACTGTCCTTCGAGTGCAGGAAGATCCCGTCGCCGTTCCCGTAGACCAGGTTGCGCCGGATCTCGTTGCGGCAATCGCGGAAGTTGATGCCTCGGATCTCGTTGCACGTGAAGACCGAGTCTTCGATGCGCACTTTCGAGTTGCCCATCCGCATCCCTTCCTCGTTGTCCCGGAACGTGCAGTGCGAGACGGAGAGCTCCGAGAAATGGGTGTGGAAGGCGTAGCGGGCGCCCTCGAAGATGCACCATTCGAACCGACTGCCCGTGCTGAACGTGAACAGCAGCTTGTCCCATCCCCCGGCGAAGGCCTTGCCGCCGGACGGGGAAAACAGGATGGGCGCGTCTTCGGTCCCGGCGGCGACCACGCGACCTTCGATCTTGAATCCGCCCCCGACGAACCCTTCGTGCTCCTCGCCCGCCGCGTACGTGCGCGGCTCGAACAAAACCCGCGTCCCGGGGGCAAGCGTCAGCGTCGCCCCCTTGCGGACGTGGACGATGCCGTCGACGCGGACGTCGCCGTGCCATTCGGTGTCTTTCTCGATGACGACGACGGAGGGAACCGACGGCCCGCCTTTCGGGACATGCGCACAGGCAGCGAAAGTAAGCGCCAGCGCGAGAACCGTCAGGACACGCAGCTTCATCCCTCGGCGATCCGCCAGGCGGAGGGGGACGAAAACCAGAGGCCGGAATCGAGCGCCTTCTTGAGGTGGGCCACGTCGGCCGCCTTGAAGCCGAAGATCCGGTCGGCGGCGGCGAGATCGGCCGCCAGCGCGTTCCCCGAGGCGAACACGGTGTTGAACGCCTTGACGTCGGCCAGGTTGCCCCCGGACGGACCGTTCCGGAGCAGCACGCGCGTGGCGTCGATCACGGTCAGGCGGGCGGGGATGCGCCGCTGGAGATCGACCAGGCAGTCGGCCAGGTTGAAGTGAAGCTGCCCGCGGTTGCCGCCCATGATGCCCATCATGTTTTTCAGCCCGAGCGTGATGCCCGCCAGCGAGTGGTGCTTGGCGACGGGGAGGTTGATGATCTTGTCGGCCTCGAGCGCGTCCCGGTAGAGTTCCCATTCCTTCATCGCCGTCGCTCCGGGGATGACGGTGCGGACGAACTTGCGATCCTCGACGTGGTAGATCTGCACGCTCCGCCCGGCGCCCGACTTGGCGGCAAATCTCTCGACGGCATCCTGGATGCCGCTGTTGACGTAGCAGCGTCGCGGCTCGTTGCAGGTGCGGTCAAAGACGCGCACCGACTTTGCCCCTGCGGAAAGACACAGCTCGGCGACGGCGACGACCAGCTCCGGGTCGGTGTCGGCGGCCTGCTCGGGCTTGCGGTCCCAGCCGATGTTGGGCTTGAGTACGACGACGTCGCCGCGCGAGACGAAGGCGCCGATGCCGCCGACGGCCGCGATCGCGCGACGCACATTGGCGGCGACGCCCGGCCCCGACGCGGCCCCCACGACGGCGCCGCCCTTCGGATGCGGCGCGGGTGCGGCCTTGGCAAACGCCGGGATCGACCCCGAGGCGGCGGCCAGCCCCGCGGCCCCTCCGGCCAGCTTGAGAAAATCGCGTCGATTCATTCCGCCACGGTCCATGCGTACCCTTTCGTGTCCGGCGCGCCGCGCCTCAATCGGCGCCCGCGACCGGACGACGCTTCAAGACGGGGGAGACGGGGATCTTTTCCTTGGTTCCGGGGTTGCGGAAGTCGCGCAGCTTCGGTTTGCGGCCGCCCCAGTAGTTACCCGACAGATCGAGACCGCCCTTGGCCCAGTCGCCGATCTTGGCGTCGACCTCCAGGTTCTCGATCCGGCACCCGTTGATTTTACCACCCCCGGCGCCGTCCCTGTAGAAGAGCCCGGTCCGGTTCCCGGAGATGACCGAGGCCGTGATGCGCGGACCGCCATCCCAAAAGCGAAGACCGATCTCGTTGCCGACGATGCTGCAGCGGTCGAAACGGGCCCCGGTGCCCTTGAGCCGCGCCCCGCCGCCGTTGCCCCGGAGCGTCGTCCGCGCGATCGTCACGTCGCCGTCGTGGATGTGCAGCCCCCAGAGCGCCCCCTCGAACAGCGCGTATCGGATCACGACGTCGGCCTCCTTCATGAAGACCTCGTTCCAGGGGCGAGCGGGGTCTAACCGGGCGAAGCGGACGGGCCTTCCGCGCTCGCCCTCGACGCGAAGCTTGCCGAACACCTTGAGGCCGCCGTCGGGAACACCCGCCTCCCCGTGCTCGTCGCCCGAGAGCAGCACCACGGTGCCGGGGCGGATCGTCAACGTCGCCCCCTTCTCGACCGTGACCGGCTCGGTGATCTTTACGGTGCCTTCCCAGCTCTCTTCGGCGGAGATCGAGCGCCCGAAGGCCGCGGCGTCGCCGGGACACGCGAAGGACAGGACGGCCGGAATGAGGAGCACGGCCGCCCCGAGTGGGGCGGCGCGCCTGGCCTTGCGAAACAGGTCGATCGATAGGGAAACGCCGAACAGGAGCGCCCCGGCCCAGAACCATGGAGCGCCCGGCTCGCGCGTCATCTGCAGCCCGATGACCCGGCTGCCCGTCTCGTCGGGCCTGGCGACGGTCAGGCAGAAGGTGAAGCCGCCGAACGCGCCCGGGTGGTTGATCCGGATCTCTTCGACCTCGGGAGCGATTCCCGGCCGCACGAATCGGACGCGAGCGACGTATTCGGCGATTTCGGGATCGGCCCACGCGACGGGAACGACCGTGAATCCGCCGGGCGCCGACGCTCCCGACGACCCGGTCCGAATCCCCGTTACGCGGAGGTCGCCGAGCGAGGCGTCGAACGTCAGCGCCTTCCGCGAGATATCGAAGCGGCGCGGAACGACCGTCAGGCCGGTGCCCGGGACGTCGAACGGAACGCCTTCCCGGACGTGAAACGGCCCGTGCTTGCCTCCGGATGCATCCCGGATGCCGATCTGGAGGTCCATGGGATGGTATCTCTCGGTGTATCCGAGCGCCTCGACCGTGAATGGAAAGGATTTGTCGACATTGTCGCGCCAGTCGAAGTACGCCGCGGAGCGCTCCCCGACCCGATAAAGCTGCGTCCCGACGAATGCGAAGCGGGCATCGACGACGAGGCCCGCCATCAGCATGACCAGGCCGGCATGCAGCCCCAGGAAGACGGCGGCCCGGAAGCCCCGGAACTGACCGGTTCGCAGACGGGTGAAGGCGCAACAGGCGACGTTGAGTGCGAGGAGCAGCGCGGGTGCGAGAAACAGGGGGGAACGATAAAGGTTGATCGAGCCCTGGCTCGCGAACGAGGTGGCGCCGGTGTAAAGGAATGCCCCGACCGCGCCAAGCGCCGCCAGAACCAGGCACAGGGCGATGGTCAGCCGCGTCGACGAGAGGAACCGGAGCAACGGGGCTGCCGCCGCCGGGTCAGATCAGCTTGCGAGACTTGAGGAACTTCCGGGCGACCGTCTTCGGGTCGGAAGCGCCTGCTTCCCGCACGAGCGTCGCCATCGTCTCGTTGTCGAGGACGCCGCGCAGCTTCCCGAGAAGCTTGGGGAGCGCCGGAAACTTGGAGAGCGCATCCTTGCAGAGCATCAGGCCGGCCGGTCCCGGCTTTTCGCCCGCCCGACCCTTCTCGGTGAAGTAGCGGTCGTATCCGAACGGCTCGAGCCAGACGACATTGAACTTGCGGTTGAGGATCTCCTTGATGCGGGCGAAATTTTTCTCTTCGTCCTGGGACGGCGCCTCGCCGCCCCACTTGCGGAGGACGACGCCGGAGTAGTCGCTGTAGATGCTGATCTTGTCGGTGCGCATCGCCTCGAACGCCTCGTCGCGGGTGGCGAAGCGGGTCAGCTTGACGGTCGTGCCGGTGCGCTCGTCGATGAACACGGCCAGCAGGTTGGCGACCATCACCTGGTCGGGGCTGTCGTAATGCCCGATGAACAGGGTGCGGCCGACGCAGGCCGACGCGCGGCCGGGGACCGAGGCCGAGATCGCGCACGCGAGGGCGACGGTCAGCGCAACCGCCGAAAACCAATAGGCAAGTCTTTTCAACGTCTCCTCCGAAGTCACGGTTCAGAACGAATAGTGGTGCGGGCAGTCTTCGTCGAATATGCGATGGTAGCCCGACTCCATGTCGGGGGTGAGCCACGGAGTGATCCCCCCGAGCGCATCGATCAGGTGGCGCTGGCCGACCCGGACGTTTCCCCCTTCGACCGCAAGGATCGCCGCCTTGCGGCAGATGTTTTCGATATCCCAGCCGGTGCAGCCGATGGCCAGCCGGGCGACCTCGCCGAAATCGACCGCGGGGTCGATCGGCATCTTTTTCGTGTAGATGCGGAAAACCTCCTCGCGATCCTGCGCGGACGGCGGGGCGACGAAAATCTTCCGGTTGAACCGCTTCTTCTCCTTGATGGCGGCCTGGTCGACCACGTCGATGCGGTAGCAGGAACCGACGAGACGGACGGCGGGCACCTCGAGCAGCCCGTCGATCAGCCGGAGGAACTTTTCGGTGAACGCCATGTCGGCGAAGGTGGGCGGCTTGGCGCGCAGGTTGCCCGGGGACCAGGAATAGTCGGCGCCGGCCCGGGGGCAAAGCCAGTCGATGTCGGAGATGAAGAAGACGCACGGGGCTTCCCGGACGGCGATCTCGAACGCTTCCTCCATCCGGTCGATCTTGCCCAGCATCTCCTGGCCCGAGACGTAGGCGTAGGTGACGCCCGCCTCGGTGGCCGCCGCCTCGGCCAGCATCGTGATGCCCTGCCCCAGCGGCCCCCAGACCATGACGCCGGAGGGCAGCTCGACGCCCATGCGGGCCAGCTCGTCGCGGCGGGTCAGCGGAAGGCAGACCATTTCCTTCATCTTTTCCTTGGGCCCCGCGAGGCCGCCGATGTCGGCCCAGGACAGGCGCGGGTCGCGCACCTCGTAGAAAACGTTTTCAAGCCGTCTATGCACGGGAGTCTCCGTCTGATGACAATCTTTATATGATACGTCCGGGGCGGGCGGAATTCTACATCTCAGGGGCAGCCGTCGTATCGGACCCGGATGGTCCGGACGCCGGAATCGGCCTGCGGCGCCTCGTCCTTCCGCTCGGCGAATCGCGCCTTCCCGCGCGCGATGAGATCATCCCCCATCGACGGCTCGCGCAGCCGCACCCGGCCTTCGCGGCAATGCCTCGGGCAGGCGGACACGGATGCGGAGGAGGCCCCGCCGAGCCACGGGCAGCGGTCGGACACGGTCACGATGGGCCACCCCTCGTGCACGAAGAGCAGCGGCGTCTCCCCTTCCCCGTCCGCCATGGGCATTGCCCGCGGGATACCCCACGGAAGCGCATCGACGTGAAAGCCCCGGATTCCCATCTTCCCGGTCAGGAATCGCGACGCGACGGGCGACGAATGGAGCCCCTCGCCGTGCCACGCGCGTTCTTCGTCCGTCAGCCGATCGGACACCCCGATGCGGGGGCAGCTTTTCTGGCCCGACAACAGCCGGCCGAGCGTCAGCGGGAGTTCGGGGAACAGCGTTCGCCACGCGTAGAGCGCGCCCCAGTCGTTGACCGAGAGCGTCACGTCGGCGCCGGCCGGGATCGATCGCAGCAACGCGGTGACGCGCTTGAGCTCGGCGTCGCGCAGGTATGGCGTCAGCAGCAGCAGCGGGATGTCGCGCGCCGACGTCTCTTCGATCGCCTGCGTGAGCGCTATTCGGCCCGGCAGAAGGTGGATGCAGTAGTCGCTGCCGATCGCGGCTCCCACGCCGGCCGGGAGGCGCGGGATCAGGACGCCGTCGGGGTCCGCGTAGCGGATCTCGGAGATCACGGGCGATCCTCCTCGCCGGGACGGAATTCGGGGAAATAGCAGTTGGCGGGGCTGCAGGGCCGGCCGAATATCTCCCGGTAGAGCGCCTTCCCCCGGCGTGCGCACGACGAAGCGCTCCCCGCGTCGGGCACACCCTCGTCGCGCATCCGGCGCACGGCTTCGACCGCCGCGACCTTCCGGGCGGTCTCGGACCCGCGCCCGACGATCTTGAACGCGTGGATGCCCGCGGCCGCCAGCATCGGCACCGCGCACAGCCCGCACGAATAGTAGCGGTCTGCGCCCTCGTTTCGGTCGAGCGCCTTGCGCACCATCGGCGGCATCTCGGGGGCGATCCCCTCCCATTGCTTTTCGTAATGCAGCTCGCACGGCCACGTCCGGTTCGGATCGTCGTGCAGGTGGCCGCAGAAGCCCTCGATGTTGGGGCAGCGCCCGCGCATCCCGATCACCTCGACCGGAGTCTTGCACGAGGCGGCCACCCGGGAGGCCTCGGCCACCGAGAGCTCGCGCGCCAGGACGACGCGTGCCGCGCCCAGCCGGGCCAGGAAGGAGACCGCGGCGCCGTTGAAGGCGGAGAACAGGGTGCTCGCGTGGAGCTCGAACCGCCGGAACCGCCGGTCGCGCAGTGCGAGCAGAAGCGCCAGGTCGGAGACGATCGCGCCGCGCACTTCCCGCGCCGCGAGCTCGACGACGAAGTCGACGAGCCTGGGGAGCATGGCGTCGGGGATCGGCGTGGCATTCAGGACGACGTAGACGGGCAGGCCGCGCAGGTTGGCGGCGTAGACCAGCGCGTCGAGCTCCTTCAGGGAGGGCAGGTTGGCCGCGTCGAAGGTCCGGCGGTTGCACGAGACGAGCGGCCCGAACGCCTCGGCCCAGAACGGCGGGACGATGCCCGCGTAGAATTCCTCGGCGCCGGCATCAGCCAAAAGGGGCAGTTCGTCGGCGCGATCGACGGGGGACAGGATGCGCATGGCCGCTATTTTCCCCCCTGGACGGTCACGCCGCGCCGCGTCACCCCGGCCTGGTCGCCCGAGATCCCCTTGGCCGCGCAGTGGACGACCGCGTTCTCGAGGATGCCCACCGAGCCGCGCTCGAAAACGATGCCGCCCCAGGGGCCCGCCGCGCAGCCCCCCGCCGTGTCGAAGCGCACCGGCTTCGAAGGAACGCCGCGCACCAGCAGACGCCCGCGCACCACGATGTCGGCCCCGACCTTGGGCTGGACCAGCACCTCGGTGCCCGGCTCGATAGAGACCGTCACCCCTTCGGCGATGACGACCGTGCCCGTCAGCCGGATGATCCCTTCCCACGACCCGGAGGCCTTGATGTCGCCCCGGTAGAAGCGGGCATTCGCGTGCGGAAACGCCACCCCCGCCAGGCCGCAGGCAAGGAGCAGCGCAGCCAGGACGCCCGCACGGACTCGCGACACGTTCCGCCCTCCCATCACCGTTTCTCCACCACGACGACCAGCGGCTCCGCGGGCGCGTCGGCCATTGCTTCGGCCGAATGATCGGGCGTGCCGCCGTACCGGCCGTACCACTCGCCGTCGGCCGGCCCCCCGAGCCGCTCGCGCGCCAGCAGGTGATAGCGGCCCGGATCGGCGACGAGCAGGTCGACCCGCCCGTCGGCGCCCGACTTCCCGGAGACGTACGCGGGGTATCCGCTCATCGAGGCGTCCTTGTAGGCCAGCAGGCGGACACCCGGAACCGGATGCCCCTCCCCGTCGACCATGCGGGCCCGGATCGAGATCTCGTGCACGGGCTCCTTAGCCTCGCCCATCCGCTCCTGCTGCGACAGCCGCGGCATCGCGTCGATCCGCAGGCCTCGCGGCACGCCTTCGACGAGCGTCACCGGATTGCCCGGGTAGAATCCGAAGTAGTCGCCCGGCGCCGTGGGACCGAACAGCTCCCCCGACTTCCGCTTGCGGGCGATCACGAAGAAGGTGCCCTTCTTCACGCGCACGCGGAACGCGCCGTCCTCCTTCGTGCGGACGAACGTCCCGGGCATCCCCTTGAAACCGTCGGCGGCGCTCTTGTAGAGGTAGACCGTGGCGCCGGCCAGCGGCTTCCCCTTCTCGTCGTACACCAAGCCGGAGAGGCCCGCCTGCGCGTCGGGGGCGGGATCGGCGTCGAGCCGAGACAGGTTGAGCCCGACCAGCGCCGCCCTCCCCGTCTCGACGCGTACGGGGTTGCCGCCGAAGAAGCAGAACAGGTCGCCCGGCTTCGGCGCGGCGGGCGCGCCCGGGGCGCGCTGCCCGACGAGGAACCAGTTGCCGGGCGGCAGCGCGAGGGAAAACATCCCGTCGGCCCCCGTCGCCCGGCTTTGCGCCTCGGGCTCCTGCGCGGCGCCCCGGTCGTAGTCGCGGTAAGCGAGGACGACCACGCCGGCGACGCCCTCGTTGTCGAGCGCCGCCTTGCCGCGGACCCCGGTGAACGGGGCGTCGGGCGTCGCCGCGAGGGCTACGGCCGCGGCAGCGAGCGTCAGGAGCAGGCAGGCGACGGCCCGGCGAATCACGGGTATCCCCCGGCGTCCCCTCGGGTGGCGGTGTAGGACACCCCGGCGCGCGTCTCACCGCGGGAGGTGACCACGATGGCCGCCCGGTCGGGCAGGGGGCACTTGGTCTCGCAGATGCCGCACCCGATGCATTCGCGCTCGTCGATGTAGGGCCGCTTGAACGTCTTGACCTCGCCCCCCATCGTGACGACCTTCTCTTCCTGGAGCACGATGGCCTTCTTCCCGGTGGGGCAATGTTCCTCGCAGACGATGCAGTCGGATTCGCCCTTCCAAGGCAGGCAATGGCTCCGGTCGACCTCGGCCAGCCCGAGCTTGACCTTGCGCTTCTCGGCGACCGGCATCCGGCGGATCGCACCCGTCGGGCAGACCTGGCCGCAGAGCGAGCAGTTGAACTCGCAGTAGCCGATGCGCGGGACGAGCACCGGGCTCCACAGTCCCTCGATCCCCGCCTCGAGCCAGGCCGGCTGCAGGCCGTTGGCGATGCAGACGCGCATGCACTCACCGCAACGGGTGCAGCGGGCGAGGAATTCGGGTTCGGCCAGCGCACCCGGCGGGCGGATCAGCCACTGGGACGGAGCCTTCCCATGCGCCTGCGACCCGAAGAAGGGGACCGAAACGGCGCCGGCCGCCGCCGCCAGCATCACGCCCCGGCGCGACAGGTCGACCGGGTCGCCCTGACGCCCTTCCTTGCCCGTGAAGAAGATGACCTTTTCGGGGCAGACGACCTGGCAGTCCATGCACTCGATGCACTCGCCATGATCGGTCGCGAGATGGTCGCGGATGGCGCCGGTGCGGCAGTCGCCGTCGCACAGGCCGCATTTGATGCAGCCGGCGGCCTCGACGCGCCGCCGGAACAGGCCGAAGCGGCCCAGGAGCGCCAGCAGCGCGCCGAGCGGGCACAGGTTCCGGCACCAGAAGCGGCGCTGATAGCGCTCGGCGGCGAGGATGCCGACGAACAGCCCGCCGACGACGATCGCGCTCCGGTAGACCGGCTGCTCGAAGGCGAGGAAGTGCCCCTTGAGGAAGCCGTAGGCAGGTTCGGTCACCCAGGTGACGGGCGGTCCGACCTTGTAGGCGGCGCCGAAGAGCGCGTTGAGCGCGGCATTGAGCGCGGGGTAGACGGAAAACGTCAGGGTGCGGATCAGCAGGCTGATCGGGTCGAACAGGAACACCCACTGCAGCGTAAAGAGCGAGGACGCCGCCAGCGCGACGAGCAGCAGGTACTTCCAGCGGCGCCAGGAGGAAGGGACCGTCGAGGGCTTCCGCCGACGCCGACGGAACAGCGTCGCGGATGCCGCGTCGAGGACCGCCCCCATCGGGCAGAACCACCCGCAGAAAAAGCGGCCCAGGAGCAGCGTCAGGGCGACCGTGACCAGCGCGGGCCACACGAGCCCGATCAGGGCGCGGCCCGCGGCCACGGCCGCGCCGGCCACGAGCGGATCGAGCCGGAGGAACACGTTGACCGCGTAGCGGAGGACGTCGTTGTCCTTGTATTCGGTGTTGAGGAACAGGAAGCCGAACACGAGGAACACGGCCCATTGGGAAACACGCCGCAGCGTGCGCATCGACATCTTCATCTCTCCTTCCCGGGACGGATGGTCACCCGCCCCGGCCCGACGTTTCTTCTCTCGGCGACCGCGCCGCCGGGGAAGGTGACGCGCAGGTCGCACGGGCGGCCGCCCGGCAGCCGGAACAGCCATTCGGCGGGCGGTTGCGCGCAGTATCCGCTCCCGGCCTGCAATTCCATCGTCGAGAGCAGCGCGCGGGGATCGCCGAGCCTCCCGGCCTCATAAAGTCGCGCGACCGAGCCTACCGCGGTCCGCCCCGGCACCGACGGCCGGACCGCGAGCGCGGGAACACGCCCCGCCGTGTTTCGGTAAAGCCGGTTGTGGCCGTCGTAGTTGCTCGCGTAAAGATCGAGGGCGCCGTCGCCGTCGACGTCGGCGAACACGATTCCCTCGTTCCGCTTCCGGCTTCCGACGCCCGCCCGCGCGCCCAGCTCCTCGAACCGCATCCCGCCCAGGTTGCGGAACAGCCGGACGGGCCCGGAAAAGCCGGCGCTCGCGATCTCGGGGAGCAGGTCGCCATCGAGGTCGCCCGCGGCCCCCCCGACGCTGTGGCCCGACCGGATCCCGGAGGACGCCGTCACGTCGGTGAAGCGTCCGTGCCCGTCGTTCCGGAACAACCGGTCGGGACCGTCGTACCCTCCGACGAACAGATCGAAGCTGCCGTCGCCGTCGAGGTCGGCCGCGACGACCGACATCGACCAGCGCAAGCCTCCGAGC
Organism: Candidatus Deferrimicrobiaceae bacterium; assembly: GCA_036504035.1. Classification (NCBI taxonomy): domain Bacteria; phylum Candidatus Deferrimicrobiota; class Candidatus Deferrimicrobia; order Candidatus Deferrimicrobiales; family Candidatus Deferrimicrobiaceae; species Candidatus Deferrimicrobiaceae bacterium. The sequence continues at coordinate 24,816 of DASXVV010000011.1, forward strand.
CCCGCCGCCGCGGTGCAGTCTTCGAACGTGCCGGCGCCCCGGTTGCGGTAATACTTCAGCCCGTCGCTCTTGCCGTCGCCGCCGCGCGCGACGACCAGGTCGGGGTGCCCGTCGCCATCGAGGTCGGAGAAGGTCGCCGACCAGCTTCGCCCTTCCTCGCCGAGCCCTGCGGCATCGGTGGCGTCGACGAAACGCAACCGCTCCGGCTCGGAGCGGTTGAGATAGAGCGTGTTGCGCCCCCAGTTGGCGACGAAAATATCCAGCCGCCCGTCGCCGTCGACATCGGCCATCGCGGTCGAGATGCCGTTGCGGCGCGCGGCGAGCCCGGCTTCGGCGGAGACTTCGCGCCACTTCCCGTCGGCGTCGGCCGCATAGAGCAGGTTGGTCCCGTACGGGTAAGCCCCGCGGACGACGAACAGCTCGTCCCGCCCGTCCCCGTCGAGGTCGGCGAAGAGCGCTCCGATGCCGCCCGTGCCGAAGGCCCCCGCATCGCCGGCGATTTCCGCGAAACGACCATCCCCCCGGTTGCGCAGCATCCGGTTGCGTCCCTTGACGACGGGGAGGAACAGGTCGGCGCGTCCGTTTTCCCCGTTGAACGTGAAACAGGCGCCCTCGCCGTACTTGATCGACGGGATGCCCGAGGACGCGGTCGCGTCGGAGAGCCAGGCCGCCGGCATGTCGGATGCGGCGGCCGAGGCCAACAGCGAAGCGCAGGCCGAGGCCGCGAGCAAACCCTTCAGGCCTTTAATATCCTCACCTTGGCGAGATCGATTTCCCCGAGCCCCTTCTGGGCGGCATAGAGCACGTGCGGGACGTCGCGTCCCGCGATCCCGAACAGCGTCGCGCCGTAGGCGTCGACGGCGACCGGATCGGTGCCCGCCACGACCGTGTCGATCTTACGGACATCCTGCAGGCGGCCGCCCTGCGGGCCGTTGGCGGTCAGGATGCGCACCGCGTCGAGGACGATCAGGTCGAACTTGACGACCGTATTGAGCTCGACGATGTTCTGGTCGAGGTCGTGGTGGATGTTGCCGCGGTTGCCGCCGAGAACGCCCATGACGTTCTTGAGGCTCATCGTCAGGCGCGCCGCGTTGTGGTGCTTGGCGATCGGGATGTTGATGAGCCGGTCGGCCTCGAGGACATCTTTGTAGAAGCTCCAGCCCGGCAATGTCTTGCTGCCGCGGAACGCGCGGTCGACGAACTTGCGCGCATCCATGTGCTCGATGGTGACCGCGGGATCGCCGATCGACTCGATCGCGTCCTTGATGCCGCTGTTCTTGTAGCAGCGGCGCGGGTCGTTGCACGGCCGATCCATCACCCGGACCCTTTTCGCGCCCGCCTCGATGCACATGCGCGCGACGGCCTTCACGACCTCGGGGTTGGTGTTGGCCGCCTGCTCGACGGTGCGGTCCCATCCGATGTTGGGCTTGAGCAGGACGACGTCGCCCTTGCGGACAAACCGCTGCATGCCGCCCAGCGCCCGGACCGCGTTGCGCACCAGCGTCTCGGGCGGTGCCCCCTTGGCCACCGCGAGCGAGGTCGTCGCCCCGGACGCCGCCCCCGCCTCGCGCCCGAGCCCGATCCCGCGCCCGGCGCCGTCGATCATCCCGAATCCCGCGGCCAGCGAGCCCGCCGCGACTCCTTTCAGAAACGTTCGCCTGTCGATCGCCATCCCGTACCCCTTCCGTCCTGATTCCGTCACGGCTGGATGCCGCATCCCTCCGGCGCCTTGTCGAGGAACGGGCGCCAGGTCACCCGGCCGAGCCCCGCCTCCCGGTCGCCGTCCCAGATCGTCTCGGCGATCTCGGCCGGATCGGCGGTTCCCCACCAGTTGTTCGCGAAGTCCATGTCCTGCTTCTGGTTCATGCCGAACTTGATGTTGTAGTGGATGCTCTCGGCGATGTCGTTCCCGAACGTCTTGACCGTTTCCCCGTTCTTCTGGACCGGGAAAAAGGCGAAATCGTTGCCCCGAAAACGGTTTTTGGTCACGATCGCGCGCGAGCCGTGCGCCTCGCTCCGGATGGCGTAGTAGTTCTCGACGAAGTCGTTGTTCTCGATGCGGACGTCGGTGGTCGAGAACCGGACGCCTTCGAAGTTGTAGCGGAAGAGGCAGTTGCGGATCACCGCGTCGGAGTAGTGGACCTGCAGTCCCGAGAATGCGTATTCGAACACGCAGTGCTCGACAAGCGCCTCCTTGTTGACCGAGATCTGCACGAACGTCCAGTCTTTCATCTTGGGGTTCGGCCGGGCCGACGTGAAGGTGATGACGTTGTCCTTCGTGCCGCGCGCGATCAGCTTCCCTTCGACGGTCAGCTCGCCGTCGCCGATCTCGTCGCCGTCCTCGTCGATCCACTCGAACTTCACTACGGTGCCCGGGAGGATGGTGAGCGTGACGCCGCGGCGCACCACGGTCTGCCCCACGATGGTCACGGTCCCGCTCCAGGTCGTGTCTTTCGTGATGTAGCCCTTCTCGTACCGCAACCAGTCCGCAGCCCCCGCCGGCTGGACGGCCACCACGACGGCGCACAGCGCCAGCGAGGCCAGGATGACGCTTCGAAGGATGCCCATCGTGCCCCCCGGAATTCTCACTTGAGGATCTGCTCGACCGCCATGTCGACCTTGTCGCGCACCTTGCCGGTCTCGACCTTGACCGAGTGGTCGCCGGTGCCCTCGTAGCGGCCGTACCATTCGCCGTAGCCCGGCGTGTCGCCGTAGTCGGACCGGGCGCCGATGTAGTAGGTGCCGCCCTGCGGCAGGTAGATCACGAACCGCCCCTCGGCGTCGACCGGCTTCGAGATGTGGTCGGGCCGCTGGTGCGCCATCGCCCGCTCGGTATAGGCGAAGGCGTAGACGCCCTTGACCGGCTTGCCGTCCTTGTCGAGGATGTGCCCCGAGATATAGGTGCCCGTGTCGCGGAAAAGGCTGTCTTCCTTGCCGATCTCGCCCGCCTTGGCGATGACGCCCAGCTTGATGGTCGCCGACTGCCCCGCCTTCACGTGGACCGGATTGACGATGTAGTAGCCGAACGCGTCGCCGTCGGTCAGCGGCCCCGCGGATTTGCCGGTGGCGCGCTTGCGCGCGATCACGAAATAGTCGGCCTCGGGAAGCATGTCGATGCGGAACTGGCCGTCCTTGCGGGTCGGGGGCGTGGACGAGTAGCCGACGCCGCGGAAATCGTTCTTGCCGTCGAGGTAGAGGATGACGCTGACGCCCTCGGCCGGCTTGCCGCCCAGCGAGACGACGCCCTTGAGCGTGCCCGTGCCCGAATCGGCCCCTTTTTCGTAAGTGACGCCCTCGTCGAGGGCGACGACTGAAAAGCCGACGTGGGTGTACTTCCCGGGCGCGACCGTGATCGGGTTCGACCCCTGGAAGGCGAAGAAGTCGCCGGGCGACAGCGGGCCGTCTTCCTTGCCCGCCTTCCGCTTCTTGACCGCAAGGTAGTATTTCCCGCGCGGGAGGTCGATCTTCCAGGAGCCGTCGTCGGCCGTCGGCCCCGACACGGCGGCCGGCTTGCAGGCGACCAGGTCGTCGAACGATTTGTAGGCGTAGACGCGCGCATCCTGGACGATCTCGCCGTCGCGGACGACGCGCCCCTCGAAGCCGGTGCCCGGGGGCGTCTCCCCCGCGATCTTCGCGGCGAGCGCTTCAGCCTGCTTCGCCTCTTTCTCATGGGCTGCGCCGGTCTCCGCCGCCGCCGGCAATGCCGCGCAGCAAAGGAGGAGGGCAAGCCCCGCCGCGATCCATCCCGCGCGCATCATTCGACCACCTCCACGACGATGTCGATCGACTTCACCTTGTCGCCTTCCTTCAGCCGGACCGCGTGATCTTCGTTGCCGTCGTACTTCCCGAGAAGGTCGCCTTTTTCGGCCGGCCCGCCGATGGTGTTGCGCGCCCCGACGAAATACTCGCCGCCGCCCGAGAGCTGGATCGCGTAAGCGCCGTCGGCACCTGTGCGAGGGGAAATGAAATCGGGCTTCTGGGTCATCATCGCGTCGCGGTAGGCCGCCGCGTAGACGCCCTTGACCGGCTTGCCGTCCTTGTCGCGCACGACGCCCGAGATCATCGTCTCGCCCGCCTTGACGGTGCCGCCCAGCGTGACGCCCTCGCCGCCCTCCTTGACCTTGACGAGCTTGTTGACGGCGCTGATCGAGATCACGGTATAGCCGTCCTTGTCGACGCCGACCGGGTTGTCGTGCGCGTAGCCGAAGAAATCGCCGCCCCCGAGCGGCCCCATCTTGTCGTCGCCCGCCCGCTTGCGCGCCACGACGTAGTAGCTGCCCGGCTCGAGATTGAACGAGAACTCGCCTTTGCCGTTGGTCAGCCCCGAGGCGTAGCCGATGCCACGGAAGATGGTCTCGCCATCCTGGTAGAGCGTCACGCGCGCGCGGTCGAGCGGCTTGCCGTCGGCCAGCACCTTGCCCCGGATGCCCGTGCCGCCCGCCTGCTTCCGCGCGCCGACGTCGATGACCTCGCTGCAGTTGATGCCGATGGCGATCGACTCGCCATCGCCCACGACGACCGGGTTTCCGCCGTAATAGGCGAAGTGGTCGCCGGGCTTGACGGCCGCCGCCGTCCCGTTGACCAGCTTTCGGGCGAGGACGTAGTAGCGCCCCTTGGGCAGGTTGACTTCGAACAGGCCGTCGTCCCCGGTGGGCTTCGACTCGAAAGCGGGCTTTCCGTGGAAGCCGCCCTCGTATCCCGAATAGAAGGAGACGACCGCGCCCGCGAGCGCCTTCCCCTGCGCATTGACCTTGCCCTTGACCGTCCCGCCGCCCGCCGCCCCGGCGCATAGCGGTAATGCCAACAACAAGAGCGCCAGCGCCCAGCCAGTAAAATGCTTCATTTCGCCCGATCCTCTCTTTGTGCATCCGGGACGCCCGTGCCTGGAATCCGGGACGTTTTCCAATCTTTATAGTTTATCCGATCCTGGAGATATTCTCCGGGATACCCCTCGTAGGTCCGGGTCGGCACATCGTAGCCGTCGACCAGCGAACCGATGTTTGCCGCAGGCCCCTTGGCCGCCATCTCGGCGGTGTCTTTCTCCCCCCACCAGTTGCCGGTCGCTTCGATGGTCCCCTCCCCCACCGGGACGTCGTTCTCCTCCTGCGTGGCCTTCGTTCCCGCAACCATTCCCTTCCCTTGCCCGGCCTGGGTCCTGGAGCGGGCAAACGCTCCCCTTCCCGGTTTCCGGCCGACCCGCACTTCCCAGTCGTGCGACATGTTGTCCAGCTTGACCTGGATGTCATTTTTGTCGAAGTTGTTGCCATTGATGCGGGCATAGGACGACAGCGTCAGGTAGACGCCGGTCTCGTTCCGGGAGAAGTCGTTCGAGGCGATCCTCGGCGCGGACATCTGGGAGCACGCGATCCCGTTCTGGTTGCCGACAAGGCGGTTCTGGACGATGTCGGGGCTGGACGACCTGAAGCAGAAGATGCCGGCCCCGTTATTGTCGAACACGTTGCCCTCGATCTTGGGCGAGGAAAAATTCTCGATCCACAAGCCGGTCGCATTGCGGAACAAATGATTACCCCGGACCGCCATCCCGTTTCCCACGTTGTTCAGCGCGATCCCGACGGTGCAGTTGTCGATCCGGTTCCCCTCGGGCGCGGGTGCGGGAGACCCGAAACTGATGCCGCTGTTGCATTCGCCGATGGCATTGCCCGAAATGACGGGGGCCGAGTTCCGTTGCGCGATGATGCCGGACTTGTCGCACTTCCGGATGGTGTTGCCGACGATCGAAGGGGTGGAGCCTATCTGGCAATCGATCCCGTGCGTCGACATGTCGGTGATCGTGTTCTTCGAGATGTTCCCCGACATGTCCTTCCCGATGAAGACGCCGGTGATCATCCTCCGGATCGTGCACTCCGATATTTCGGGAGCACCGCCGTGGACCTGGACCGTCTCTGCATCGGTCACGACCGCCCGGTGCAGCACGCTGTTGTCGCCGGGCCCCGCGAGCAACAGGCCTTTCCAGTCGCCCCGCGCGGGGGCCGGTTCGGCGGATCCGAAGCGGATCGGCCGGTCGGAAGTGCCGACGGCCGACAGGATCCCCGACACTTCGAGCCCGGTCCCCTTGACGAAAAGGATCTCGGCGCCCGGGCGGATGGTCAGCCGGACGCCCGCCCTGACGGCCACGGTTTGCTCTACGAGCACGCGACCTTCCCATACGGCATCGTTGTCGATCGGGCCGGATATCTTTCGGACTGGCCGATCATCGGCGGCGGCCGCCAACATCGCAACCGCCATCGCCAAAAAGGCCGCTCCCCATGCCAACCAATGCCTCATCGATCGCCTCCCGAGCGTGTGAGCATATAGACATGCCCGTCGCGCGACCCGCACAAGACAGACCCGGACGGCCCCGGCGCTACCGCCTGAACGGCGCCCCCGGCCGCGAACCGCGCGCGCTCGCGTCCGGTCGCGGGGTCGAGAAAATACACGCCGCCCCCGTTGTCCCCGAACACGACCGACCCGCCCGCGAGCACCGGCGACGAATAGATCGGCCCGGCGGCCCGGAAGGTCCATGCGGACGACCCGTCGGCCGGGCGCAGGGCGTGAAGCATCCCGTCGCAGTCGCCGATGAACAGCAACCCTTCGACGAGGAGCGGCGCGGAATATTCGATCCGGCTCCCGGTGTCCCGGATCCAGGCGACGCGCCCGCTCCCGGCGTCGACGCAGAAGATCTTTCCGTTCCGGCAACCGAAATAGACGCGACCGCCGTACGCGACCGGCCCGCTGTTGACCGCATCGCCCGCGCCGAACCGCCAGCGCATCGCGCCCGTGGCGGGATCGAACGCGTAGAGGAATCCGTCGCCGGAGCCCGCGAAGCCCGCGGGATCGGGCCGGCATCGGATCGGGCCGCCCGTCGGCAGTTCCCACGCCTTCCGGCCCGAAGCGCTGTCGAGCGCGTACACGATCCCGTCGAACCCGCCGACCAGCACGTTATTCCCGGCAAGGACGGGGCTGGATTGGCGATGGTCGTCGAACGCCGAGGGGGGCATCTCGAAGGACCAGGAAAGTCGGCCGGAAAGGCCGTCAAGGCAGAACAAGCGCCGGTTCCAGGCGCAGGCGTAGACCATCCCGCGCGCAGCCAGCGGCGCCGAATCGATGAAATCTCCCGCATCGAAGGACCATCGCATGCGTCCCGTTTCCGTGTCCAGCGCGTAGAGGGAATGGTCCCACGACCCGGCGTAGACGAGATCGCCGGCCAAGGCCGGTGCCGAGTCGACGAAGCCGCCGGTCCCGAATCTCCAGAGTTCCTTCACCGTGCAGGAGGCCGGGGACGACGCCTTGAGCGTACAGGCCGCCAAGAAAAGGATCGCAATGAGTGAGGGAAGACGATGCGTCAAGGAAGAGAACCTACCCGGCTCAGGGACTAGGTGCGTTTCTAACAAGATACCACTTCCCGGGCCGTTGCGTCGGGGCCTCACCGGACCTCGGAGACCTCGACATCGAAACCGGTAAGCCGGTCGCCGCCGCGGATCTTGACCGAATGCGCGGCATTCCCCTCGTACCGGCCGTAGAAGTCGCCCGGCACCGGGGAGCCGCCGTAGCCGCTGCGGGCGCCGAGGTAATAGTTCCCGGGGATCGGCACCGGCAGCCGGTAACGGCCGTCGTCACCCGTGACCTCGGAGATGAAGATCGGCCGGTTGAGCAGGTCGGGGTTGTCGTAGAGCGCCGCATAGATCCCGCGCCGGGGCCTGCCGTCCAAACCGAGGATGCGCCCCTCGATGAAGGACGGGGCGGCGGCGGACGCGGAATAGGTGGGCGTGTTCCTCAGCCGGAGCGTCGTCGCAGGGAGCGTGACCCGAAGCGGGTCGCCCGGGACGACGTCGACCGGGTTCCCCGGGTAATAGCCGAACGCGTCACCCTTGCGCAGCGGCCCGGCGATTCCGCCGGAGGCGCGCTTGCGCGCGACCAGGTAATAACGCCCCGGCGGAAGGTCGAGGAAGAAGGCGCCGTCGACCCCGGTCGGCGCCGAAGCGGCGAAGCCCATGTCGCGGAAGGCGGTGTCGGTCCGGAGGTAGGCGAAAACATGCGCATCGGCCAGCGGGGCGCCGTCGGCCAGCACCACGCCCGACACGCCGGCTGCCGTCGTCTCCTCTCCTGCCGCGGCAGGGGGCGGCCCGACGGCCTCGACCAGGCCGAGGAAGATCTCGCGGGGAGGCCCCGCGGAAAGGTAGACGGGGTTGCCGCCGAAGAAGGAGAAGCGGTCGCCCGGCTGGACGGGCCTGGCGTAGTTGCCGTCCTTGCGCCAGTGGGCCATCAAAAAATACCGGCCGGGCGGGATCGCGGAACGGGCGATGCCGTCGGGCCCGGTCGATGCCGACCGGACGGCGCCGGGATCGTCGGGCGAGATGCCGGCACGCCATTCGACACGGGCGCCGGCGATCGGCGCCTCTTGCCAGGCGACCCGGACCGCGACCTCGACCGGCAGGTCGCCGTGCGCGGCGCGAAGCGTGGATCGGCCGGCGCAACCGGCGAGAGAGAGCGCCAGGACGATCAGGATCCCGGTGCTGAGGCCCTTGCGCAAGCGACGTCTACCAGACCCGGAACACCATGATGTCGATGCCTTCCTTGCGCTCGCCGTCCTTGAGGACGACGCCGGTCGGATTGATCGAGCCCTCGTCGTAGCGCCCGTAGAGATCGCCGATGCGGGGCGGGCCGCCGAAGCGGTCGCGCGCGGCCAGGTAATAGGTGCCGCCTTTCGGCAGGAAGATGACGAACTTCCCGTCGGGGCCGGTCCGCTCGCTCACGTACTTGGGACGCTCGGACATCTGCACGTAAGTGTATGCATGGACCCGGGTCCCCTGCACCGGGTTGCCCTCGGAGTCGCGGACCGTTCCGGCTACCGCGGTGGTCCATTCCTTCGGGGGGATGAAGGAGGACTTGTACTCGGCATCTTCCTTGACGTTCATCACGAGGTTGAGGACGATCTTGCCGTCGGTGCCGACCTTGATGTCGACCGGCTCGCTGCGGCGGTCGCCGGCGACCAGCGGCCCGCCGTTCTCGTTGGTGGCGCGGCGGCGGGCGACGACCGTGTACTCGCCGGGCGGCAGCTCGACCGAGAAGGCGCCGTCCGCCAGCGTCGAGAGCGGAGTGATCACCTCGGCCGGGCCATGGGGCGTGACGCCCTTCTTGTAGACATAGAGATACGCATTGTCGGCGGGGGCGAAGATGGTGCCGGTTAAGCCGGGCCTGCCGGCGACCTTGGGGGTCGCGCACCCCTCGATCATGAACGCGGCCATCAGGACCATGGCGGCGGTGAACAGCGTCGAGCGAACCTTCATCCGGGGAACCTCCTTATGGATCAACCGTAGAACGCCTGGAACAGGTAGCCGCTGGCCAACGCCGCCGTCATGCCGACGGCCAGGTAGAGAACGAATGCCCGCCGCTCGTAGACGCCCGCCAGCGTCGCCAGCGCCGGGATGCTGGTGACGGGGCCGCCGACCAGCATGGCCATCCCCGCCCCCGGGCTCATGCCGGTGGCCAGCAACCCCTTGATGATGGCCGGTGCGGCCATCTGGTGAACCGGCAAGGGCACGGACAGGAGCGTCGCGAACAGGATCGACAGCGCCGACCGGCGCCCAAGAACGGGTTCGACCAGATTCAGCGGCAGGTAAAAGGTGATCAGCGCCTGGATGACCAGCGCGGCGAGCAGGAACTTGCCCACCTCGAACGCCATGTCGCGGAACCGTTCGAGGAAGAAGACGAACCGGTTCCCCCGGTCGTGCACATGCCCCTCGTGGCCGTCGGCGCTCTTGAAGCAACCGGCGTTCACGATGTCTTCGAAGCCGGGGCGGACCTTGCCGTCGCGGGCATACATTTTCTCGACCATGAAGCTGGTACTTGAAAGGACGCCGCGGGATGACAGCCACCGCGCCGTGAATCCTGCGGAAAGGCCGACCATGGCCGCGATCGCGAGTTTCCACAACGCCCACACCCAGCCGAGCTGCCCGACGGTCAGGATGAAAGCATCGGGCGCCATGAGGGGCGAGGTGATGAGGAGCGCCAGCACCGGTGCAATTGGGACGCCCGCCGCCGACAGCGCGATCACGACGGGCATGATGCCGCAGGAGCACAGTGGGGAAACGAGCCCGGCGCCGACGGCCACGAAGATGGCGGCCCGGTCGTACCGGATGAGCGAGGCCCTGATTCGCCGGTCCCATTTGAAGGTTTTTATGAGGGCTGCGAAGACGACGCCGCCGAGATAATAAGGCCAGAGCGTCCGGGCCTGGGCCAGGAAAAGGTCTTTGATGATCGGAAGGTCGTTAAGCACGGCCGGCTACCTGTAAAGATTGTAGGGGAGCACTTTCTTCCCCTTGGCGTCGCGGTACAGCACCCGCTCGCCGGTGATGTTCTCGAGCGCCCGCGCCGACCACTCGCGCACGTTGGGGTCGGCGTCTTCGAGCGTCTTGCGCAAGGCGCCCTCGGAGGGCTTCGCGATGAGGATGCCCAGCGACCAGGCGCACTCGACGCGCACGCCAGTCTCGCCCTCGAGCAACCAACGCTCGAGCGGCGCATAGCACTTGACGGTGCCGCATTTGGACAGCGCCCGCGCCGCCGCCGCCTGGATCACAGGATCTTTTTCGGTGTCGAGGACGGCAAGCAGCGCGTCTTCGGCCCCCGTGTCCTCGATGTCCTCGAGCGCACGAAGCATCGCCTTCCGGGCCCGGCCCGACGATCCGGGGAGCGCCGAAACGATGGCCGGCGTCGACTTCTTGCCGATGTTGATGAGCGCGCGCGTGGAGGCCTTGACCACGCTCTCGGTGCGATCGGAAAGCGCCCCCACCAGCACGGGAATGGAGCCCGGATCGCGGATCTCGCCCAATGCCCACGCCGCGATATACCGCCGCGACCGGTCGGACTTGAGCATCTCCGTCAGCCGGGGAACCGCTTCTTTGGCCCGGATCTCGCCCAACAGCCCCGCGGCCAGCTCGACCTTGGCCGGATCCGGGTCATCGAGCGCCGCCATCATCGGGGATTCGAGCTTGGGCCCCATCGCCGTCATGACGCGGATCAGCCGCTCGTTGTCTTCGGTCGCGAAATATCCCAACAATGCCCGGATCTTGCCCGGATCGCCCGCCTTTGCCTCTTCGACCGCCCGTTCGGCCTCGGGAGAGAGGGGGGTCCCCGGCATCGCTGTGTGGAGGACGCGACGCTCGCCGCCGGCCGTACCGCACGCCGCGAAGAGGAGGCAGAAGAACCCGATGCCGATCCACCGCACCCTTGACCGCGTCGACTTCATTCACCCTCCGCCAGAAAATGAAAAGCCCCGCCGCACGTGAACCGGCAGCGGGGCTAGGATCTTTCGCAGGAACCGCGTCTTGAAGGCCTTGGCGCTATTCGGTTTCCCGAACTTCGTAGGCCGCGCCGGCCGTGACATTTTTCGTGACCTTGATCCCGCTGGGGAACGTGACCTCGACCGTGTAGCTGCCACCCGCGGGGGCGCCGAAGTGAACTTCGAGCGGCGGGCAACTGCAGAATCCGTTGGAGGTCATCACCTGGCGGAAGCCGAGCAACTTGCCGGAGGCGTCGAACAGCTTGACGGTCGCGCCCACCGCATCGTGGCTGGACTTGGGCCGGTCGGACGGATCGGCCCAGGTCGTGCCGACGGCCTTGACCTTGATCCAGTTGCCGTCGTTCTGGTCGTTGCGGTAGAGGCGGGGGCCGACTTCCCAGTTCATCACGACCAGGTCCTGGTCGCCGTCGCCGTCGACGTCGAAGAACGCCACGCCCTTGGTGCGGATGGTCTCGAGCTTCATGGACGGGAACTTGTCGACGATATCGGTGAAGGTCAGGTTTCCGTTGTTGTGATAGAGCTGGTTCGAGAACTTGCAGTCGCCCTCGTACATGCTGAGGTAGCCGCTATGGTCGGTGTCGGCGAAGCCGGTGCCCTTGCCCCACCCGTTGTGGGCGGTGCCGGACTCTTTCGTGATGTCCTTGAACTTGCCGTTGCCCAGGTTGAGCATCATCTTGTTGCCGCCGACGTAGTTCGAGATATACATGGAGAGCCGGCCGCTGTTGTTGATGTCGCCCACGCCCGTGCCCAGCGTCCAGGCGCCGTTGGTGACGCCCGCGGTCTCGGCCACGTCGGTGAAGGTGCCGTCGTGGTTGTTGTGGTAGAGCAGGTTGCGGCCCACGCCGGGGTACCGGCCGGTGGAGACGTAGAGATCGTCCCACCCGTCGCCGTCGTAATCGAACGCCACGGCGCTCCAGGACCAGGTGCCGGTGCCCACGCCGGCCTTGTCGGTGACGTCGACGAACTTGACGTCTTCGGGCCGTGGGCCGTTGGTCTCGTTGCGGAACAGCACGTTGTGCTGGCCCACGCCGTAGTTGGAACAGTAGATGTCGAGGCGACCGTCGTGATCATAATCGAACATCGTGGAACCGTAGGTGAACGCCTTGATGCCGGTTCCCGACGTTTCGGTGATGTCGATGAACTTCACGTGCCCGGGGGTGCTGGCGTTGAAATAGAGCCGGTTGGACTCGATCTCGTAGCGGCCGCCCTTGGCGACGTAGAGCTCGGGCTTGCCGTCGTTGTTGACGTCGCCGAAGGAAGACCCCATGGCATAGCCCGTTTCGGACAAGCCGGCCTCTTCGGTGACGTCCTTGAACTTGCCATTGCCCAGGTTAAGGTAAAGGTGGCTCGGGCCCCCTTTATTGGAAATGAAGATGTCCTGGAGGCCGTCTCCGTCGACGTCGGCGATTGCGACACCCTTGTTGCGCCCGTTTAGGGCCATGCCCGAGTCGGACGTGATGTCGACAAACGGCTCTGCCATCGAGATCGTGGCAAACCCGGCGACAACCATGGCCGAGGCAAACGCGTACTTCCAGATTTGTGTCTGGAGTCCCATCCTCATCTCCTTGAAGGGGCTATGGCGTACCTGTTTCGATGTTGCTTTCCTGTTGCTGTCAGCAGGGATGGACGGTGGACGAACCGACGACTTTCGGGGCCGCGAAGCGGATCTTCTTCATCTTTGTTTCCTCCACTGAGAAGTGTGTTTTTCGGCACCCTCGCGGGGTACCACGCTAAAGATTACACGCAAACTGCCGATATGTTACATCGTCGTCGAATATTTCGTCAAGCGCCACGTCCAACCCCGTGTGCGGATGTTTCCTGTAACACATGACCGGGTTGCTGTGATATAAGTCTACAAATTATTCTCAGGAGGATGTCCGGAAATGACCCGTAGAGCCCTTCTCCTTTGCTTGACCGCCGTGCTGGCGATCCTTTTCACTGTCCAGCCGGCGACGGCCTTCTTTGGCGGAGGCGGGGGCGGCATGAAAGAAGGCGACGAAGCGCCCGCCTTCGCGGGCACGACCATCGACGGCCACCCCCTGAGCTTCGCCCAGCTCAAGGGCAAGAAAGTCGTCGTCCTCGACTTCTGGTCCATCTACTGCGCCTCGTGCGTCGAAGAGATTCCCCGCCTGGTCGAGATCTACAACGAGTTCAAGGACAAGGGGCTGGTGATGATCGGCGTCAACCTCGACTCCTTCGGCACCCAGCGCGTCGTCAAGTTCATGCAGGGCATGCCGACCAAGATCAACTTCCCCGTCCTCATCGACAAGGACCGCAAGGTCGCCACCTCCTTCAACGCGATGGTGCTTCCCACCACGCTGGTCATCGGGGCCGACGGCCGGATCAAGTTTTATCATGTAGGCTACAAGGCGGGCGACGAGAAGCACATCCGCACCGTCGTCGCCGACGCCCTGAAACAAATCAAGAAATAGCGAGGCAGCCATCCATGTTTCGGAACCTTTCCACCTTAGTCATCGCAGCTTCGATTACGCTCGCCCTGCTATCCGGCACGGCCAAGGCCGCCGACAAGCCCGCCACTTTCACCAAGATCCCCACCGTCAAGGGGATCGAAACTTTGAAAGCCGGCGCCAAGGCCCCCGATTTCGCCGTGACCGACCTGACCGACAAGGAGTTTCGGCTGAAAGACTCGCTCGACAAGGGCCCCACGCTGCTCTTCTTCTGGTCGTTTTTCTGCGGCCCGTGCCGTGAAGAGATCCCGATGATCAACGAGATGACCCGTCAGTTCTCTCCCAAGGGCCTTTCGGTCGTCGGCGTCAATCTCGACGGACGCGACATGAAGAAAGCGGTCGACAAGTTCTACGCGGCCGAAAAGCTGACCTTCCGGATCGTCTTCGACGAGCTGGTCGGCGACGCGTTCGCGGTGGCAGACCCTTACGGCGTCGCCGGCACGCCTGCGCTCTTCCTGGTCGGCAAGGACGGCACCATTTCCTTCAGCGTGGTCGGCTCCGTGACGGGCGAGCAGCTCAAGAAAGAAATCGAAAAGGTCATCAAGTAGCTTTGCATCGGGAACAGGAGCCCCGGGTCGGCCCCTTCGATCCGGCCCGGGCCGACCGGGTTCACCTTTACCGGTCCGTATTCGACTCCCGGAACCCGACTCGCCGCCACCTTCACCACGAGCGCAACGCGAGGCTGACCGGCCTGCTCAACCGCTACGCGGCCGGCAAGCGGTGCCTCGAAGTCGGCATCGGAGGCAATCTTTACCGCGAGACGCTTCGGATTGTCCCGCGCTTCTGCGTGCGCCTCGACATCGACGCCGAATTCGTCCGGTTTTCCTCATTCGAGGACAAGCAGTCCCCGCCCCCCCATCCGTTCTTCATGCAGGGAGACCTGCTCCGCCTCCCGTTCGCAGACGGGTCGTTCGACCTGGTCTTCTGCTCCGAGGTGTTCGAGCATCTGCCGCCCGGCCGCAGCCTCGATGCGTTCGGCGAAATCCGCAGGGTGCTGGCCCCATCCGGCAAGCTGATCCTCTCGACTCCCCAGAGCCACAGCTCGGTCGAGCTCATCATGCGGCTGGCCACCAGTCGCCTCTTTCGTGCCATCGCCTGCCGGATATACCCCGAAGCCATCATCGACAACGAACACATCAACCTGCTGACCCGGCGGCAGCTGCTCGCCGAGGCGGCGCAATCCGGTTTCCAACCGGTCGAGTCGGGCCGCTGCGGCCTCTACATCCCGCTTCTCGCCGAATTCGGAGGCGAGTGGGGCCGTCGAATCTCCTCGTCGCTCGAGCCGATCTTCGACCGGAGCCCGGCCGGGTTCCTCTTGTGGACGCAATACCATGTCCTATCCTGATGCCGCGGTCGCGTCGGAGGCACCCTCCTTGACGCCGTTGCCCGAAACCATTTCCGTCGTCGTCCCGGCCTTCAACGAAGAGCCGAACGTGCGGGTGCTCTACGAAAAGCTGGTTCCGATCCTGTCCGCCTGCGCCTCGACCTTCGAGCTCATCTTCGTCGACGACGGAAGCACCGACCGCACGCTGCCGATCATCCAGGCCATGAGCGAGGCCGACCCGCGCGTCCGGTTCGTCTCCTTCTCGAGGAACTTCGGCCACGAGGCCGCTTCCACCGCGGGCCTCGACATCGCCTCGGGCGAGGTCACGATCCTGATGGACGCCGACCTCCAGCATCCTCCCGAGGTGATTCCCGACATGGTCGCGCGCTGGCGCGAAGGGTACGAGATCGTCTACGCGACCCGCCGGCTGCGCGAAGACCGGGGATGGCTGAAACGCAGCACCTCCTCCCTGTTCTACCGCCTGTTCAACCAGCTTTCCGAGGTTCCCCTGCCGGCCGATACCGGCGACTTCCGGCTGATCGACCGCAAGGCGCTCCTCGCGCTCCGGCGCTGCCGCGAGACCACCCGCTTCGTCCGGGGCCTGTCGATCTGGGTGGGCTTCCGCCAGTGCGGCGTCGAATACGACCAGAAAGAACGGCACGGCGGGATCACGAAATACAACTACCTCCGCCTCTCGCTGCTTGCACTCGATGCCCTCTGCTCGTTTTCGATCGCGCCCCTGCGCTTCTGCTTGGCGCTCGGGATGCTCGGCTTCCTTTTCGGCGCGGGCTTTTCCGTCCAGATCCTGTTCGTCTGGTTCGTCTGGGGGGTGCCGCTGCCCGGCTACACCTTCCAGACCATCTCCATCCTGTTCATCGGCTCGCTCAACTTCATCCTGCTGGGCCTCATCGCCGAATATGTCGGCAAGACCTACATCGAGACGCGCAACCGCCCTCTCTATATCGTGCGCGCCCAGAGCAGCGCGCTCGGCGATCCCGAGGACAAATGATCCATGAAACCGGTTAAGCCGCCCAAAGGCCGGGCAAGCTGGTTGATCGCCGCGGGCGCCTTCGCGATCCTCTTCCTGTTCCTGGTTTCCCCTCTGCTGTTGAAATCGGCCGAGCCGAGATGGGATGCCCGCGACCAGTTCTATCCGGCGTACACCTATTTTTCGGATTCGGTGCGGGAAGGCCGCCTTCCGCTGTGGGATCCCTACTCGAACTGCGGTTACCCCTTCCTCGCAGATCCCGACCATGTCACGCTCAATCCCCTGGCGCTGCTCCTCGCCGGCATGACCGACGACACGTGGGGCGCCTTCATCGGCTTCTGGTCGATCCACTGGCTTGCGGCCGGACTTGGCATGTTCCTCCTCGTCCGCCACCTTGCCGGAACGCCGACGGGCGCTTTCGCCGCGGCGATGGCCTACGCCTTCTCCGGATTCTTCATCAGCAACGCCGAGCACACGCCGTATATCTGCGTGGCCGCCTGGCTGCCCTTCCTCGTGCTGCTGGCCGACCGCGCCGTCGAAACGGGGCGCTGGTCGTACGCGGTGCTCGCCGGGGGTGCGATGGGGGTCTCGACCCTCGGCGGCTACCCCCCGCTCGCCATGTTCAACGGGTATGCGCTGGCGCTCTGGCTGGTGCTTCGCCACGGGTTCGCATTCGGCAAAGACGGCCCCGATGCGGAATCCGTTTCGGGCCTGAAGCGGGGCGTCCGGATCCTCGCCGTCCTCGGCATCGTCGGCGCAATCGGAATCGTCGTCTGGTCGCCCGTACTCCACGCCTTCTTCACCGAAGGGGCCAACTATACCGACCGGACCCGCTCGCTCGGCGCCGGCATCATTCTCGGATCGCCCTTCTCGCTGCCGTCGCACGCGTCGCTGTTTTCCCCCTACGCCACGATCCTGGGACGCGAATGGATGGGCATCGACATCGCGATGACCGACGGCTACGCCGGCATCCTCGCGTTCCCCCTCGCCGCGATCTGGCTATTGTCCGCAAAAGGGCGCAAGCGCTGGTGGTGGATCCCTGTCTTTTTCCTGTTCATGTACTGGATCTCGGTCGGGGGAAAGGGCGGCCTCGGAACTGTGCTGTCTTACCTGTTTCCCCCCATCAAGTTCATGCGGTTTTCGAGCCCCTTCCGGCTCTACTGGCTGTTCGCGCTGGCCCTCGGCGCCGGCATGGGGATCTCGACGCTTTGCCGGGACTCCGAGGCGTCGCGCTCGGCTTTCCGGCTCCTCGCGGGCTGGTCCGGAATTTCCCTGGCCGCCTTCGCCGCGATCGCCTCGTTCCTTTCCTCGCACGGCATCGATGTGGCCGGCAACGCCGTCCCCCTCTTCCTGCCCGCGGCGGTCCTCGCGGCCGCGACGCTCCTCGCCTGGCGGCTTCACACGGCGCCGACGCCTTCGGGCACCGTCCCGGCGCTCCTGGCGCTGCTCGTCGCGTTCGACCTGGGGGCGCACCTGCGCATCAACCAGGAGACCGTCTGGGTCTACCGGGACTCCATCGCCCAGGTCGAGCAATACCACCGCCGGACGACCGACGTGGCCGGCGAGCCGGGACCGCGCCATCCTCCGCGCCAGTTTGGGTTCTTCAATGTCCAGCAGGTCATCAAGGAGCCGATCGTCCTCGCCTCCCTGTCGCTCAAGGCGAAAGCGTTCGAAGACAACCTGTGCGACAGCCGGTTCGCCGAAGTGATGGCGTCTCCCGTCCGCTTCTGGCTGTCTCCCGGGGTCGAGAAGGCCGTCTCCGACAACGCGGTCCTGGCGGCGCTGGGCTCCGTCGGCGCCGGGGCGCCGGTTCCCGTCTTCGTCGGCGATCCCGGCAAGCTTCCCCCCGGCGGCGTCGTCCCGGGCGCCTACGGAACGGCGCGGGTGGTCGGCTACGCCCCCGAGCGCGTCGAGGTCATCGTCGACGCCCCGGGGAGCGCGCCCTCGGTCCTGGCCAGCACCGAACGCTACGCCGCCGGATGGCACGCGACGATCGACGGCGCCCCTGCGGCGGTCTTCCCGGTGAATCTCTACTTCCGCGGCGTCGTCGTGCCCCCGGGCCGGCATACGGTCGTCTGGCGCTACGAACCGCGGCTCTGGACCGCCCTGTGCGCACTGAGCGGCGTCACCCTGCTCGCCGCCTGCTGCGGCTTTGTCTTCCTCTCGCGCCGCGAGCGTCGTACGATGGTGCTGTCATGAAAACGATGGTCCTCATCCCCGCCTACCACGAAGATAAATCCATCGGGGCGATCGTATCCACCCTCCGCGCGACTCTTCCGTACGATGTCGTCGTCATCAACGACGGCTCGCCCGACGACACCTCCGAGGTCGCACGCAGCGCCGGCGCCATCGTGCTCGACCTGCCGTGCAATCTCGGCATCGGCGGCGCCGTTCAGACCGGATACCTTTTCGCGAGGGAGAACGGATACGAAGCCGTCGTGCGCATCGACGCCGACGGCCAGCACGAGATCGGGGATATTCCCGCGATGCTCGAACCCATCTTCCAGGGACGCGCCGATGCCGTCATCGGATCGCGCTTCCTGGGCGAGACCGAATATCGCGGCACCTTCCTGCGACGCTTCGGCATCCGCTACTTCTGCATCCTGGTGCGACTCTTCACCGGCTACCGCGTGACCGATCCCACCTCGGGCTACTTCGCCATCAACCGCAAGCTGGTCGACTTCTACTCGCAGCACTACCCGTCCGACTACCCCGAGGTCGACGCCTACATCCTGATGCACCACATGCATGCGCGCGCGGTCGAGATCCCTACCCGGATGCACTCGCGCACCGAGGGGAAATCGTCGATCACCCCGCTCGGCTCGGTGTACTATATGGTCAAGGTAACGCTTTCCTTCTTCATCAATTGCATCCGGAGATTCGGTTGAACCGGGTTACGCTCCTCGCCGCCATGAGCGCCTTCGCGCTCGCGGCCTACATCATCGAAATGGTCCGGCGCCGCAAACTGCGCGAGGAATATTCCATCCTGTGGCTGTTCGGCAGCATCGTCATGGTCGTCCTGTCGGTCCGGAGGGACTGGCTCGAGGCCGCCTCGCACACCGTGGGCATCTTCTATCCGCCCTCGTTCCTGTTCCTCGTCGCCATCTTCTTCGTCCTGCTCATCCTCATCCACTTCTCGATCACCGTGTCGCGGCTATACGTGATGAACAAGAAGATGGCGCAGGAGCTCGCGCTGCTCAAGGAGCGGTTGTCAGGCGAACGCCCCCGCTAGATTCCTTTCGTCCGCAGGAACGCCTCGAACCGCTCGATCAATCGACCCATCGTCTCGTCCGAGGTCATCGGCGACAGCCCGATATAGAACCCCCGGTCGTGCACGCGGTCGGCCCCGGGATACGGCGTGCCGTCGAAGCAGTCGAACAGCTTCGCGACCGGCTGCCGCTGAAGGTTGCCCGCGATGATCGGGCGCGTCTCGATCCCCTCCCCTTCGAGCCAGGCGGTAATCTCGTCGCGCGAGAACGGCGCATCGTCCCCCAGCATGATCGGCAACGACATCCAGATGGGCGCCGCCTTGGCGCCCACAGCCGGACGCGACAGGCACGGCACGCGGTCGACGAACGCGAAGAAGCGGGCGGCCAGCGCCAGCCGCCGTTCGGTGAAGCCGGGCAGCCGCTTGAGCTGCTCGAGGCCGAAGCCCGCCTGCAGGTCGGTCGGGCGCACATTGAAGCCCCAGTTGACGAAGGCGTAGCGCGGGTCGATCCCGCACCCGTCGAGGTGCACGTGCGACGCCTCGACATTGCGAAGCCACCCGTGGGCGCGCAGGACGCGGAGCCGGTCGGCCGTCTCGGCGTCGTCGGTGACGACCATCCCGCCTTCCATCGTGGTCATGTGGTGCGAGAAGAAGAACGAGTAGGCGCTGCCCACCCCGAAATTGCCCACCTTCCGGCCGTCCCATTCGGATCCGAGCGACTCGCAGCAATCCTCGATGACCGGCAGCCCATGCTTTTCCGCGAGGGCGAGCACGCGGTCCATGTCGCAGGGGTTGCCCATGACGTGAACCAAAAAGATCGCCTTCGTCTTCGGCGAGATCTTGCGCTCGAGGTCTTCGATCGAGAGGTTGAGCGTCGCGGGGTCTACGTCGACGAAGCGCACCTTGAGCCCCGCCATCAGCGGCGACCAGACCTGCGTCGGCCAGGTGACGACCGGCACGAGGATCTCGTCGCCCGGCTTCAGCCGGTTGTCGGGCGGGCTGGTCAGGAGAAACGACAGCAGCAGGTCGGCGGAGGACCCGCTGTTGACCATGACCGCCTCGCGGCAGCCCTGGTATTCGGCGAACCGCTGCTCGAACTCTCGCGTCTTCTCCCACATCGTCGTGCGGAAGTTGCACATCGAGTCGAGCGCCTGGAGGATCTCCTCGACGCCGTAGGTGGCCATGCTAAGCGGGTACCAGTATTTCTGCGGTTTGGCCTCGTTGATGCGGCTGCTGGATTCGATCAGGAACTCGACGACGCCCTTCAGCCGGCCGGTCAGGTCGATGTTCAACGAACCTCCCCTCGGCGCTTGAGCTCGCGGTATTCCGCGATCGTCCGGCGGATGCCCTCGGGAAGCCCGATCTTCGGGCGGATGCCCAGCGCCAGCATCCGGGAGACCTCCATGCACTTGCGCGGCATGCCGTCAGGCTTCGTCGGATCCCATCGGATCTCGCCCGCGTAGCCCACCGCCTCGGCGATCATCCCGGCCAGCTCCTTGATGGTGAGGTCGACGCCGGGCCCCATGTTGATGATCGCATTCTCCTCGTACCGTTCCATCAGCGCCAGCATGATCTCGGCTGCGTCGTCGACGTGCAGGAACTCGCGCCGCGCCGACCCGGTGCCCCAGAGTTCGAGCGACGGCTTCCCCTCGTCTTTCGCGTCAACGAAGCGGCGTACAAGGGACGACAAAACGTGCGAGCGCTGGAAATCGAAATGGTCGCCGGTGCCGTAGAGGTTGCACGGCATCGGGCAAATGGTGACCATGCCGTGCTGGCGCCAGTAGTATTCGGCCATCTTGAGCCCCATGATCTTGGCCAGCGCGTACCCCTCGTTGGTCGGCTCGAGCGGGCCGGTCATCAGGTATGACTCGCGGATCGGCTGGGGGCATTCGCGCGGGTAGATGCAGGAGCTGCCGAGGAACATGTTTTTCCGTGTCCCGTACTTCCGGCACGCCTCGAACAGGTTCATCTGCGTCTTGACGTTTTCGGACAGGAAACCGACTGGATCTGCGCTGTTTGCGGCGATGCCGCCGACTTTTGCGCCAGCCATGAACACGTAATCCGGGTGGTTACGGTCGAACCAGCGGTCGACCGAGTCGGATGACAAAAGGTCGAGCTCGGCGCGCGGCGGTGCGAGTACGTTGGTATAAGTTTCCTTCCGGAGCAACCTGACCAAAGCGCCACCAACCATGCCGGTTCCGCCGGCAACCAGGATTTTCGCGTTTTTATCCACGTTCCCTCCTTGTTCGAATGCCATTGGAACAAACTCTCGATTATATCCCTAGTCGGCATCCCGGTGCGCGAGAGGCTGCACGCCATATCAGCATCCTTCAGTCGGCGGAACCCTGAGCCATTGCATCTCCCCTTGGGTTGCCTTAATATGTGGATTATAGTTCCATATATTAATACTAATCAAAGGATCGCGCCGCCATGATTCCACGAGCCCTGTCGCTCGACCGGTTGGTCCGCCCCGGGAAAGTGCTGGTCATCTACGGCCCCCGGCAGGCCGGGAAAACCACGCTTCTGAATGCGTGGCTGGATTCCTGCGGCCTGCGCTATCGCCTGGAAACCGGCGACGACATCCGCCTCCGCCACCTGCTGGGCTCCTCCGACATGGAACAGATCCTCGGCTTCGCGGAGGGATACGACCTGCTGGCGATCGACGAGGCGCAGCAAGTGCCCGAGATCGGCACGGGGCTGAAGATCCTCGTGGATCACAACCCGGGCCTGAGAATCATCGCCAACGGGTCGTCCTCCTTCGATCTGGCCCACGCGGTCGGCGAACCGCTGACGGGCCGCAAGAAAACCGTCACGCTTTTTCCGATCTGCCAGATAGAGCTGCTCAAGCAGCACAACGCCCACGACCTGCGGGAACGGCTCGCGGAGTTTCTCGTTTTCGGCAGCTATCCCGAAGTGGTGACGACCACCGGCAAAAAAGGGAAAGCGGCCCTGCTTGACGAACTTGCCGGTTCTTACCTGCTCAAGGATGTGCTCGCGCTGGAACGAATCCGCGAATCGCGGTCGCTGGTCGACCTGCTCAAGCTGGTCGCGTTCCAGGTCGGAAGCGAAGTCTCGCTCAGCGAATTGGCAACCCAGGTTCGCTTGGACGTCAAGACCGTCGGCCGGTACCTCGACATCCTCGAGAAGGCGTTCGTCATCGTGCGTGTCGGGGGTTTCAGCCGGAACCTGCGGACCGAGATCGTCTCGAAGGCCAAATATTATTTTCTCGACAACGGCATTCGCAACGCCGTCATCGGCCAATACAATCCGCTCGATTCACGCAACGACATCGGCGCTCTGTGGGAAAACTTCATCGTCTCCGAACGCATGAAAAAAAGGGCCTATGCCGGAATCCATGGCACCTTCCATTTCTGGCGAACGTATGGCGGACAAGAGGTCGATTACGTGGAGGAACGCGACGGCGGCCTTTTCGGTTACGAGTGCAAGTGGTCTTCGAACAAGCGCATCAAGGCGCCTTCCGCCTGGGCGGACGCCTATCCGGATGCGACCTTCGAGACGATCACGCCCATAAATTACCTGTCGTTCGTGGGCTAACCCGCGGCACAAATCTCCTATGGCAGATATTCCGTCAAGGCGTGAAACAAAATACATGGCACGGAGAATCTCCCGGAACGGTCCTGACCGGCACCCGCCAGGTCGGGAAAAGCACGCTCCTTCGGCGCGAGTTTCCCGAATTGACCTACCGGTCGCTCCATTCGGGGAATCAGTCCGGTAAGTGTTTCAGGATGGCCCCTCGAAATTCCCCGAAATCGCCGAGATGCTTTCTCAGGACCAGCACCACGATCTCTGCATCCACACTTTCGTACTGGTGGACGACGATGTTCCGGAATTTCGCCATCTTTTCCATCACAGAAGAAAGGTCCGGGGAAATCACCCCGTTTTCGGAAAGGACCCGGAAGGTATCTGCATAACCGGTCGGAACGCGCATGCATTCGTCGGAAATGACGTGATTGGCTATATCGGCGCAGGTTTCAATCATCATCTGCAACGTTCTTTCGACGATGCGCTGAACTTTCCAGTCGGCTCGGTATGCGCCGACCTCGATCGTCGAATATTCGCCCATTTCGACGATGTAGCGATCTAGTTCGGCAACTTTTCTGAGAATCAGATATTTATCGACCAAGCCCGTACCTCAGCGATAGGAGTGTTTCTTCCTTTTTCCGAAAATCGAAAAACTGCCGCAACATGGACGATTCGAATCGATGCCGGATGAACGGATGCTTGTCCACAAGCAACCTCCGGTTTTGAAGTACCCTTCCCGTGATGCTGACCGAGGATACGTTGAGGACGACGAGATCGATCTCGGAAGTCCCGAGAACATCGCTGATCTTCGAGAACAGGTCCAGTTTGGTCTGTGCGATGGATTCGGTATCGGACAGATAAACCGCAAGATCGATGTCGGAAACCGGCTTGACCGGTCCGGTCGCACACCCTCCGAACAGATAGGCAAAAATGACCAGCGGATCACCCTGGAACATCCCGCAAAGCGCGGGCAGGCGATCCATGATTCCCACTGGCAATTTATCGAATTTGTACAATGCCCCCCCGGAACAGGAAGTCCTGACGGGCAGTTTACACCCAATCCACAACGGAAGGAGTGCCTCCAGGCAACAACCTCGCGGGCTCCGGCTGGACCGCCCTGCTGGGGCTGATCGGGGTCACCGCCAACCTTCCCGTAGGGTCCAGGCCCCATCCCTCGCAATAATCCACCCATGGGAGCACTTTCCGAAGACAGGAGCCATGTCATGCTGCCGAAAGACATCATTCTGGCGTCTCTGGAAGAGTTCGAGTTTTATCGGAAGGAAGCCGGCTCGGCATTTGGTGGTATACTACGTTGTAGCCACAAACGTGCCGGAGGTTTACATGTCCGAATCCGTAATCCGATCCCGCATCGACTCTGCCTTAAAGCTGGAAGCCCAATCGCTCCTCTCCAAATTCGGGCTGTCCATGAGCGACGCCATCCGGCTTTTCCTGCACCAGGTCGTCATGGAAAAAGGGCTTCCCTTTGCCGTCCGGCTTCCCGAGGAAGCGGCAAAAGAGCACGACCGCTGGTTCCGGCTGCAGGTCGAGGAGGCCTTGAAGAAAGCCGACAACCCGAAAGCAGACTTCGCACCACACGATTCCGTCCATGCCCGTTGGAACCGGAAGCGAAAGGAATTGCAATCCCGCGTCGGCAAGGCCGACAAGGGATGATCGTCGAGTGGTTGTCCGACGCACTCCAGGATTTCGATTCGATCGTGGAATATATCGCTGCCGACAATCCGGCAGCAGCTATCGAACAAGGTGATGCCATCGAACAACAGGTCGGGCATCTGGGTTCCTATCCCCGAAGCGGACGCGTCGGCCGAACACCTTATCTTGCCGTCTATCGCATCCGGAAGGATCGGGTCCAGATCCTGCGGATTCTCCACGGGGCACAACTGCGGCCAAAAACATTTTGACCCAGCCGAACCCGTCCACCCCATGAGCCGGGTCAAGAAGAACTTCATCGCCAACCTCGCGGGATCGGGCTGGACCGCCCTGCTCGGGCCGGCCTGCACGCCGCTCTACTTTGACGATTATTTGCCGGATTTCCGGGTCTGTTCGTAATAAACTATCCCCATGGGGCGAATCGAAGACATTCTCGGAGACGCCGTTGCACGTATCCGTAGCGTTTGCGACCCGCAAAAGATCATCCTTTTCGGTTCCCAGTCCGCAGGGGTACCAACGGGAGACAGCGATATCGACCTGATGGTCATATTGCCGACCGACGAGTTGCCACACCGGCGTTCCCTCCCGATTCGCAAAGCCTTGCGCGGGATATCCCTACCCAAGGACATCATTGTCAAGACCCCTGCCGCCCACTTCGGCACGATTCTCTATGAACGACCTTAAAAGGGATTCGATTCGACGCTGGGTTCCGGCAATAACTCCTGCAATTCCTTGATGTCTACGTCCACCTCCACCCCATGAGCCGGGTCAAGAAGAACTTCATCGCCAACCTCGCGGGATCGGGCTGGACCGCCCTGCTCGGTCTGGCCTGCACGCCGCTCTACATCAAGTTCCTGGGGATGGAAGCGTACGGGCTGATCGGTTTCTACCTCACGATGAACGGGGTGATCCAGATCCTCGACCTGGGCCTCAGCCCCACCATGACGCGGGAGATGGCGCGCTACTCCGCCCTGCCCGAGAAGGCCGGCGAAGCGCGCGACTTCGTCCGAACGCTCGAGATCGGCTACTGGGCGATCGGCCTCCTGATCGGCGCGGTGGTATATTTCGCCGCCCCCCTCATCGCCACCCACTGGATCAAGCCGGGGCGGCTGACGCCCGACGAGGTCCTCCACGCCATCCGGATCATGGGCGCCCTCGCGGCGCTGCAATGGCCCTTCAGCTTCTACCAGGGGGGGTTGATCGGGCTGCAACGGCAGGTGCTCCTGAACGGCCTCTCAATCGCGATGGCAACGCTGTCCAGCGTCGGCGCCGTGCTCATCCTGTGGCGCGTCTCGCCGACCGTTTCCGCCTTCTTCACCTGGCAGATCGCGGTGTGGTGCCTCCAGGTTGTCCTGATCACCGTGGCCTTGTGGCGCTGCCTGCCCGCAACGGAACGGCCAGCACGCATCACGCCCGCCCTTGTCCGCAACGTCTGGCAGTTCGCAGCCGGAATGAGCGGTATCACTCTGTCAGCGCTCATCTTGACGCAAATCGACAAAGTCATCCTGAGCAAGCTGCTCGACCTGACGACGTTTGGCTACTACATGCTTGCGAGCGTGATCACGACCGGAATTTCCTCGGTCCTGATCACGCCGATGTTCAACACCGTCTTCCCCCGCTTCTCGGCGCTCGTGGCCGAGAAGGACGAAAAAGGTCTGACCGACATGTACCACGGCTCGACTCAGGTCATGGCCGTCTTGATTCTGCCCGTTGCGGCGGTTCTTTGCCTCTTTTCGCACGAGGTCATGATGCTTTGGACGCAGAACACGGAAGTGGCACGCAATACGGCCCCCATCGTCACCATCCTGGTCATCGGTACTGCTCTAAATGGACTAATGAATCTTCCCTATGCGCTCCAACTCGCACACGGATGGACCAAGATAGGCCTGCAGATCAACACGGTCTTTATTTTCACGCTGGTTCCGACTATCCTTTTCCTGGCAACCAGATACGGGGCAGTGGGTGCGGCAGCGGTCTGGGTCTTATTGAATGGCACATATATGGCCGTCGGCGTCCCATTGACTCATCGCCGACTCCTCCAAGGTGAGGCAGGAAGGTGGTTTTTACGCGATGTCGGCCTTCCCTTGACCGGTTCCTTGCTGGTGGTCCTGATCGGGAAGCAAGTACTCGATATCCCCCCGGCGCCGATCCCTGCAATCCTTTCCCTGGGGGCTCTTCTTCTTCTCGCCTTCACCGTCGCGGCCTTGGCAACTCCGCAATTGCGATATCTGTTGATGAAGCCAAAAGTCCCTGGGGCATAGACACACTTGTGGAGGATTTGATTGAAATCGGTTTATGCTTCCATTCCCGAAAAAGCCGCGTCTCGGCCGTTGTGGAAGCGATTGTTGTTTTCCCTGTACGGATGTGCGGCGTCACTGCCCTGCTGGCTCGCGGCGCATGCGTTGGGCACCCCCGGACTTGCCTTCCATCGCGATTACTCCATGCTGGGGCTCTCGCTCCTGTTCAACCGGAAGGCGCCCCTCGGCTTCACGGAACTTCATACGTCGATCTTCGCCCCGGTCATCCTGACGCGCTATTTCGAGTTCGAGTTTGCCTGGCAGTCGCTGGCGGGACATCCAATGGCGAATTATCTCGATGTCTCATCCCCCTACGCCTTCCCCCTGTTGCTGACCTGTCGAACGCCTAATTTGCGGACGGAGCTGATCAATCCAAATTCCAGCGATCTTCCTATCACCACCCGATTCGTCGATGCGGCCGGAATCCGGAATCGTTGCGGATTACACGATTGCCTCGTCGAGGACGCCCCCTTCCCGTCTGCCTCGTTCGACGCCATCACGAGCCTTTCGGTTGTGGAGCACATCCCCGAAGTGCGTCCCGCCATCGAGAAGATGTGGGCGCTCCTTAAGCCGGGCGGTAAACTCGTGCTGACGGTTCCGTGCGCGAGGGAGGCGTACTCCCTTCACGTCGACCAGAACGAATACGGTCTGCTCGAAACCGACGAACGAGGCTATGTCTTCCTGGAACACATCTTCGACGACGAATTATTGAAGCGCGAAATATTTGCCGTCACGGGGGAGCCGGTCCGCAGCGCCATCTATGGCGAAAAGCGCGACGGGTTCCTTCGCCAGGTGTTGCTGGACCGCTGGTCCGGACAGCCATGGCGCTACTGGCGAGAGCCGATCATGATGGGCAAGGAATTGGGATTCTACGAGCGCATCGGCGACTTGCCTGGTGAAGGAGTCATCGGGCTGGAATTTATCAAGCGATGAAGATTCTTTTCCTGGCCCACCGGCTGCCCTGGCCCACCAACACGGGCGGCAAGCAGCTTCTCTACAACCAGATCAGGCAGCTTTCCGCC
Organism: Candidatus Deferrimicrobiaceae bacterium; assembly: GCA_036504035.1. Classification (NCBI taxonomy): domain Bacteria; phylum Candidatus Deferrimicrobiota; class Candidatus Deferrimicrobia; order Candidatus Deferrimicrobiales; family Candidatus Deferrimicrobiaceae; species Candidatus Deferrimicrobiaceae bacterium. Next base: position 52,633 of record DASXVV010000011.1, read on the forward strand.
TCGCATGACGTCAGCTTGATCTGCTTCAGGCATCCGGATTCCAGCGGGGACGGCGGACTGTCGGACATGTGCCGGATGATGAAGGTGCTCGAGATTCCGACCACGAGAAAGGTAGCCCTCAACGCGTTTGCCGGACTGGTCGGAGACGTTCCCTTGATCGTCTCGCTCTATGCCTCGCGATCCTCCGCAAACATAATCAGACGGCATCTCGAAGAAGACCGGTACGACGTCGTGATATCCCAGATCGAAATGGCCCAATTCATACCGGAATCGTACTCGGGGCCGAAGATCCTGCTCATGGAAGACCCCGAGCCGTTGAAATTCACTCGAGTAGACAAACGCGGCTGGACGATTCGACAGCGCCTGTGGCGGGGATTCGAAACCGGAAGGCTTAGCCGATACGAACGGCGTCAATCGCCCCGTTTCGACCGGGTGACGCTGCTTTCGGAAGAGGACGCCCGCGATAACCAGTCTTTCCTGCCGGATGCGCGGTTGGCCTGCGTCCCCTATGGCACGGACCCGGACTGGTTCAGCCCGTCGGATGCGGTCAAGCGGGTCGAGGGGATGATCGTGATCAGCGGCAACATGTACCACCCCCATAACGCTGCGGCGGCGCTCCACTTCGCGCGCGACATCTATCCGACGGTGAAGAAGGAAGTCCCCGACGCAACGCTGTGGATCGTCGGAGCGAACCCGATCCCCGAGATTCTTAGCTTGGGGAAAACAGAGGGAATCACGGTGACCGGCGCCGTTCCCGAAATCCGGGATTACCTCAGGATGGCGCGGGTGAGCATCTGCCCGATTGCACTGAAGATCGGCGTCCAGACCAAGGTGCTGGAGGCCATGGCATGCGGCACGCCGGTCGTGACCACGTCAGCCGGCAACAGCGGCATCGGCGCCCCTTCCGGGGAAGGGCTATACGTAGCGGACTCCGACGAGGATTTTTCGCGATGGGTCGTGGAACTTTTGAGAGGCAAAGGATGGGATGACATGTCGGCGCGTGCGCGACGGTTCGTCCTCGATCATTTTTCGTGGGAAATAAGCGCGAACAAAATGGAAAAACTGATCGCCGATATCATGAAAGGCAAACGCATGAACATTATCCCCCCCCCCCCGGCGGTATTCCGTAACGAATATCCGCTCGTCAACCTGCTGGTCGTAAATATATACGTCCACGAAAACCGCGTTACCGAAAACAACCAGAACATCGGTCAACTCGGCGCCAAACTCTACGTCGTTCCGAAACCAAACGTCCTTCTCGGCCGCTTTGTGTCGTGGACATCCCAGTCCATGCTCTTGAAATCCGCAGTCAAGACCAATGAAGACTTCCGCGCGTTTCTCGGACGGCCGGCAACCGTATGAATCCTCGTACACCGCCCATGCTGTCCATCTGCATCTCCACCTTCAACCGGGCCGCCTTCATCGCGGAGACGCTGGAATGCATCCTTTCCCAATCCCCCGACAACGTCGAAATATTGATCGTTGATGGTGCGTCGACCGACAACACCGAATCGGTGATTCGCCCCTTCCTGAGCCGACATCCGCAAATCCGGTATCAGCGGCAGGAAAAGAACCAGGGAATTGACCGCGACTTCGATGCTGCGGTCGTATTGGCTCGCGGAAAATACTGTTGGCTGTTTTCGGATGACGATTTGCTAAAACCCGGCACGGTCGACCTTGTATTGCAAAAACTTTCCTCGGGCACCGACCTGCTCATCCTGAACGCCGAGATAAGAAACGCCGACTTGCGCGAAACGATCCGGGAGCGCAGCTTGCGGATGACCAGTGACCGCTTCTACTCCCCTGAAGAAACAGATACGCTGATGGCTGAAACTGCAGACTATCTTTCGTTCATTGGCTGCGTGATCGTCCGGAGAAGTCTCTGGCTTGAACGGGAGCGGGAACGCTACTATGGGTCGTTTTTCATCCACGTTGGCGTCATCTTTCAGGAGCGTCTGGCAAATGGTGCCCTGGTCATCGCCGCCCCTATGATCATTATTCGGTACGGAAACGCAACCTGGACATCCCGTGCTTTCGAAATCCTCCACTTCAAATGGCCCGAACTCATCTGGTCTTTCTCGGGGATATCCGAGCAAGCCAAGTCCGCCGTGTGCCCAAAATATCCGTGGAGAAGCGTACGCCGCCTCATGTTCGACCGTGCCAAAGGGATGTACTCCATAGCGGAATATCGGAAACTTATTGCGAGCCGTTGCAACTCGATTTCAGAACGATTGCTCTTCTCCGTCATCTCGCTCTTGCCGGGAATGTTGCTGAACCTCGTGCTATTTGGCTATTTCCGAATGCGCTACACAGACCCAAGATTTGCCGTCTTCGAACTTAAAAATAGCCGTTTTTACTTCCGTAAAAGTTAACTGCAGGCATTTCGCAGAAAACCAAGCGCGTTCCATTCAATTTCCGCCCCGTCCGAGGAAAAGTTTTACATCGCGGACACGCCCGATGATTTTGCCCGGCGGGTGGTCGATCTGCCGCGGGGCGACGGTTGGGATGACATGTCGGCGCGTGCGCGACGGTTCGTCCTCGATCATTTTTCGTGGGATAAAAGTGTCGAAAAGCTGGAGATGCTGATGACCGAGATCATGGAAGAGCACGCCACGGGAGCCCCCCTGGGGCGCCAAGCGCGGGGCTGACCTCTTTATGCAGCCGGAGCCAGCATCTTCTTCAGCCGGTTGATCCTCCCGCTGATGTCTAGCCGATACATGAATTCCTTGCTGATGATCCCGTGGTTGATGAGCTTGATGACGATGTTGTAGTAGATCCAGTCCTTCGGGGACGCTCCGAGCACTTTGTAGATGCACTTGTTGACGAAGCGGTAATCGACGCCCTTGATCTTGGCCCCGCTGTCGAGGTTGCGCCGGTACCCTTCGCTTGTCGTGATCAGGTTGAGATCGTGCTCCATGCAGTAATCGTAGAGCTCGCTGCCCGGGGTCGGCGTGAAGATCGCGGGGCTGGGGATCGCCGGCTTGATCTCGCGGACCATCTTGACGGTCATTTCCATTTCGGCCTTCGTCTCGGTCGGAAGACCGAACATCAGGTTCGCGAAGATGTTGATCCCGAGTGACCTGCAGATTTTTCCCGCCTCGATATTCTGGGCGACGGTCGTTTCTTTCTTGATGAAATCGAGAACCCGGTCGCTGCCGCTCTCGAAGCCGATCAGCACCCAGAGCAACCCCACCGACTTGAGCTTCTCGATCAGGTCGGGACGCTTGCAGACGATGTCGGACCGCGTCTGGCAGACGAACGTCTGGGTGAGCCCCCGCTGCTTCTTCTTCTCGCAGAACTCCTCGACCCAGCCGTAATACTGCGTGAAGCAGTCGTCGTGGATCATGAACGACTTCATCCCGTAGTCGCGGGCGAGCATCTCGAGCTCGTCGAGGATGTTGTCGACGCTCCGCCGCCGGACACGGTCGCCGAACACGTTCCGTTCGGCGGGCTGGCAGAACGTGCACTTGTAGAGGCATCCCCGGGATGCCGTGATCGAGTAGTACGGCTTCTCGAGATAGCGCCAGGGCGTCTCGCCTTCGGGCGAGAGGCTCCGGTCGACGAACGGGATCGCGTCGAGGTTTTCGGGCACAGCGCCGCGGACGATCCGCGGCGCGTTCTTGAGATCGGCGAGGATGCCCGGCAGGGTGACCTCGGCTTCGTGGGTGAAGATGATGTCGAATTCGGGGACGGCGGCGGTTTCCTCGGTCATCAGTGTGGGGTGGGGACCGCCCACCATGACCGGCGCCTGGGGGCGCGTTTTCTTGAGGATGGCGCCCATTCGCTTCGCCGCATCGAAATCGACGGTCGCGATCGAGATCATGGCGACATCGTAGGGAACCGCTTCGACGGTCGACTCGAACTCGGCCCAGTCCTTCAACTTGCGGCAATCGATGTAATGGACCGAATGGCCCTCGCGCTTCGAGATGGCGCTCAGGATGCCGATGCCGTGATTGAACCAGTTGGCGCCACGGTCATAGGAAGCGAAACCTTCGACGAGCCCGGGATAGATCAGGAGAATATTCATCCGTGAATTGTACCATCCGGCATCCCCGCCGGCCAGATTCGCGCTAGCATGACCGCAGCAAATACCGCACTGCCCCCGCCACCATTCCGCCGACACCTCCTTGCGCCCGCCAGGCCGCCGAGCGCGTGCATGCGTATTCCTCGCCGGTCATGCCGTTCAAACATGCCTTTTTCCGGACGAGCAGCAGCATCAGGGTGGTCCAGGCGAAACGGGAATGCGACGCACTGTCGAGGATCCCCTTGAGCCGGTCCGCGTGCTTCATGAACAGGAGGCACAGCTCCGGGATCACCCGCCCCTCCGCTGCGTTGACCTGTGACGTTTGCCCTTCATGGACCCGCCACTGGCTCAAGAACCTGGGAACGAACACGGCATCGGAATCGAGCAGCAGCCGGATCCAGCCGTCGATGTCGATCAGTTGCCGGAAGCGGACGTCGAATCCGCCGATCCGCCCGAGCGCGCTTTTCCGGATCAGCGTGTTGGTGGGTTCGCCGACGACGTTTTCGAGGCCCGGGAACAGCGTGTTCAGCACCTTGCTGCCGGTGTTCAGCCCCGGGGCCAGTTCCTTCTGCCGCGCATGGACGCCCAGCAGGAAGCGAAGGTTCGCGACGTTGGCCTCGCCGGGGAGAAGGTCGTGCAGCAGGAAATCCCGGGCCGAAAAGACCAGCCCCGCCTCCGGATGCGCCATGGCCGCGGCAACCAGGGTCGAGACGCAATCCGTGTAACAGAGGTCGTCGCAATGCACGAACTTGATGTATTCGCCTTCGGCAAGCTCGACGCACCGGTTCCAGTTGCCGCCGATCCCGAGGTTGTCGGGGTTCCGGTAGAGCCGGACGCCGGGCGCTCCCGCATATTTCTGCAGCCGGTCCCAGGAATCGTCCTTCGAAGCGTCGTCGACCACGACGATTTCCCGGTTCGGATAATCCTGGTACAGGACGGTGGCCATCGCCTGGTCGATATGCGCCGACGCGTTGTAGACCGGGATGCAGATGGAGACCTTGGGACCTAGGTTCATGGGTGGATATCCCTCCGCAAGCCATGGTAGCAGAACGGAAACGAACTCGGCACTCTTGGGGACGGAATCCCCGCGCCGAAGATCAAATGACCAGCGAAGCCCCCGTTTTTTCCGATGGAGGGAGCGGTTTGTCCCATGCGGCCCTGACGGAAGCTTGCAACGATTGCCTGCACCGATCCGGCAGAGAAACCAGTTCGGGTTCATTGAACCAGCAGAGGATGCGAAGACATTCGGCGGGCGAGAAGGATTTCCCGAAAAGGGTGATCGCGTCGGAAAGACCTTGGAGGAGGCTCCCGCCATTTCCCAGGATTTCCGCGACATCGAGATAATCCTTCGGCTCGACACGATCGAATAGCGCTTTCAGCTTGGTGGCCAGCAGATCCCTGATCGAAGCGGCCAGGATCACCCCGTCACTTGAACGCTCCGGTACCCCCACTCTCCCGATTTTCAACCCTCCGAAGAAAGAGACCTTCACGCCAGCCCGCGACTTCGGTGGAACGGCGAGAACGACATAGGTCCCAGGTTCGTCCTGGAGAACCGTTGCATCCCCGATCCACGGGAGGGATTCAAGAAGAGTCCGGTCGAGAAGGCGGTCGCTGAAAAAGTCGAAATCAATCGATTGCCTGTGCCCGAACCGCAATGCCAGCGCCGTTCCTCCGTAGAGGCAATACCCCATCCCCGACAGAGGCGCGAGCAGCGGCCACAGTTTTTTCTGGGCAGCGGGAAGGATGTCAGGCCGGGTCTGGAAGACCATCGCGCCTCCTCGTCGGCATCGGGGGAATCTCCACAGGTGGATCGAAACCCAGAACGGTGTGCCAGAGCGCCCATGATCTCGGGCGGAACCAACCGGGGCGCGCCTGCCTGAGGACGTCGATGAACGCTCTTTTCCCGAGCACCCCGGCGAGTTCCTGGATGTCTTCGAGTGTCCCGACATCCATTACCTGTGCGATCACCCGAAGCGGGGTCTTGACTGATTCGACTGGCGGCTGCCACCAGATGTAACGCCCGGCCATCCGGCGAAGGATTCCCCCCACTCGGCTGGCGTTCCGTGGCGACCGGACGGGAGCAAGGTCATATCCGACTATGCCCAGAATCTTGTCGAGTTTTGCGAACCCCAGTTCGTTTTTGGTCCCTTTTTCGAGACTGTTCAGCGTCGCCCGGGAGACGCCGGCAAGTTCCGCAAGACGCGCCTGCGTGAGGTGCTCCTTCAGGCGTTCCTCCCGAACGATTTTCCCGATCGCGTAAAGTTCCACGAACGCCTCTTTCCCGACCAGACCTTGATGTCAATTATATTATACATTCGCGTGCCGGTGACCGGCAACGTCAACTTGTTACGGCGGCGTGCTGATCAGACGCACCAGTGCGAGAACATGCGATAACCCTGCCCCTTTTTTGAATCGCTGGCATCCCGCCCCAATTAGTCTTATAATTACCCTTATGTCGTTTAAGGGGTCATGTATGACTCATTTGCTGCTAGGAAGTCAAGCACTTCTGCCGGATGTCTCTCGGGTGGTCACCCTTCTCGGCGAACGGATCCGGATTGCCCGGAAGCGGCGTGCAATGACCATCCAGGAGCTTGCATCGCGAATGTTCGTTACCCGAAAAACGGTTTCCCGGCTCGAAAAAGGTGATCCCGGCGTCTCTCTTGGCGTATTCGCGTCGGCGCTCTGGGTCCTGGGCCTCGACAAATCCCTTCTGGAGGTCGCCGTTCCCGAACGAGACGAAGTCGGGCTTTTCCGCGAGCGGCAGCGCCTCCCGCTCCGCATCCGGCCTTCCGCTAACCCGGACGACGATCCGGATTTTTGACGATGCCCGTGCGTCGCCTAACGGTTTTCATCTACTTGCCGGGGGAAACGACAGCGGTCCCGGCCGGAATTTTCACCCATGACGATGACGCCGGCATCGGCGCCTTCGCTTATGGGCGGCGATATCTCGATCGCGGAAATGCGCTTCCGGTCGACCCGATCGCACTGCCGCTTGGCTTGCGGCCGCGTGAGATTACAACCAACGGCGGGTTGTACGGCGCCTTTCGCGATGCGTCGCCCGATTACTGGGGGCGGATTGTCATCGCCGCCGAAGCCGGGACTGCCCCCGAGGCGCTATCGGAAATCGACTTTCTGGTCGCCGCAAACGCCACCCGGGTCGGCAATATCGATTTTCGCCTGTCTTCGGAAGATCCGGAACCGGCCTTGGGTCCGCCTCATTTCGATCAACTCGCAAACATCATCGACGTTGCCGGAAAAATCGAAGCGCACGAACCGGTCGAGACGCACCTGCTCCAAATTCTCCGCCAAGGAACCAGCATGGGGGGGGCCCGGCCGAAATGCGTCGTCGAATGGAATGACGCCCTGTGGATCGCGAAATTTCCCGCGAAAGACGACTCGCTCGACATACCCCGAATCGAATACGCCACGATGACGCTCGCCCGCCGATGCGGGATCCAGATCCCCGACACACACCTCATGACGATCGGAAACAGGAACGTGTTCCTGATCCGGCGTTTCGACCGGGAAAAAGGCGATGGAGGGTGGCTGCGGACCGGCTTCCTGAGCGCACTTTCGCTGATGCAGTGGGACGAGCGCGATCGGCAGAAGTGGGACTACACCGCAATCGCCGACACGATGCGCCGACACACACCGCCCTCGGATCTCCGTGAGTTGTATCGACGGATGATTTTCAATATTTTCGTCAGGAACACGGACGATCATCCCCGCAATCACGCCTTTCTCGTCGAGAAGGACGGTTTGTTGCGGCTCTCTCCGGCCTACGACATCGTTCCCTCGCTGACGCAACCCGGCGTGGGGACGCAATTCCGGCTCGCCATGTCGGTCGGAGCACATGGGCGGGAAGCCACGCCCGAAAACGCGCTGAGCCGCGCCGCGCGATTCGGCTTATCGGGTGAGGAGGCCGGCGGGGTGATCGCGTCGATGGCCGAAACCGTCTCGGGTTGGCAAGATCATTTTCGGGGATGCGGGATACCGAAAAAGGAATGCGACATCCTGCGGGCATCGTTTCGTGGAACGTCAAGCCGTACGTCCCGAGGCAAGGCCTGAGCGGGATCCGCCTCTCCTTCTGCATCACCACGCGTAACCGGTGCGACGTGCTCGGAGAAACGGTCCGGAACCTGCTCGATGGGGCCCGGACTTTAGCAGGGGTGATCTCTTCGCACTTATCCTTGCATTCATGGACTATTAGTCCATAATTGCAAGCATGATTGCCCGTCGATCTGCCAAGCGTCTTCAGGATCTGATCCGCCAGTTCCCGGCCGTCGCCCTGCTGGGGCCAAGGCAGGTCGGAAAGACGACGCTGGCCCGGACGCTCGCCGGCATCGCCGAAACGGTCTATCTCGATCTCGAAAATCCCCACGATCTCGAAAAGCTCGGCGACGCCCGTGGCTACCTGGAAGGTCAGTCGGGCAAGCTCGTCATCCTCGACGAGGTCCAGCGCGCCCCGGGCCTTTTCCGGACGTTGCGGGGCCTGATCGACGATGGCATCCTGGCCGGGCGGACTTCGGGACGGTTCCTGTTGCTGGGATCCGCTTCGATCGACCTCCTTCGACAGTCCGGCGAAAGCCTGGCGGGGCGGATCGCCTATGCCGAACTGGCGCCTCTCGATGTGCTGGAAATCGATCCAGGACATGCGTCGCCGCTCTGGATCCGGGGCGGGTTCCCGCGCAGTTTCCTGGCTGCCAACGATCGCCAGAGCGCCGCCTGGCGGGAAAATTTCATCCGGACTAACCTTGAGCGGGATATCCCGCAACTGGGACCGCGCATCCCGGCGGAAACCTTGCGCCGTTTCTGGACCATGCTGGCGCATTCGCAAGGCGCGCTGCTGAATGCCGCCCAACTCGCCCGGAGTCTGGCCGTCGACGGCAAGACGGTCGCGAAGTATCTCGATCTCATGGTGGACCTGCTGCTGGTTCGCCGACTCCCCCCCTTCCATGCCAACGCCGGCAAGCGGCTCGTCAAATCGCCGAAGACCTATGTCCGGGACAGCGGGATCCTGCACGCGCTTCTGCGCCTGGATACCGAGGATGCCGTCCTGGGCCATCCGGTCTGCGGGGCGAGCTGGGAAGGGTTCGTCATCGAAAATCTGCTTCGCGTCGCGCCGGATCGAACCGAGGCAAGTTTCTACAGGACTTCCTCCGGCGCCGAGATCGACCTGCTGCTGGAATTGCCCGACAACCGGACTTGGGCGATCAAGATCAAGCGGGGCGGAGTGCCGAAGATCGAAAAAGGCTTTCACGTCGCGCTGGAGGACATCCGGCCCGACAAGGCGTTTGTCGTGTATTCGGGGGATGATCGCTACACGAAGGGGAAAGGCATCGAGGCGATCGGCGTCCGCGAAATGGCCGAAGCGCTGGCCGGTCTGTCGTAGAGGCGCCCCGGCATATCCGGTCGGCTTCCTGCCCCGGGCCTCGCAAAGTCGCCGCTAAAGATTGAAATCACGCCACCAGGCCTACATGATTTCATGGTAATATGTGTCCCATGATCGCACGTGAAAAGGCATTGAAAATGGTCAAAACCGCCCTCGCTCACTCGCCCGTCGTGGGGTTGCTGGGCGCGCGACAGGTGGGGAAAAGCACCCTGGCCCGCCAGCTCGCCGCCGGGTGGCGGGGGTCGAAAACCACATTTTTCGACCTCGAAGATCCTGCGGATCAAAGCCGTCTCTCCGAGCCGTCGCTTACCTTGCGAGCGCTTCGCGGTCTCGTGGTGCTTGACGAAATCCAGCTTCGGCCAGACCTCTTCCCGCTGCTGCGGGTACTGGCCGACCGACCCGGCACGCCTGCCCGCTTCCTCCTTCTCGGCAGCGCCTCGCCCGAGCTGATCCGGAATTCTTCCGAAAGTCTCGCCGGCCGCATCCAGTTCGTTCATCTTGCCGGTTTCAACCTGTCGGAAGTCGGCGGCGAAGCTTATGACCGGTTGTGGCTTCGAGGCGGTTTTCCGAAGTCGTTCCTTGCGCCCGGCAACCCGGCCAGCGCAGAATGGCGCCGCGGTTTCGTTCGCACCTTTCTCGAACGCGACATCCCGCAACTCGGTATCCGGATTCCCGCCGCAACGCTTCGCCGCTTCTGGTCCATGCTGGCGCACTGCCACGGACAACTCTGGAACGGGGCGGAATTTGCCCGCTCATTCGGCGTCGGCGAACATACCGTCCGTCGCTATCTCGATCTGTTGACAGCCACATATGTCATTCGACAGCTCCCCCCATGGCACGCGAATCTCGGAAAACGCCAGGTGAAATCTCCGAAAATCTACTTCACGGACAGCGGACTTCTGCACACCCTGCTGCAACTCGAGACGAAAGACGCGCTCCTCGGCCATCCGCGCCTCGGGGCCTCGTGGGAAGGATTCGCCCTTCAGGAAGTTATCGCGCATACCGGCGCTCGTCCCGAAGAATGCCACTTCTGGGGGACACACGGAGGCGCCGAACTCGACCTGCTGTTGGTCCGCGGCAATGCCCGAATCGGATTCGAATTCAAGCGGACCGATGCCCCGCGCGTCACACCGTCCATGCGCTCGGCGCTTGCCGATCTTGAACTCGATGCACTTTTCGTCGTTCACGCCGGAGAACATGAATTTTTCCTCGCGGAAAGGATCACCGCCGTGCCGATCGCCCGGCTGCTCGAATCGGTGCCCAGGCTCGGGCCGGGGTAATCGCCCTGTCCGGGATAGGCCAAAAGGCAATGGCTCCAGGAGGCATCTATTGAAAACCGCATTGATCACGGGCATCGCCGGGCAGGACGGCTCCTACCTGGCCGAACGACTCATCGAAACCGGCTACCGGGTAGCGGGGACCGTACACGATCCCGTCGTTGCCGATTACGAACATCTCCGGAAGTTCCGCGACCGCGTCGAAATCCACCAGGCCGACCTGCTCGATCAAGGGCAGCTCGAAACCCTCCTGCGCAACGTGCGGCCCGACGAAGTCTATAACTTGGCCGCACACTCGTCGCTGGCGGCCGCATTCGACCAACCGGTCTGGACGGGCGAATCGCTCGGCATCGGCGTCGCCCGGCTTCTCGAGGCCATCCGCGTGACCGACCCTTTGATCCGCTTCTTCCAGGCCGGAAGTCGGGAGATGTTCGGCTACGCGGCCGAATCGCCCCAGGACGAGTCGACGCCGTTCCGGCCCAACAACCCTTACGGCTACGCCAAGGCCTACGCGCACTGGATCACGGGCTACTACCGCGAGCGGCACGGGCTGTTCGCCTGCGCCGGCATCCTCTACAACCACGAAAGCCCCCGGCGGAAAGCCGAATTCGTGTTCCGGAAAATTACCCGGGCCGCGGCCATGATCCGGCTGGGGCGCCAGAAAGAGCTGCGGCTGGGCAATCTCGATGCCCGGCGCGACTGGGCGTATGCGGGCGATTTCGTCCGGGGGATGTGGCTGATGCTGCAGGCCGAACAGGCCGGCGATTACGTCCTCGCGACAGGGCAGACGCACTCGGTCCGCGAGCTTTGTGCGGAGGCGTTCGCCTGCGTGGGGCTGCATTATGAGGACCACGTCGTGCAGGAGGCGGAAACCACCCCCCGGCTGCCCGAGGCGACGCTGCCGGTCGGGAACGCAGACAAAGCGCGGCGACTGCTCGGCTGGTCACCCCAGGTGACGTTCCGGGAGCTGGTGAGGATGATGGTCGAGGCCGATCTGGAGTCCCCAAACAACGGCTGATGGTTTATCATAAATCACACATTTTTCGTTCAAGGGAGAAATTGACCAGATGATCACCCGGACCACCTGCCGCGTTTGCGAAGGCGCGCTCGAACCGATCCTGTCGCTGGGCGACACTTACGTCTCCGACTTCCCCGCTCCCGGCGATCCCGACGGCACGAAGGCCCCGCTCGAGCTGGTGCTGTGCCGCCGTTGCCGTCTGCTTCAGCTCAAGCACACCGTGCCCGGCGAGGCGATGTACCAGAACTACTGGTACCGGTCGGGCACGAACCAGACCATGCGCACCGCCCTGGCCGACATCGCCAACACGGCCGAGCATCTCGTCCACCTGAAGGCGGGCGACTCGGTGCTCGACATCGGCTGCAACGACGGCACGCTTCTGGGCTCCTACAAGACCGGCGACATCTTCAAGATCGGCTTCGATCCGGCCGAAAACCTGGCGCAGTACTCGCGGAAGATCGCCGATTACCACAAGCTCGGCTACTTCGAGGCCGAGCCGTTCCTGGCCGCCCCCGAGCTCGCAAATCACCGCCCCAAGGTCGTCACCAGCATCGCCATGTTCTACGACCTCGAAGACCCCAACAAGTTCGTGGGCGACATCAAGAAGGTCATGCACCAAGACGGCCTGTGGATCGTGCAGATGAGCTACCTGCCGCTCATGCTCAAGACCAACGAGCTGGGCAACGTCTGCCACGAGCATCTCGAATATTATTCGCTCCACTCGTTCGAATACCTGCTGCAGCGCCACGACTTCGAGGTCGTCGACCTCGAGATGAACGACGTCAACGGCGGCAGCATGCGCGCCTACATCCGCAACCGCGCCGCCGACCCGCATTCCTTCGCCGACGAGACCTACCGCGAGCTGGCGGCCGACCGCGTGGCTGCGTTCCGCGAAGAGGAAGCCCGGCTCGGACTCGACACAAACGTTCCCTACCTCGAGTTCGCCACCTGGGTCGACCGCATCAAGGGCGACCTCGTCGACTTCATCTCGGCCGAAGTCGCCAAGGGGAAGAAGGTCTACGTCTACGGCGCCTCGACGAAGGGCAACACGCTGCTCCAGTACTACGGCCTCGACCACAAGCTCATCGCGGGCGCGGCCGAGCGCAACAAAGACAAGTTCGGGCGGGTGACCGTGGGCACGCGCATTCCCATCGTGTCGGAAGAAGCAGCGCGCGCGGCGAAGCCCGATTATTTCCTCGTGCTGCCGTGGCACTTTCTCGAAGAGTTTCAAGCGAGGGAGAAGGAATTCCTGTTGGGCGGCGGCCGCTTCATCGTGCCGATGCCGCATTTCACGCTGATCTGACCGGGGCCGGGCGCGGCCTTCACCGCTACCGGATTTGCCAGGACCGGGAATATCTTGCCTTGAGTCGGAAGTAGGCCGATTTCAGCCGATCGGAAGCCGTCTTTCCGGCGACCCGCTCGATCAGGGCGGAAAAGCGCTTCATCAGGTCGTACCGCGCCCTGAAAAGACGGAAGGCGGCATAAGTCCGGATGGGCATGTGCCGCCGCATGGTCTCGGTCGCCTCCCGGAGGCTCTCCCGATAATAACGGTCGCTGGCCCCCGACGTCCGGAAGTTGGCCAGCACCCTGTCGGACAGGACAAAGGGCACCCCGCCGGTATACAACCGCAACACCATGTCGAGGTCGGCCGCATACCGGTATTTCAGGTCGTGGAGCCCGACCGAATCGTAAGCCGCCTTCGGGATGAACATCGCCTGGTGGCTGAACGGCATCCCCTTGCTGAAATCGAACGAGGGGCTCGACTCGATGGTGAAATCCATGTCCTCGATGACGATTCGCCATCGCCCGGCGATCACCCGCCCCGCCCCTTCTTCGCTATTCCAGATGGCCGCCACGTCGGCAAGGGTATCCTCGGCGTACCAGTCGTCGCTGTTGAGGAACCCGATGAGGTCGCCGGTCGAGAGCCCGATGCCCTTGTTCATCGCATCGTAGATCCCCTGATCGGGCTCGCTGGCCCAATAGGCGATCCGGTCCTCGTAGCGCCGGATGATTTCGGGCGTCCGGTCGGTCGATCCGCCGTCAAGGACGATGTACTCGACGTTTCCGTAGGCCTGCGAAAGGACGCTGCGGATGGCCTGCTCGATATGGGCCTCGCCGTCCCGGACGACGGTCACGACGGTGATCAACGGGCCATTCGGCGTGCGGCGCGGGGAGACCCCCTTCAGCCGGAGACCGCCGGACATCGGTTCGGCCGGAATCGTCATGTCGTCTCCTCGACGGGGATCACTTCCCGCCCGCCTCGGCCAGGGCGCCTTCGACCGTCCTCAAGAACCCGTCGTGAGAGAAGCGGGACCGCGCGAAGGCGAGGCCGTTCCCGCCGATGCGCTGCCGGAGCGGCGCGTCGTCCAGGAGCGCGCACACTTTCGCTGCGAACGCCTCCGGATCGTCGGCGACCAGCAGCTCGTCGCCGTCCGCCGCGTCGATGCCCTCGTTGCCATACGTCGTGGTGACTACGGGAAGCCCCATGGAAAGCGCATCGAGGATCTTGACGATCACCCCCCCGCCCAACAGGATCGGCGCCACGAACACGGATGCGGTCGCGTAGACCGCCTCTAGGCTGTCGACGTACCCGGTCAGCCGGACGCCCGGCGTCCGGGTCAATTCGGATCGAAGCGCCTCGGGACAACCGCCGCCTGCGACGAGGAACTCGGCGGCGGGGTGAGAAGCGGAAATCGCCGGCCAGACTTTTTCGACGAAGTACCGGACGGCATCGATGTTCTGGGGCCGGTTGAGCGCACCCGCAAACAGGACGCGGCCCGGCGCCTCTCGGCGCGCAAGCCCCGTGAAATCGACCCCGCCCGGATAGCGGAGGACTTCGATCCGGGGCAAGCCGTAGAGGCGTTCCGCCCAACGGCGGTCTTCTTCCGACAGCACGAGGATCTTCCCGAAACGGGCAACGGCGCGCCGCTCGGCCATGCTTTTGATCCGGTACGCCATCCAGGCCCTCGACTTTGCCAGGGGCCCCCGTGCGGACTCGAATACCCGGAACGCGGGCTTTGCGATGACGTCGTGCAGCGTGAGGACAGCGGGCAGCCCCGCGGGGGGGCGCCAGAAGATCGCCGTCTCGGTATGCTCGACCTGGCAGGCGTCGAACCGGCCGGACCGCGCGACTTCGGATGCGCGCCGCGCCAGCCGCAGATAGGACCCGATCGTCCTGAGGACGGAAATCGTGGAGCCGGCCTGCAAGGGCGCGTCGGCCGGCACGGCGTCGAAACCGGCCAGCATGTTCCGCAGGGCGGGAAAATGCCGTTCCTCCCCCGGGTAATATCGGGTGACGAGGTGGATCGCGTGCCTTTCGGCCAAGGACTTGAGGAGGAAATGGACCAGTTTCCCGCCGGCGTGCGAAACGCCCTCGAACGGAAGAAACGGCGTGACGATCAACAAGTTCACGACGTCGGAACCCCGGCTCGGGACGACGGCGTCACGATCGCGATTTTCGGCAGTATCATCGACCTTCGATGTAACGGGCGAGCGATTGCTCCCAGGATGGAAGCAGATCGTGCGGCAGGAAGCGTCGGATGGAATCCTTCGACAGGACCGAGTAGGCCGGGCGTTGCGTTTTCTCTCCGAAGAACCCGGTTTTCACGGCGGTCATGGTGGCGGGAATGCCGGCAAGCTCGATGACCTTCGCCGCGAATTCGAACCAGGAACACGCGCCCTCGTCGGTGAAGTGATAAAGGCCGTAAGGCACCCGGTTGAGCAGCCCGGGTATCCGCAGGGCGATGCTCAAGGTGGCGGTCGGGGTCAAGACCTGGTCGTCGACGACCTTGAGTTCGCCACGCTCGCGCGCCAGCCTGATCATCAGGTCGGGGAAGTTGAACCCCTTGCCGCGCGGCCCGGTTTTCCCGTAGAGTCCGGACACGCGAAGGACGTAATGCTTTTCGGAATACGCCGCGACCGCGAGTTCGCCCGCCAGTTTTGAAATGCCGTAGACGTTCAAGGGGCACGGCATATCGGACTCGTGCCACGGCGTGCTTCGCGCCCCCCCGAACACGTAATCGGTGCTGAAATGGACCAGCGTCGCCCCGGAATCGGCGCAAACCTGCGCCAGCCCCTTGACCGCAACCGCGTTCACGTCGAACGCCAACGCCGCTTCCTCTTCGCACCGGTCGAGGTTATGGAAGGCCGCAGTGTTGATGACGATGTCGGGCCTGTATTCCCGGACGGCCTCGACCACGGCGTCTTTCCGGCCGATTTCGAGCCGGTCGTGCGTCAGGCCGACGCAATCGAACCCGGGATCGGCAGCCAGGACCGCCGCGATGTCGGAACCCAGCTGCCCGTTGGCGCCGATCAGGAGGACGCGAGCGGCCATCGATCAGAAGACCTTTCCGTTGACCGCGATGATCCGCTCGGATTCCTCGAGCAGTTTCATCCACGAAATATTGTAGTAGAGCGGATTGTCGTAGTCGGTCATCCCGTTGGCCCGGATCTGCGTCAGGATGTTGACCACCGATTCCTCGACCGTGACGGCCGGCTCGAACCCCAGGACCCGACGGATCTTGTCGGTGTCGACCCGGTAGGAGCGAACCCCCTTGTACTGGAAATCGGGATAAAGATCGACCGTGACCCCCTGTGCGCGAAGCGCCTCGCGCGTGCGGAGCGCCAGCTCGGAGATGCGGAAGTTCCGGTAGGCGACGTTGAAGATCTGGGCGCGCACCGCCGACGAATCGGCCTGGAGCGCGGCGATGTAGGCCCGGGCCGCGTCGCGCACCTCGACCAGGGGGCGCCACATCTCCCCGCCAAGATGGAGGTTGATGCGGCCGGACCGGAGCGCATCCTTGATGAACGTGTTGACGACGAGGTCATAGCGCATCCGATGGGAAAAACCGAACACGGTTCCCTTGCGCAGCATGACGGGGCAGAATGTCGGATGCTTCTCGGCCAGCGCCAGCAATTCGCGCTCGCCTTCGAACTTCGATCGGGAATAGGCCGCCTTCGGGTCGATCTTCGACTCTTCGTTCAGCAGGTTGTCTTCCTTCTCGAGGCCGGCCGCGCTGTAGTAGACCGAGCAGGAGGAGGCGAACACATAGCGGTCGATCCCCATCCGGATGGCCGCCTCGGCGCTCTTGCGGGTTGCCACCGTATTCATTTCCGTGTTGGCCTTGGGATTGTATTCGGCCGTCGGGTCGTTGGATAATCCGCCCAGGTTGACCACCGCTTCGACATCTTCGTAGGCCGAATCGGGGATATCGCGCACATCCCCGACCATGAGATCGATCCGGTCCTCGATGTCGGCAATGCCCCGCTTTCCGAAGAACAACCGGTCGAATACGCGCACAGTGTATCCGCGTTCCAGCAATTCGTGCGTGAGCACGGACCCGACATAGCCGGCCCCGCCGATGATCAATATTCGCATGATGGCGTCCCGTGACGGTTTATTTGAATTGCACCGACCAGTCGTACCCGAAGGAATCGAATGGGACACGGACTTCGTCGGTTTTATCGCGATTATAGACCTCGCTGCCCGTGCTGATCAGCTGCGTGTCGTCCTGGAGCGACATCCAGCCGTGGTATACGCCGGGCGGAACGACCAGCAGTCCCGGCTGGCGGTCTCCGATGATGAACGTGTTGGTTTCCTTGTAGGTGGGACTCTCGGGGCGATCGTCGACCAGCGCAAACTTGGCGCAACCGTGCGAGATGAAGAACCAGTCCCAAAGTTCATCGTGCTTGTGAAATGCGCGGATCGTGCCCCGGGTCAGGTTGCCGACCAGGTAGACCTGCCCGAATTTCGTGAAATGCGGATCGGTGGCGCGCAGGATCTCGATCAGATAACCGCGATCGTCGCTGCGCACGACCAGGTTTTCGAGCTTGACGTCCTTGATCATCGTTCTCACTCCCGAAGAGATTTGTGATGACGCGTTTCGTCGCGTTTGCGGCTAGTCTTTAAGCGCGACTTCCTCGGCCGTCATGGCGAACCGGCGAAGTTGATCCCGGAATGCCGCCCCTGACAGGACCCGGGTCTTCCGGAACCGGTAGCGGTCGGACAGGATGTGCGGCAACCCGGCCAGGGCGCTGAACTCGGCCTTGAGAACCGTGAAGAACAGCTTCCAGCTGGATGTGCTTTCGGTGAATCGGTAGGTGGCGCCCTGCTTTTTCAGGATCCCGCGAAAATGGGCGATGTATCGCCACATCGTAAAGGCGGGGGAAAGCAGTATTTCCCTGACGGGGAAATATTTGAGCAGTATCCAGAACCGGTTGCGCTCGACGAAGAATACCTTGCCCGGGGAGTATTTGCCCCAGGTCGCCGAATATTTGTGGTAAAGCTTGGCTTTCGCGACGAACCAGCATGGGTAGCCGGCCACGCGACCGCGTAGCCCGAGATCGGTGTCTTCGCCGAACGCGAAGAAGCGCTCGTCGAACAGGCCGATCCGTTCGAGCATCTTCCGGTTGTAGACTCCCGCGCATCCGCTCGGGTAGAAAACCTCTTCGTCGGCGTCAAACCTGCCATCGTCTTTTTCGAGACGCGATCGCCCGCGAGACATGCCATCGGCATACATCACGTGCCCCGTGTTGTCGATGACGTCCGGGTGGTCGTATTCGAGAATCTTGGGGGTGAACATCCCCGCCTCGGGATGGTTGCGAACCGCCTCGGCGCACGCCTCGAGCCAGTCGGTCTCGACGCGGGTGTCGTTGTTGAGCAGAATGACCCATTCGCCGCGGGTCTGGGGGATGGCGACGTTGTAGGCGCCGACGTAACCGCGGTTGTCGGGAAGGGCGATGATCCGGACCCGGTCGCCGTACCGCTCGCGGACATAGTCGACCGACCCGTCGGTCGAGCCGTTGTCGGCGATGACCGTTTCGTAGTCGTCGATGGTCTGGCCCAGCACGGAATCGATACATTCTTCGAGCAGCGCACGGCCGTTCCAGTTCAGGATGATCACGGAAAAGAGCGGAACGCGTGGTGACTTGCCGATGTCCGGTTGTGAGATCACCGAAACGCGCCGCCCCCCTGGATCTGGAGCAGCCGGCCGTTGAGCATATTGGCCTCTTCGCCGCCCACTTCGCCGGCGCCCTTGCGGAGCGCGGCGATGGCGCCCTGCCGGTCGCCGACGAGCTGGTACATGTCGGAAATGGTCATGTAGGCCACGACGGGCGAGATGCCGAGGTACATGTAATGGTAGGCCTCTTGAATGATCTGGTTCGGAAGCGTCGTGTTCTTGGGAAGCGCGTATTTCCGGATCAAATCGTGATTCTCGGGAATGTCGCGCGCAAAGACCACGAACAACCCGTCGGCGAAGATGAGCTGCCACTCGGGAGCGTTGGCGAGGGTGGAGATGATCGGAAGCACCATCCCCGAGGAATCCATCGTCTTGAGGACGACATAGGTGATGCCGTGCTCGTTGAACATCGCGTCCCAGCCCGGCAGGCTGCCGGTGCCCATCTGGTGATCCATGAATATCTTGGAGTTGTAAGTGCGGCCGTCGATGAAGGTGAGCTTGCCGGGATAGAGCTGCCAGTCGAGGAATCCGCCGATATCGAAGAAGTTGAACATGTTCCCCTTGATCGGGAGCTGCCGAAGGAACTGGCCCGCCTTGAGGGAGAACTTGTGCTCGGTGAGCCCAACGCCGTATTCGAGTTGTGAAAAGGAGAACGAAAGCGTCAGCACGCCGAAGCCGAGCAGGCATGCGGCGATGACGCCCATGGCGGCGCTGCGCCCGAGCGAGCGGCGTGTGTCAGCGGGGGCGGGTTCGGCGACCGGGGCGGCCTTGGAAGCAGAAGGAGGCGACGGCTTGTCTTTCGCCTTGAGGTTTTTAGGTTTGAGCGGGGAGGCGGGTGCGACCCAGCGTCCGACCGCTTCGAGGAATCCGGTGATCTGGAGCGAGGCCCCCGGAGAAAGGAACAGCCCCATCATCGACACGGCGCGCGCCGAATCCCAGGAATATTTGAAGGCGATGCCGAACAGAACGACGTCGAGCAGGTAGAGCCGGCGGCCGACGAGCCCCATGAAGATCGTGGCCACGGCAAACCAGGCGGCGGCCTTGTAGTAGATGAGGAAACCGGTCTCGCGCACCGGGGTAAGCTCGGAAATCGACATGAGCACCGGGTTGCTCCCGCCGCCTCCGGTCGCGCTGTTGCTGCGTGATATGAGGTTCAAAGGAACCAGCAGGGCGTCCCACCCATGCGGATTGATCCCGCAAAGCAGACCCGCCAGGATCGTGAGGATGGCGGGGATCAGCAATTTTTCCTTGGCAAACCGGACATCGAGCTCGCCCTTGAACAAGGCGTGCAGGAACCGCTCTCCGGCGAAGGCGCAGGCGAGCCCGAACGCCATGAGGTAGGTGGGGTGCATGTTGGCCCAGACCAGCACCATGACGGGAAACGCGTAGATCAGCTTCTTGCGCGCGCCGAAGTAATACTCGCTGAAGAGATAGATGGTGGCCGCCGTGAACAGGTAGGTGAAGATTTCGGGGCGCGGCTGGATTCGGATGCGCAGGAAGCCCGAGAAGGCGAAGATGGCAGCGACGGCGATGTAGGGATTGGCGCCCCGCAGCACGGTCGCGCGGTGCAGGAGCAGGAAGATTCCGAAGACGACCGCCCAGCACAGGAACGACACCGTGTAGTGCCCGTATTGGCCGCCAAGGGAAAAGACGATCCAAAGGAGCGCCTCGAACCCCCACTCGCCGTTCGGATTTTCCATGCCGAGCGACGGGTAGTTGAGGAATTCCTTGTCGGGAATCGAAAGCGCCTGGACGATTTGACGCCCGATCGCGAGATGGGTGCCGTAGTCGCTGGTGAACGTCTTGGTGAGCATCGGAAGCGTGATGAGGAGCAACAGCGCGTAGACGATCACGCGCTGCCGCTGCCCGGTGAGCAGGGAATCGGTCTTCATGGGCTCCTCAGCGTCCGGCAGGAGCCGAAGCGTTTTTCCAGTCGGAGAGAGTCTGGGCCGCGTCCTTGTCGGGATGGCACTTCTTGCATGCGTCTTCCATCGACATCGGCTCGCCGTACTTGAGTCGGGTGAAGTGGAACTCGTGCTTGTACCCCGGCTTGCGGTAGTAGCGGTCGGTCTTGTCGGACAGGTCGTGGCACTCGGAGCATTCGAGCTCGGGGCCCGAGAAGTCGAACTTGTGATCGTGGATGCTGTACCGCTTGCCGTCCTTGGTGGGCGAAGCCGGATGGCAGTCGATGCACTCGGCCTCGGACGGGTCGTGGCGCGAATGGAGCTTTGAGATCTTGAGAATCTTCTGGTGACACGTGCCGCAGTATTCGTCGCGGCTCATGTAACGCTCGGCCTTGGCCGGACCGCTGGCGCCGCGGTCGAAGCCGCAGACGTCGCAGGCGCGCGCCGTGGAATAGAACTTGGACTGCCAGAACATGAACATGCGATGACGCTCGAGGTAGTCCATGGAGCCCCAATACCAACGGTTGGACTTGGGCTTCGGGGCAAAGAAGTTGGTATAGAAGTCGTCGATATTGTTGCCCGGACGGTAATTGGCCGGAAACGGGAACTGCCCGCCCGCCTTGGTGTCTTTCCCGTCGGTGTGGCACTGCTCGCAGATCATGTCGGCACGGTCCTTCGGGAGCTTGGCGGGATTGACGATGTCGGCCGCGGCCTGGCTCTTGGCATGTTTGTCGCCGGGCCCGTGGCACGACTCGCATCCGATGGACGGCTCGGTGAACGACTTGGTCTCGGGATCGAAGCCGGTGGTGTGGCAGCCGTCGCACCAGATGGTATAAGGCTTCTCTCGCCAGTTGAACATCGAATAGGGTTCCCAGTCGTCGGCGACCAGGTTCCAGACCTTGGGCAGGACGAAATAGTCGTTGTCGATGCGAGTGAGGTATTTCTGGACCCAATGGCTGCCGATCGACCAGTTGATGTCCTTGCGCTTGAAAGGAACGCGAGAGAAGTCGATGGCCGCGACCGCCTTGCGGTTTTTCTTGGCGTCGCGAAGCATGTTGGCGTGCGGCGTCAGGATCCACTGGTTGTAGATCTCGTCGTGGCACTCTTCGCATCGTTCGGAACCGGCGAAGCCCTTGGCGCCGGGTCCTCCGAAAGCGGAGGCGGCGGACGGCACGCACAGCAGGGCGAGCGCCGCGGAAGCCATGAGGCAAAACGCGAGCGTAACGACGGGGACAGTCGGTCGGGACGTGCGATTCATAAAATACCCTATTTGATGAAGCTGTGAATGATGTCGGAGACCTTCTCGGAGGGGGAGTATCCCCCTTTTTTGTAGAGCAGGACGCCCTTGGCGTCGATGACCGCCAACGAGGGCGTGTAGTTGAAGCCGAAGACGCGGGGCAACGAGAACTTGGGGTCGACCAGGTAACGGACCCTGAAGTTGTTGGCCTTGGCGAACGGCGCAACGGTCTGGGCGCCGCGCAGGTCGACCGCGATGCACCAGGCATCGATGCGGGTCTGGTTCCTGGCCAGGAGATCGTTGATCTCCTTGAGCTCTTCATAGCAGGCGCTGCAGGCGGTGGTCATGAAGAAAAAGAGCGTGACCGGCGCCTTGCCGCGAATCTGGCGTTCGTAGGATACTTGTCCGCCGGTGAGGGACGACAGCGAGAATTCGGGAACGCGCTGTCCGACCTCGAGCGGCTTGGGCGGCCCCGGTGAAGGCGCCGCGCCCGCGACGGCGGCAGTCGCGATCAGGAAGGCGACCGCCGTCGCGACCGAAATCCGGTAAAGGCCGCGAGTCATCTCTTCGGGAGTTCCTTGACGAGATCTTCGATGACGAACGGCAGGTCGTCGTCGGCGCCCATCGTGTTTTCACCCACATGCGAATAACGGATGATGCCCTTGTGATCGATGACCACCTTGAGGGGGATCGGCCCGGCGAGGCCGTAGGACTTGGTGGCCACGGCCAGATCCTGATCGAGCAGGATCGGGTAGTTGAGGCGCTTTTCACGCATGATCTTCTTGACGTCGTCGACGCTGCCCGACTGGAGGACGATGGAGAGCAGCACAAAGCCCTTGTCTTTCCAGCTGTTGTGGAGTCGAACCAGGTTGGGCATCTCTTTCTTGCAGATGTCGCACCAGGTGGCCCAGAACTCGAGCATGACCACCCTTTTCTCTTTTGCGTTGGGCCCCACGTATTCGGACAAGTTCACCATGCGCCCCCGGGGATCGGAAAGATCCTTGAGACGGAAATCTGGGGCCTTGTCGCCGACCTTGAGCCGCATGGCGGTATCGCCGGCGGCAAATGCCCCCCCCGCGGCGAACAGGACCGACGCAGCCGCAAGAATAGAAATGACAGTCTTGATCGCACCCCGCATTACACTGCCCCCTAAACGATTGAAATTAATGATCGACCACGACGGGCTTTTTCCAGGATTCGAAAGTATCGTAAGCCCATTTTTCGCCTTTGTCAGCATGACATTTTGCACACCGCTTGTTGATTTCCTTGTCCCAGCAATTCTGGCTGTGGATCAGGAAGAAGCTGTAGGAATGGACGTCTGCGGGCTTCGCTTCATTCACCTGATTCTGAGGTTTTTCGATATGGCAATCGGAACAGCCGACCGCCCCGTCCTTGTGGTGGGTGTGCTGGGGAACCCGGTCTTCGAATTCGTGGCAGCCAAGGCACACGGCGTTCGGATCGGTCTTGGTGTCTTTCGGCTTGGCGTCCTGGTGGATGCCGCAAACCTCGCACCTGGAGCGCGCCTGGGCCTCGCGATCGGCCTTCCACTTCCCCCAGAGCCGATGGATCGCGACACTGTTCGTCTCGCCCTCTTTCTTTTCGAGGGGGACGAGGAACCGCCCCAGCTCTTCGCCCGGCTTCCAGCCGATCGGAAAGAAATATTCGTCGGAAAGGTCTTTGCCGCGAACGTGGCAGGAGGCGCAGATTTCCTCGCGGCGATCCTCGGGAAGCCGACCCGGGTTGACGATATTGCTGCGGCCCGGGGCGTTGACGTGGGTTCGGCCGGTTCCGTGGCACGACTCGCACCCGATCGAGTGTTCGTAGATCGTTTTGGTGACCGGGTTGAAACCGACCGAATGGCAGCCGATGCAATAGTTGGAATAGGGACGCTTTTGCCATCCGTATGTGCTGTATGGCCGCCACTTGTGGCTTTGGACCGACCAGAGCCGGGGCAGTATGTAGTACTCGTTGTCGATCCGGGTCAGGTAACGCTGGTCCCAGTGGCCCCCGATCGTATAGTCGATGTCTTTCTTGGAAAACGGCAAGTCGGGCGCGGTCATGTCGGCCATGACGACCGAGGGGTCTTTCCGGGCATCCTGGACGGCCGTGCTGTGGAAAGTCTTGACCCACCCCTTGTACTGGAGCTGGTGACAGGCGACGCATCGTTCGGAGCCGACGTATTCGGGCCCCTTCACGGTCATCGTGATGCCCGAAACGGGCAAAGCCAAGAGCGCGGCGATCATCAACGCGGAGGCAAGAACCCCCCAAGTCAGTCTACGGCTTGTCATTTGTCGCAAGCGTCCTTTCCTGCCAGGATCATTTCCTCGATCTTGCGGACCGAATCGACCCGCGCCCCGATCGACGTCAAGAGGATCCGGTCGCGATTTCCGATCACGACCGTCAAGGGAACGATCCGGTCGACGTAAAGGTTGGTGATGACCTGGTTATCGTCGACCACCACCGGAAAATCGATCGAGATTTGGCGTTTGGCCACTTCGGCGGAAAGCCTGGCGGCATCGAAGCCGTCGGCGTTCACGGCATAGATCCGGGCCTTTTCACGAAAACGATCGTTGCGCCATACCGCGTTCAGTTGTGCGATCTTCGTCTGGCACGGCTTGCAATTGACGCCGAAGAATATCAAGACGACGTAGGGGCGTCCCTCGGCCAGCGTATCGGATGTCAGCTTTGTGCCGGAAAGCGTCGTGCAGGAAAAAGACGGAGCTAGAGGATAATCGGCGGCGGCCGATGTGGAACCGAATAGCGACACCACCCCAAGAAGCGGGATGACAAGGGTCATCAATACGAAAGTTCTTGCGGAAGAAGGCATTATTTCGAAACAAGTGCCTTTTTAAGCGCTTCTTCGAGTTCTTTCTCGTCGCCGGCCTTGAAGTCTTCGTGCCGATACTGGATGCGCC
Organism: Candidatus Deferrimicrobiaceae bacterium; assembly: GCA_036504035.1. Taxonomy (NCBI): domain Bacteria; phylum Candidatus Deferrimicrobiota; class Candidatus Deferrimicrobia; order Candidatus Deferrimicrobiales; family Candidatus Deferrimicrobiaceae; species Candidatus Deferrimicrobiaceae bacterium. Next base: position 77,359 of record DASXVV010000011.1, read on the forward strand.
CGTCTTTCCCGATGACGAACGACAACGGGGCTCCCGCAAGATTGTACATGTCGGGAATCTTGAACTCGGGGTCGGGCAGCACGGTGAATTTCGGCGAATTCTGCATGCCGGGCATCTGCTTCCGGATCATCTCGGGCTTTACGCCGTCGACATTGACGCCCAGGAAGACCACGCCCTTGGATGAGTACTGATCGAACAGCGGGTTGAGATAGCCGATTTCCTCGACGCACGAGGAGCAGCGCAGCCCCCAGAAGTTGAGGAACACGATCTTGCCCGCCTTGGTCAACTCTTCGAGGCTGACCCGATCGCCATTGAGGGAGGTCACGACGAAAACGGGAGCCGCATCGCCCGGGCCCGGCTTGTTTTCGGGCATGGCGCCTGCGCCGGCAATAGACGCAAGGACCATCGAGAGCAGGAATACCGCCAGCGGAAGCGCGGCACGATTTCGAATGTTGAAGGGCATGTCTCGAGACCTCTCGGGTGAAAGAATAGTCTGGCGTTCAGTCGTCAAGCGTGTGGCAGGCATCGCACAGCGGCTGCCAATTGGGGACCAGACGGATGACACCCGACGGGTCCTTGTCGAATTGCCGCTGGGCGCCATCGGTTGCGGCGCCGACGACGCCCGATTTGTAATCGATCGGCGTGATGGACGCAGGCCCGGCCCAGCCCCTCCGGAGGATCCGCGCCCCGGTATTGGTGTACCCGGTGTGGCCGTTGGCGTGGCAAGAGATGCAATTGACCTTGTTGGCCCCCGGATATATCACTTCGCTCGTGCTCCCGGCGGGAACGGGGTTGGTGTTGTCGATGAAAAGGCGCGTGAACGCGCTTGCGGGGTCGCTGTTGGACAGGATGGTGCCGTTTGAGGTCGTGTCTCCGGTCATCGGATGGTGCCCCGGAAGCGACGCCGTGACATGGCACCCTTCGCAAAGCGTCGTGCTCGAGCTGTCGATCTGGTTCGGCTGCGCAGGGCGGAGGTCGGAGTTGAAGGACGACTCGACCAGGTTGTTTCCGCCCTTTCGGTTGAGGATGATGTTGTGGCACGACTCGCAGATGATCTCGCCCTTGACCCCGGTAACGGAGATCGGCGGCGACGCCACGTAATTCCCGTATTTGGACAAGGCTGTGGTCGTAGACCAGGCAACGAGGCGCTCTTTGGCGGTCTGGTCTGCGGAGGAAGTGGTGCGGGAAGTCTGGTGAACGAAATGGGAGCCCCTTCCGACCACGGGAGCCACGGTGTGGCAATCGACACACATCGCGGAAGCGCCGTTGTTGGGGACGTTGTCGGTTCCGTAGCTGGCCTTGGGCAACCCGGGATTGGCCGGATTGAGGCCGCCGTCTCCGAAAACGGACCGGGAGGCGAGAGTCAGGACGAAAGCAATGCACAAGATGTTTCGTACAACCACCGGCCGCTCCCGGACAAATTCCAAACCCGCACCGCCTGAAGAAAAAGATATCTGTAGATTATACTATTTGGATCAAGCGCATGTTACCAGAAAACGGGGCGGGGATTCGAGGTGGACGGAGGCCTTTTTCGGCCTCCGTCCTTCCCCAACTAACGTTCCTGAAGGTATTCTTTCCACTGGTTGGACTTGTAGCCGAACTTGGTGTAGAGGATTTTGCCGTCCTTGACGATCAGCGTGGACGGATTGGTGCCCAGGTTGGTCGCCTGGGCGATCTTCTGCTCGGGATCGGCCAGCATCGTGAACGGAAGATTGCCGATGCGCTCGGCGCCGGTCTTGCTGTCCATGTCGATCACGACGGCATAGACTTCGGCCTTGCCCTTGAAGCGCTCGAGATTCTCGGAGAGCTCCTGGAGTTCTTTGCGGCAGGCCGTGCAGACCGAGGAAACCATGACGAAAACGGACTTTTCGGTCAACTTCGCCAGTTCGACCTTCTTGCTGCCATCGACGGTGCTGAGAACCACAGGCTGGAGGTTGTCGCCAATGTTCTGGCCGTACTTGATGGGTTCCGGAGCCTTGGCGACTTCTTCATCGGCCGCGTACGCGAAGACGGACAGGCCAAGCGAAAGCGCGGCAACCATGACCAATGCCTTAAGCTTCATACAGTGGACCTCCTGGCAGGATATTGAGGCTGCTCGCCTCTTGCCTAATCATATCGGAAGTTCGGACGTCAGACTTGAATATATTATTCACATGATAAGGGTTGCCCGGCAGGCGTGATCACTCGCCTGCCGGGCAACCGGTCTAAACGTGCTGCGACTGCCGGATTAACGGAGCTTGTGGCAATCCTGGCAGTAGTTGAAGTCGTTGAAGCCCATCCACGTCCGGCCGTTTTCGCCGATGCGGGAGATGGAGTTCGCCGCGGTGATCGTGCCCTGGGCGTTGGTGTCGCGCAGGATCGAAGCCGCGGTGGTGGCGTCGCCCGAGTGGGGGGCGGCGTGGCAATGCACGCAGTTGATCTGCGTCGCGGTGGTGGACTTGATCTTGCTGCCGTCGTTGTTCCATGCACCGACGATCATGGGCATGGTGCCGCGGGTGTTGGCGACGCCGGTCGTCGTAACGGCCGAAGCGGCCGGCAACCAGCCGGCAGCCGAGGTGTCCTTGACGAGCGTGTCAGCCCAGTAGAGGCCCTGACCCGCGATGGCCTGGGTGATCGTGTCGGCCGTCATGACATGGTGGTTCTGGGCCATCGGAGCGCCGTTGATGTAGTGCTGGTGGTTGTTCTGCTTGTCGCCTGCAGTCACTTCGTTGGCCTTCCGGGTGTCCGCGTAGCGCGGCTGCTGGGCGGTCGCGTTGGTGGCGTACAGGAAGCCGTGGCAACCGACGCAAAGGGTAGCTTCGTCGGAAACGGACCACGGGCTGGCCTGCACCAGGTTGCCGCCGCCGGCCACATAGGCACCGGACATCGGCGCGAGCAGGTTGTTGCCGCCGGCCACGTTGGAAACGATGTTGTGGCAGGATTCGCAGATGATTTCGTAGCCGCCGAAGGAAGATGCGGTGGCTTGCGCCGTCGCGAGGCCGGTGTTGTCGGTGCGTGCCCCGAAGATGTAGGTCACGTTGTCGGCTGCGTTGCTGTACTTGGAGTAGACGTTACCGCGGGCGGCAACGGGGTTGGGCCATGCGGAGATCTTGAAGTACTGGCCGCCGGTGGCGCCATCGCGCACGCCGAACCGGGAGCCGGACCAGCCGCCGCCGGTGCGGGTGTCGTGCGTGGTGCCGCCGCCGGTCACGAAGTGCGTGCCGTTGTTGGCCGAGGCGCTAGGAATACGGGAGTGGCAATCGACGCAGATGCGCGATGCTCCCGGGTTGTAGAAGGTGGTGCCGCCGGCCAGGCCCGGGTTCTGGGGATTCAGGCCAGCACCGGCTGTACCGAAGGCAAGGGCGAGAGCGCTCATGCCCAAAAGCAAGATCTTGGTGTACCTCATCTTTTATGTACCTCCGAAAAGGATTTACGTTCGTTCGTTATCGAACTGCCGGTGCGTTGATTACCAGTTGTGTGCCGTGTTGTTGAAGGTGTGGCAATCCGCGCAGTCCATGCCGGTGACGGTGACGTCGCCGAGGCCCGTGGTGGTGTTGCGCCAGGACGGCAGCGCGATCTGGAGCTTGGTGGCCGTGTCGCCGACCTTGTCGACCGAGCCGGCCGCAATGGCGCCAGCGTGCGTGACATGGTGGGAGTTGGCAACGTTCGCGCCGGTGGCCACCGAGGAACCCTTGGACTGGTCAGCTTCGTTGGGGATGCCGACGCCGCTGTGGCACTGCTTGCAAATGGCCTTGGTGCCCTGACCGAGGTTGGCGATGGACATGCCCGTGCCGAAGTGGACCTTGTGGCAGGAGGTGCAAAGCACGCGGCCGGTGGTGCCGAGCTGGTTGTATTCGTTGTTGTTGGCAGGACCCGCATTCCAGCTTGCCGGCGTCAGCGTGGCGATCTGGAAATTGAAGTTGCCCACGCTCGAGACGTAACCGTTGGCGCCGACCGCGGTGGAGGTGCCGACCGGGTGGCCCCACGCCGTGGTGCCGACGCGGTATTCGGAAGCATCGGCCGCCTGCGTGGTGGAGGAGCCGTGGCAACCGACGCAGAGGGGGTTCCAGCCGTTGTTGAGGTCGGCCGTCTGGATGACGGTCAGGGCGTTTTCGCCGGCAATGCCACCGTTGCGGTGCGCTGCGTGACAGGTGTAGCAGCCCATCTGCTGGGTGCTGGCGCCCCCGGTCCAGTTGTTCATTGCGGCGTTCTGGCCGGACGTCAGGTGGCCGCCACTGGCCCAGGAATTGGCCGTGCCGGTCATCGCGGCTGCGGTGAAGTTGTTGGCGACGTCGAAGATGCGCCCGCCGGTGTAGCCCTGGATGACGATGGAGCGAGCATGACGGGTGAGCGTGTTGCGGCCGGCGGCTGCCGTGTTGTCGACCAAGAAGTCGACCGGGTGGTTGCCGTCCGGATTTGCGGTCAGGTTATTGGTGGCGCGTTCGGTGTGGCACTTGTCGCAGAAGCCGTCGAGCGTGGTCGCGTTGCTCGCGGCCAGCGGCGCCCAAAGGAACGGCGCATTGGCGCTGTCGTGGACTGCGTGGCAGGAAGTGCATTCGATCGTCGTCGCGGCGGTGCCGACGTACGGCCAGGTCTGGGCGCCCGTCGTGAGGGCGGTCAGGTCCTGCGTGGCGCCCGCCGCGTTCTTGAGGGCGGACTTCAGGTGACCGTGCGAATTTTCGAAATAGACCACGTCGTAGGTCTTGGTGTTGGCCACGGCGTTATAGGTCAATGGATCGATGCTGACCGAAGTGGATGGGATCAGGGTGGCGGAAGGCCCGAGGATCGTCTGGCCGGAAACGCCCGCGTGGCAGCGTGCGAGGCAAAGGCCGCCGACGTTGCCGAACTGGTTGTCGGTCGCACCCGAGAACACGAAGGTGGACGAACGGCCGTGGCACTGGAAGCAGCCTTCCTTCTGGGCGTTGTAAGTCCGCATGTCGTGGTGCGAGTTGTCGAACGCCGCCTGGGCCATGCCCACGCAGAACAGCAACATCAGCGGAACAAGAAGCAAAACCTTCGACTTCCTCATCTTATTTTCCTCCTGTTTTCACTCTTTGGTAGCCTTTCGAACCTTGTTCGCCACGTCGTCCTTGATCCTCACCTCGCTTTCGGATGGATTGTGCTAATCAATCTCGACCCGGTGTGTGAAAAGACTCGACCATCAATTCCTAGCCGTAACTTTACAAGGAACATGCCAAGCGCGATCGCGACGGATCGATTAAATATAACCGTTTAAAATCAGCAAGGTCGGACCAGGGTTCTTGGAGAGGGAGAAAAAGAGCCAGGCGCGCGGTGCGATACCGCGCGCCTGGAGGGTGATATGGCCCAGCTATTTGGGCATGTCGTATATGTAGACCTTGTTGCCCATCGCGCTGAGGATGTAAAACCGCCCCGCCTTTTCGTTATAAACGAAGGAGGACGCCAGGTTCGTCGACAGCTTGAACATGCCCTTCTGCTCGATATCGGCGTAGCTGGCGAGATACTTGAAATCCTTGTCGAATTCCTTGAGGACCTGCATCTGGCTGTCGAACACGAACATCCCGCCGTCTTTCTTGAAGTATAATCCGCCAATTCCCTGGAACTGGTCGAGCTGGCCGCCGACGCCGCCCAGGACCTTGATGAGCTTCTTGGTCTTGGGGTCGAAGACCTTGATCTGGGCGTTCATCGCCAGGATGGCGTAAAGATTGCCGTCGTACGGGTTGCAGTAGAGGATGCCGACGCCCGGCATGTCTTCGGGGGCGATGGTCTGGGCATTGAAAGTACCGGTCATGCGCCCGAGGACCGCGAGCTCCTTTTTGCCGGAGGGGTCAAGCTGGATCAGCTGGAACCGCTTGCCGTCGGAGATCCAGTAGTTGCCTTCCTTGTCCTGCGCGACGAAGTTCGGATTGTTGACCGATCTTTTCTGGGGATCTTCGGGATAGGTGATCTCCTGGACGACCTTCCCGTCGGCGCCGACCTTGCGGACCATCGCTTCGGCATAGAAGACCAGGAGGAAATTGCCGTCCTTGTCGGGCACGATCGCCGACGGGTGTGACCACTTGGGATCGAGGGTGATCCGGTGGAGAAACTTTCCGTCCTTGTCGACGAACTGGATGCTGTTGCGGTCGAGAACGGCCAGTTCGCCGTTGTCGAGGAGGGTCATCCAGGCGGGCGCCTCGAATTCGTAGAGATCTTCCCCGGCGAACGTTCCCTTGGGAACCGGCTTCTTGACCAGGATCTTCATATCGGACACCTTGACCACTTCAACCGTCTTGGCTTCCTGGAGAGCCGATTTTTCGGACTCGGTGTTGTTCTTGTCGACGGCGGTCACGCGGTAGAAGTAGGTCTTCATCTTGTCGATCTTGCGGTCGGTGTAGATTTCCTGCTGAAACGATCCGAGCAGGTCGTAGGGGCCGTCTTTCTTATCGGAACGGTAAAGATTGAAGAAGACGGAGCCGACCGGATTCGACCAGCGTAGGGTAATCGCATCGGCAGCGGGGATGACCCCCGTGAACGCCGGCGGTTTCAACGGCTCGACGCCCCTGAGAGCCGCGACGGGGGAAAAGTCGGTGTCCTTGCCGCCCGCGACGCCGACGACCTTGTATTCGATGGTCTTGGTAACCGGCGCATCGGCATCGTTATAGGTGTTGACCGGGCCTTTGTAGACTTCCTTGAAATCTTCGGAGCCCATCTTCTTGAACAGCCGGTACTCGGTCGCCCCGGGAACCGGGGTCCACATGATGATGACCGCCGCACCAGCACGAAGCGGGAAGCCGGGCATCCACATCGGTCCGGCTGCCTGCGCGACCCCCGCCATGGACATCATGACAACGGGAACCACGAGCAGCCCGAAAAGCAAAATTCGCTTTGCAAACTGTTTCATTTCATTCTCCCTTCCTTGGATGACATCTTTGAGTATGTAGAGGAAAAGCGGTCGTATTCCGGTGTGAACTGGATCTTGTTGTTTTTCTTCAGGCCGGACAGGACCGACTTGACGACGCCCTCGCGCTTGCCGGCCATGACGGCCTTTTCAAGGCTGGGCTTGTCGGCCTGCTCGAAGGGGATGACCCCCTTTTCGCGGACGCCGTTGACCCGGGCGACGATATAAAGGTCGACGTTCTCTTTCTTGGCCCGAAGCTTGATCGGCTCTTTCGAATATTCGCCGACCTTGAGCTTCTTGACGTCGGCAAACTGGGGAGCGATCGTGGCCTCGGGAACGAACCCGAGCCGTCCCCCCTTGAGCGTCTTGTTGTCGGACCATTTCTCGGCGACCTCCTCGAAAGGGGTCCCCTTGGCCAGCAGCCCGTAGATCTCGTCGAGGCGCGACTTGGACTTGGTCTCTATCAGGGAGACATCGAGAGAATGCCCGACGCTGAATTCGGCCAGGTGCTTGTCGTAATAGTCCTTCATCTCGGGGCCCGTCACCTGAATGTCGCGGCAGCGGTAATTGATGAACTCGCGTGCGAGCACCTCTTCTGTAAGCAGCTTTTCCTGGAGACTGCGGGCGGGTTCCTGCGCCTTCAGCCCCAGGCGGGCAACCTCTTGCGCGACGGCATAATCCTCGGCACGCTTGTTGGCGATGATCTCGAGTGTGTTTTCACCGTGGATGAGCCCCGTACCCGAGGGATCGACCAGGTCGACCAGGAAGAAATCGACGCTGTCGACCTTGAACGCGGACTTGAGCATCAGCGGCTCGATCGACTGCTTGTTCGCGCGCGCCTTCATGTAGCCGTCGATCACCGCCTTGTTGAGGACGATCTTGTGCTTCTTGATCACCTTCGCCTTGTAATCGTCCCAGACCTGTTTCCCCTTTTGGGCGAGGACCTCCTTGCGGCCGTTCGGGAGCCATTCGATCTTTTGCGATTCGGGCATCTTCCGGTCGAGCAGCCTGAACACGGACTGGCCGAGCGTGGTCTCGATCACGGGAGACAGCTCGCCTTTCTTGAGCCGGAAGATCGACGCGATCACCTTGGGATCGTACATGGTCGACCCCCGCTTGATATAACCGACCTTGCCGCCGTTTTTCGCGGTGAGCCCGAGGGATTCCTGCTTGGCGACGTCGTCGAAGGATTCGCCCGCGGCCATGCGCTTGCGGAACTGCTCGGCCTTTTCCGGGGAATCGGCGATGAACTGCTGGACGGAGACGAGTTCCTCGAATTTGGGTGCCTTGGCCAGCACTTCCTTGTCGGTGACCTTGATGGAGGGCTGCACCACCCGGGTCCATAAAACGTCTTTCCAGATCTGGTTGCAGCGCGATTCGATCTTGGACCGGGAGCGGGGTAGCTTGTCGACGCCTTCCTTGACCGCCATCGTGGCCAGCAAACGATTGTTGATCATGGAATCGACCAGTTCCGGCAGAACCTGGGGCCCCTTTTGGGCCTCGGGCCCCGCGATCACGTCCATGTACATCCGGAATTCGATCGCGGGAACGGGGACCTGGTTTACGAGGAACAACGGCTTTGGGGATGCACCGGCAAGGGCGGCGTCAACGGCGGCCATGTTGTCGGAGGGAAGGCTGGGGGCTGTTGCCGCCAGGGCATTGTCGGCCAAGGCATTGTCGCGGGCGGGAGACGCGGTTTTGGACGAATCCGGACCCGAGCATCCGACTGCAGCGAACAGGCAAAGCGCCAGGACCGGCGCAGCCATTCGCCTCCGAGAATCGACGTTTTGAATTGCGGTAACCAAGTGTCCTCCGTGGGAACGCGGTGCTATTTTTTTAAAGAAACCCGAACTTCTTCATGCGATACCGGAGCGCATCCCGGGTCAACCCCAGCAATTCGGCGGCGCGCGTCTGGTTGCCCGACGTGACATCGATGGACTGCCGGATGAAATCGCGCTCGACGCTCTCGAGATCGATTCCCTCGCTCGGCAGCCGAAACCTGTAACCGGAATTTTCGGGAATGACATCACCCGAAGGGTGAGGATATTCGCCTTCACCGGCCGCCAAGGAAGAAATCCCCCCTCCCGGCCCCGGATCAGACACGGGAAGAGGAAGGTCGGTCTCGTCGATCACCTCCCTGGTTCCGAGTATGATTGCACGCTCGGTCAAGTTTTTCAACTCCCGAACGTTGCCGGGCCACTCGTACGAAAGCATGCGGATCCGTACGGTGTCGTTGAAGGATCGGACGGGTCGTTTGAAGTCGTGCGAGATCTCGGCCAGGAAATGGTCGGCCAACGGGAGGATGTCCTCGGTGCGCTCGCGCAGCGGCGGGATGAAGATCGGAATGACGTTAAGCCGGAAATAGAGATCTTCCCTGAACATGCCCCGTTTGACGAGCTCGGACAGGTTTCTATTCGTCGCTGCGATGATCCGGACGTCGACTTCGATGTCGCGGTGGCCGCCCACGCGCCGGAAGGCCTTGTTTTCGATGAAGCGGAGCAGCTTTGCCTGCAGGCCGTGCTGCATGTCGCCGATCTCGTCGAGGAAGATGGTGCCGCCGTCGGCGATCTCGAACAACCCCTTCTTTCCCGACTTGGCGTCGGTGAAGGCGCCCTTCTCGTGCCCCATCAGCTCGGACTCGAGCAGCTCGGCCGGGAGCGCGGTGCAGTTGATGGCCATGAAGGGCCGGGTGGCGCGGCTGCTCTCGTAATGGATGGCCTGCGCCAGGAGATCCTTGCCGGTGCCGCTTTCGCCCTGAATGAGGACCGTGGTGGCCTCGGACATCGTGACCTTCCGGGCGATCTCGATAACATCGGCAAGCTTGCGGCTGGGACCGATCACGCGATGGAAGCCGTATTTCTTGACCGACTCCTTGCGGTGGAACTCGACCTCTTGACGAAGCTCGTGGCGGTCGAGCGCGTTGTGGACAATGACCTTGAGACGGTCGAGGTCGAATGGCTTGCTGATGTAATCGTAGGCGCCCAGCCGCATCGCCTCGACGGCGACCTTGACATCTTCGATCGCCGTGACCATGACGACGGTAAGCGCCGGGTCGATCGACTTGAGGCGGCGAAGCACCTCGATGCCGTCGATGCCCGGGAGCGTGATGTCGAGCAGGACAAGATCGGGCATCTCGTCGGTCGCCTGGGCGACCGCCTCCTCGCCCGTCTCGACCGCCGCCACGGAGAGACCGTCCTTGGAGAGCGCCTGCTGGATCGACCAGCGGATCATCCGCTCGTCGTCGACGACAAGGATCTTCGATCGGCCCATCAGAGTTTCTCCTTGGGGAGGAATACCGAGAATACGGCGCCACGCTCGGGGCCGTTGGCCGCGGAGATCCTGCCGTCGTGCATATCGAGAATCTTGCGGGTCATCGAAAGCCCGAGGCCGGTCCCGTTCTCCTTGGTCGTGAAGAAGGGCTGGAAGATCTTGCCCAGTCTGTCGGCCGGGATACCCGGACCGTCATCGGCAATGCTGGCCATGACGAAGCGGTTTCGATGCTTGATGTCCTCGAACTCGGCCGGGACTTCGGAGTAGGTGCGGACCGTCAGCGTGCAGCCGTCGGGATTGGCCTGCAGCGCGTTTAGCGCGAGGTTGAGGAATACCTGCTTCAACTGTTCGGCATCCATCTCGATCTCGGGCATCGCCGGATCGAAGTCGCGGACGATCTTGGCCCGTTTACCCTCCCGGATCTGCTGCACGAGGAAGAGCACCTTGTCGATGACGTCGTTGAGGTTGCCGGGCGCAAAGCGCGGCTCGGTGTAGCGCGAGAAATTGAGCATGTCGCGTATGGTGTTGTCGAGACGCTTGATGAGCACCATCATCTCTTCGACGATCTCGCGCTTGACGTCGCCCTCGGGAAATTCGCGAGCGAGGACCTGGGCTGCGCCATAAATGCCGGCCAGCGGATTCTTGATCTCGTGGGCGATGCCGGCCGCCATCTCGCCCAGCGAAGCCAGCCGGTCGGCGCGAACAAGCTGGCGGTGGTGGAACCGCTCGATCTCGGCCTGTGCCTCGGCCAACTTTCGGATCATCTCGTTGAAGCTGCTGCCGAGCCGCCCGAGCTCGTCGCCGCTTTGCAGGTCGACCTTGACGTCGAGATGCCCGGCCTCGACCGACATCATGGTGTCGACCAGCCGGGAAACGGGGGTGGAGACGAACCGCTTGAGCATGATGCTGTTGAGCAGCGAGGTGAGGAGGATGGCCAGGCCGGTGAAAGAGAGCAGGATCAGCCGGTTCGATTCGATCTTTTTCTCGGTTTCTTCCATCGAGAGGCAGACGTCGAGGATGCCCAGGACCTCGCGGCCGGCCGGGTGGCAGCGGCGACACGACGGCTGGTTCTCGATCGGCTCGACCATGCAGAAGGAGCGGTGCCCTGTGCTCGTGCTCGCGAACGGCGTGCTGCGGTCGGGGCCAGGCTTGCGATAGGTGTCATAGTCAAGTTCGTCGGTGAGCTTGCCGATCTCGGAGAGCTTCGCGGAATAGAGGATGACGCCGTCATCGTTGAACACGCGCATCTTCTCGACACCCGGCAGCGCGCCGACCGTGTGGAAGATGGAGATGAGCGAGTTGGCGTGGCCGCTCTCCATGCCGATGCGGATGGTGTTCTTGAGCGCCCGCGTCAGGATCTGCGCCTGAAGCTTGGTGGCTTCGATCGCCTGGTCGGACTGGATGCGGTACATCAGGTAGGACGACGTGCCGAAAACCACCACCAGGGAGATGCTGATGGCGAGCGACATGCGGAAGAAGAGAGAGCGGGGGAGAATCCTCATCACCGGGGGGGGCCAGGAATCCCGGCGCCCTCGAGGGCGCCGGGACCTTGCGAGATCATAGTTGGTGGCAAGTCTTGCAAAGCTGCCCCTGGCTCTTGACGAAGAGGCGCCGCTCGGGCGACTGGTGCGGCGCGTGGCAGCCGATGCATGCCATCTCGAGGGTGCCCGCCGTGTTGTCGACCGGGAAGTCGGGCGGGATCGTGGTCAGCTTGCCTTTCGACACGGCCGACCGGTGCTGGCTGTGGGGGCTTTCGTGGCAGGTCAGGCAAAGCAGGTTGCCCGTCTTGATCAGCTGCTTGGCCCCCGGTCCCGCGTGGGGGCTATGGCAAGCGACGCAGTCGCCGTAGCTGACGGGCTTGTGGACAACGCCGTCCTCGGGAAATGGATCGTGGCACTCGCGGCATCCCTTCTCGGTCTTCAGGAGCTTGGGAAACGAAGAAAAGTGGGGATCGTGGCAGGAGGTGCACTCGCCGCCCGCGACGGGCGTATGAACGAAGACTGTCTTGCCCTCTTCGACCTTGGTGAAATCGGTGTGGCAGGCGTAGCACGATTCTTTCTGGGGCTTGGACGACAGCTTGCCGTCCTCGAACGTGTGGCAGCCCTCGCAGCCGTCGTCGAGCGCGGGATGGAGCTTGGATGAGAGGAAGACGTAGGGCTCCTCGCTCTTTTTCCCCTGGAGCATGAAGCGGTCCATCTTGGCGTTGGGCAGGTAGTAGATGCGGACGCGCTTGCCGGCAACTTCGAGGAAGTTGAGCCCAGGGTTGAGCGCGATCTCGCCCTTCTTGAAATTGTCTCCTTCGATGCCGGTCAGCGCCTTGAAGTTGATGGTCGCGCCCAAGGGCGTCGCCTTGTCGGGAGAGAAGATGAATACCTTGACCTTCCCCTCGGATGAAAGCATCAGGTCGGGGGGGTAAAGGACAACCGGGCCGTCGGCTGCGCGAGCGGTCGCGGAAAAGAGCAGGAATAACATCACCAGGATGCGGAGCGTGTTACGGGTGTTCAAGAGCGGAGACCTCCTCGATTCTTTCCGTTCCGTTCCCGGCTTGCGGCTGCGTGGGCAATCCGAAGGGGTTTCTTTGGAAGACGGTCGTTAGTTTGAGGCTGGGGCAGCGGGTGCAGTCGAGACAGCGCAGGCAGTCGGGGTTGGTCCAGTTTCGGTCGGGACGGATATCGACCGGGCAGATCTTCTGGCACTTGCCGCAGCGGGTGCACGTCTCGGCGTTCCAGGCAAGCTGGGCAAGACTGGATTTGTTGAACAGGGAAAAGATGGCGCCCAGGGGACAAGCGGCCCGGCAGAACGGACGCTTGATCATCGTGGACGTGCCGACGATGAACATGAGCATGGCGACCTTGACCCAGAATAGCGCCTTGATCATGGACCGGACGTTGAGATTGAGGGTGACCCAAGGCAAGCCGCCGATGAGCGTGCCGCAAGGGCAGAGTTTCGAGAACCAGTTTTCGTGGGTCAGGAACGGAATGATGAACACCAGCCCGACCAGTACGAAGTAGCGGAACCAGCGGGTCCAGACCGGCATGGACGCCTTGTAGGCCCTGATCTTGTAAAGCAGGTCCTGCAGGAATCCGAATGGGCACAGTGTGCCGCACGTCATGCGGCCGACGGACGCGCCGATGACGGCGAGCGTGCCGGCCCCATAGTAGGGGACGGTGCCGGTAACCATGAAATGCTGGAGCGTGCCGATGGGGCAGGATAGCAGCGCCGACGGACAGGCGTAGCAGTTGAGCAAGGGGCTGCACATCCCTTTCAACGACCCCTGGTACAGGGAAGCCGTCAGGAAGCCCTGAAGATAGGAGTTGGGAAGGAACGTGCCCAGTCCCTGGAAGATGCGGCGTTTCAGGAAGCCCAATGGATTGCCACCTTGACGATTTCCCCTCGTTGACCGCGATGCTGCGGGATCACCCGACCCCGATGCACGAAAGTCAAAGCATCGCGGCGTTGAACATGACCTCGCCGATCTCTTCGCGGAAGATGCCGTAGCCCAATAGGGACACAGCAGCCAGGACCGTGACGAGAAACGCGATAGGGCGCATATTCTTCATGCCGTGCTCCTTGATCAGCGGAATAGTCAGTCTCCGCTCAAAAGCCATGCCTTGCGATACATCGACGCGGCGCGCGCCAAATTGCCGGCCGCCTCATAGGCGAAGCCGGCCATTGCGTTCGCCTCGGGATCGTTCGGATTCAACGCGAGGGCGTCGGCGATCAATTTGTCGGCGTCGGGAAGCTTGCCCTTCTTGCCCAGGATCGCCGCCTTGAGCAGCATGGCCGGGGGATAAGCGCCGTTCTTTGCGAGCGCCAGGTCGATCTCGCGCTCGGAATCCGCGATCGAATCAAGTCGCCAGTATACCCGCGCAAGCCCGGTCCGCGCCACTACGTTTTCGGGTTCGGCGGCAATCGCCGCCTCGAATTCGGCCTTGGCCTCGGTAGCGCTCGCACGAACCTTCTTGGCGCGAATGAGAAGAATCTCGCCCAGCATGACCCGCGGCGCCGCCCAGGCCGGATCGGCGGTGGCCGCGGCCTTCAGCTTTGGTTCGGCCTTGTCGGACATCCCCGTGAGATAAAGGCGCCGCCCGAGATTGTAGTTGAGCAGCGCGGCGTGGACCGGCTTGTGCCCGGTTTCGACCTTGGCAACCTCGGCGGTCTCGGGTTTCCGGAGACCGAGCATCACCTCGACCTGCGCACGGATTTCGCCCGAGGCGAACGAGGGATATCCGTTGAGGGTGGAGCGGACGATGCCTCCCTCGCCGAGGACCGCCGTGGACGGAACGGCAACGACCCCGTAATTGCGGTAAGTATCTAGCCCGGCATCGAACAGCACCGGGAAGGAGATGCCGAGGGCGGCGACCTTTTCCTTGATGCTCTTGATGTCTTCTTCGGACCCGTGTTCGTGCTCGACGTTGAGGGCGACGATCTTCAGCCCCTTCGGGCCAAGCTCGGCGGCGAACTTCTGGAGATCGGACAGCTCGGCCATGGCCCGGTCGCTCCAGGTGGCGAAGAAGACGAGGATGACAGCCTTTTCCTTTTTGTACCCGTCGAGGGTGACTTCGCTGCCGTCTGCGGCTTTCAGCTTGAACGAAGGCGCCTCGCTGCCTTCAGCGACATTCTTGAACGCGGCGGCGGAGGGGGGAGAGACGAAAAGCAGAACGGCAGCGGCCAGCGAAATGGCGGAGAAAAACGTAGCGGTACGGCTCGACATGTCAGGACCTACTTCTGATGATAAGGTTTGTCTGATGCGTGGGGATCGTGGCACTGGGTGCACGGCTTCCCCTTGGATCTCGTCATGTGCTTCTCGGAGCTTTCCTGGTCGTGGCACATCACGCAAAGGCTCAACGGCTCGGCCACGGTCAGAGACTTGTGGGAAGAACCGTGGGGATCGTGGCACGCGGTGCATTCTCCCGCGCCCATCGGGCCATGGACGTTCTTTCGTCGGTCCTTGCGCTGGTGACAACGGTAGCACATCTTGTCTTTCGGACCGGCCATCTTGAACGAAGCGTCTGCCGCCGGATGACAGCCGCCGCACTTTTCGAGGGAAGGGTGCGAAACGTAGTCGGGCTTGCCGCCGGCGTTCACCGTGATCGTGAATTCATTCTTGCCGGATCGGGCGACGATCGTGTTCTTCCCCGGAGATAGCGTGACGAGGCAGTAAAACCCGTCACGCTCGAGGGTGGCCTGCCCGGCCATGGAGCCGTCGACGAACAGGTCGACTCTCCCCCCCTCTTCGGATGTGCGACCGATGATCATCGTCTTGCCGGCCGGGAGATTCGCTCCTTCTGCGGGAGCCAGGATCGCAAAACGCGACTTCGGGAGCTTCGTTTCGATGACCAGCGGGCCGGTGGGTGCCGACTTGGGAGGCGGCGCGGCAACGGCGGGGGACATGAAATCCCCCGCCGTCAACGCCAGGAACAGGACAAATGCGGTGCGGACACCGAGCGCGAGCGACTTTCCGTTCTGCATCGGCGCGCCCTACTCCTTGATGAGCTTTTCGACAGCTTTTCTATAATAAAGGACGGCGTTTTTCATGTCGCCCTTCTTTTCATAGGCCATGCCGAGCCAGTACCAAGCTTTTTCGGGCTTGGGATTGAGCTGGGCCGCCGCCGTGATCTCGGTGATGGCGTTATCGATGGCACCCTTCTCAAGATGAACCGCACCGATGCCGAGTTGCGCCTCGCGGTTCGTCGGAGCGATTTTCTTCGCCTCGTCGAACTGGACGAACGCGTTGTCAAGCTGTTTCAACGCGACAAGCGATTCGCCGTAGGCGATGCGCGCATGGACGTTCTTGGGGTCGAATGCGACCGCCTTGGCGAACGCGGCGCCCGCCTTGTCGATCATCCCGCGCTTCATGAGCGTTTTGCCGAAGTTGAGCTCTTTCTCGGCCTCGCCCTCTTCCTTGCTCTTCTTGGGGATTTCGACCGGCGTGATGAGCTTCTGGTATTCCTCTTCCTTCATCAGCCCGGCCATGACCCTGGCCTTGCCGCCGACCAGGTCCTTGAAGTCGCGGCCGTGACTGGCGTGCTCGAAGGCGAACTTGCCATCCTTGCCGATGATGCCGGTGGTGGGCAGGATGTAGAGGCCGTAGTCGGAATATACCTTTTGGTCGCGATCCATCAGGATCGGGAACTTGACGCCCAGGTCGGCCGTGATCTTCTTGGCGTCTTCGACGTTGTCGGTGTAGGAGGCGACAATGATGAATTCGACGCCCTTGCCCGTCAGCTCGTTGCTGAGTGTCACCAGGTCCTTGATCTGGTCGACCGAGCGGTCCTGCGACAGCTTGAGGAACGACAAGACCGTGACCTTGCCGCCGTCGGGCTTGAACTCGAAAGGTTTCCCGTCGGCATCGTTCAGCGAGAAGGGGAGCGCCGGAGCGCCCTCTTTCAGGTTACGGAACGCCGAACCGGTCCCGGGCACGGTGAAGACGATAAGCCCGACCAGGATGGTCGACACGAACAGGGAAGCACGATTCTTGACGATCCTCAACATTCCCGTCCCCCTATTCGTATTTGACCGGATTGACGCGGTCGTAGGACTTGGGCTTGTGGCAGCCGACGACGCAATTGCCGCCGTTCTGGGTCTTGGTGAACTGGACTGGAAGCATCCAGGACTTGCCGAACGGGACCTCTTTCCGGATGTGTTTTTCCTGATCGCCCGCGTGGACTTCGTGGCACGCCTTGCAGGACCGCCCCTTCTCCTTGTTGACATGGAGGAAGTGCATATTGACGTCGCCGTTCCGGAAGTTGGTCAGCTTGGTCGTGACCTTGTCGAGCGCGATATCCTTGTTGTGGCAGTCGAAGCACATCGCGTAGTTCTCGGTGGCGTACGGCTTGTAGAACTCGGACGGGAAGTACTTCTTCAGGATCTGGGGATTCTTGCTCCCGTGCGGATCATGGCAGGCATAGCAGTCGTTCTGCTGGACGGGCCCGTGAAGGTTCTTGGCGGCCCGGACCTTGGCCCCCATTTCCTTGTGGCAGGTGTAGCAGATGTCCTTGGTGTGCGTCTTGAGCTGCCGCGGATAATCGGAGGAGTGCGGCGTATGGCATGTGGTGCAGGGCCCCTTGTCGAGCGCCGAGTGGCGTACGGTGGCCTGCTCCATATGCGCCTTGACCTTGGGGTGGCACGAGTAGCAGAGTGCGACCCCTTCGCCGGACAGCATGAAGTTGTGGTCGGAATTGTGGGCATCGTGGCACTTGAGGCACGACTCGAGCGCAGGCTTGTGCGGGTACTTGCGGGAGAATTCGGCCTTGCGGTCTTCGTGGCAAAGGAAGCAGGCGTCGTTGCCGCGCGCTTCGAGCTGGTGCGGGTTGGGCGAGGAGTGCGGGTTGTGGCAGACGTTGCAGTCGCCCGATGCGACCGGGCCGTGGAGGAACTTCTTGATCTGCTGGGTGTTCTTGTGGCAGAGGTAGCACAGGTCGGAGGTCTTTTTCTTCTTGAGCTGCTTGGGCGCGTCGGACTGGTGCGGATCGTGGCACCCCGTGCATTCGCCCCGCTTGACCGGCGTGTGCTTGTATTCGAAGCGATCGACCGGCTTTTCCTGGTGGCACTTGTCGCAGAGCGCCTTGCCCTGGGCAACGAGCGTGAAATCGGGCTTCTTGTCCTTGTTCGGATGCCCCTTGCGCGCCTCGGCGTGGCAAACGGTGCACATGCCCGCTCCAACGGGACCGTGGACATAGGCCGCCTTACCCATCGTGGCGTGGCATTCGGCCGTGACACACGCATCGGCCGCAGACGCCTTTCCGGAGAGAACTGCCGTTCCGAAGATCCCAAGTAGCAATGCTACCAGGCCAAGCCAGAACTTTCGCATTCGCAACCTCCCTGCCCCAAGTTGGTTATTGTGCGAAAAACTTTTCCCCCTGTAGCTGATCAGCCCCCACCATAGGAATGCAACCCGGCCAGGAACAGATTGACGCCAAGGTAGCACATGATGGTGGAAAGGAAACCTACAATCGATAAAATAGCGGCCCGCTTGCCGTGCCAGCCGCGGGTAACCCGGGCGTGGAGGAAGGCGGCGTAGACCAGCCAGACGATGAGCGACCAGGTTTCTTTGGGGTCCCAGGACCAATAGGTGCCCCAGGCGTAATTGGCCCAGGCGGCGCCGGTGATGATGCCCGCCGTCAGGAACGGGAAGCCCCAGATGATGGCCTTGTAGACCAGCTCGTCGAGCTGCTTCGCTGCGGGGAAAAGCGTGACGACCCCGCTGGTGCGCTTTTCCGCTTCCTGCTTCGCCTTGAGCAAGTACATCACCGCGACCCCGGCCGAAACGGCGAACGCCGCGTAGCCGATGAAGCAGGTGATGACGTGGGCATGGAGCCAGTAGGACTGGAGCGCCGGGTTGAGCGGCGTGATCGCGCCGCCGCCGCCCTTGAAGTGGGCGAACACCATGGTCGCGAAGGCGATCGGGATGACGAAGGCGCCGAACACGAGCGAATGGTATTTTCTCTCGACGAACAGGTGGAAGAGGACCACCGCCCACGCGAAGAATACGAGCGATTCGTAAAGGTTCGTCACCGGAATCCGGCCGATGCCCATCTGGTAGGATTCGACCCAGCGCAACCCGAGCGCGACGAACGAGGAGATGGCGGCCAGGATGCAGATCCAGGTGCCGCCCCGGGAAATCGACGGCTTGTCGCCGTAGAGCCCCACGAGATAGACGACCGAGGCGACGCCGAGCAGAATCATCGTGAAGTCGAAGAAATAGACGTTGTTACCGATGTTCGCGACGGTGGGTTCCATTAGCTTTGCAGCTCCTTCAATTCGCCTTGTATTTTCTCAAATTTATTTTCGAAGGCAAGCCGGTTGCGCGTCGCGGCACCGCCCACGGCCACATCGACCTTGCCCTCGGGGGCAGGCGTGATGCGGACCCAGACGCGCTGGTGGGACATGAAGAAGGCGATCATGATGCCGATGACCATGAGCGTGCACCCGAGCCAAACCGTGTTGACACCCGGGTCGTGGGCCACCTGCAGCCCGGTGAAGGTGACCTGCTCGACGCCCTGGAGCGAGACGATGAAGGCGTCGCCCCGCTTGCGATCGGCCTCGGGATCGGCCGCCGGCAGCCACTCGGTGACGGATTGCTGCCCCGGCTTCTCGATCTGGACCTGGATCGCCTGGCCCTTGCCCTCGAAGTTGTCCTGGAAATCGAGGATGCGCACGATACCCATGCCCGGAACGCCGAACGCCTCACCGCGGGTGAACAGCAGGTGGAACGTCTCGGGGGGCATGGATCCGTCGGCGCGACGAAGGAGCATGCGCGCCGAAGGCTTGTCCTGGCCGTAGCTGGACTGATAGAACCAGACGCCCTTGTAGCGCAGCGGGTCGTTGACCACGATCTTCTTGCGGACGACCTCGCGGCCGTTCTCGAGAATGCTGAGGTCGGAGGCATATTCCTTCGGCTGTTCGGTCGGGTTACCGAACTGGTCGCGGTAATACTCGACCCAGAAGTTGTTGCAACGGACCTTGAATCCGACGTCCTTCAGGTCGGACCCGCCCCTGACCGGGATGAACTGGGCGGCATCGCCGATGGGAAGACCGAGAAATCCCTTGTAGCCGATCACGTTCCCGATGATCGCCCCCAGGAAGATGATGATGATCGAGAGGTGGGTGATGTAGACGCCGAAGCGGGAGATGATCCCCTTCTCGGCATAAAGGTGGACCGCCTCACCGTCGTTCGTGACGACGGGCGCGGTGAAGGCGGAGGCGAGGGCGCCCGTGTACCTGGCGCTCCACTCGGAAACGCTCCCCTTCTTGCGCCACTTGCCGGCGAGCGAAAGCGATTTTTCGAACTGTTCATCGAAAATCTTCTTGGGATTCCGGACGATCTTGAGGACGCGCGGCAGCCGGTCGATCGTGCAGCAGGTCAGGTTGACCGTAAACAGCACCAGCAATCCGTTGAACCAGAGCGAGTGGTACATGTCGAACATGCCGGTGGAGTTCAGGATCTTGACCAGCCAGTCCTCGTAGACCTGGCTGTATTTCTCGATCGACTGGTTCTGCTCGATGATCGTACCGAAGATCGAGGCGGTCGCCAGCAGAATGAGGACCGTGATGGCCAGCTTGAGCGAAATGAGAAGTTCCCATGCCCGGTCGATCGGGGATTGCGCGCGTTTCTCGTCAACCATTGCCAGTCACCTTCAATTGTCGGGATTGTATACTGTATACCTTGCAGGAAGCGCTCAAGTCAAAGGATAAAAGGCGAGGGCGGGGAGATCCCCGCCCTCGTCATTTTAAAGCCCGTGCGCACCTTACTTCTTGTGGCACTCGTCGCACTTGGTCGGGCCCTTCTTTTCCTTCTGATGGCAACCCTTGCACTGCTTGTGGAAGGCTTCCTTGGCTTCGAGCTTCTTGCCGTCCGCCTTTGCCGCATGGCACTTGGAGCACTTCTCTTCCTTGCCGGCCTCGTTCTTGTGGTGACAGTCCTTGCAGACCTTCACCTTGGCCTGGTGGGCCTTGTGGTCGAACGTGACAGCGGGCTTCGACTTCTGAAACTCCTTGATGACGATCTTCTCAGGGTTCGCGAAAGCCGTGCCGAAGGCAAAAACAACCGCCAAGGCCACTACCATAAACGCCGCAAACTTCTTCATTGGAACTCACCCCCTTCCGTGTTGGTTTATAACCAGAGATTGCACCTGGCACAACGTTCGGCCTCGCGGCGAACGCTTTCTTCGGTGAACCCCTTTTCGACTTCTTCAAACGTGCAACGACTTTCTTCGGCCATGAGCTTGGGACCATGGAGCCGAACCCGCCACTCGGGGCGATCGGTGACCTGGGGTTCGGGCAGGCGGCGATAATTGTCTTCGAACCGCGCCTTCTTGACCTCTGAGACGCACAGGCCGCCATAAATATTCAATGCGGCTGCGCGACCGGAAGCGGAGGCTTCAACAACGGTCGCGGGGCCCCTGACGCAGTCGCCGCACATATAGGCGGGAATTGTAGAATCCTTCCCCGTGGAAATCAACTGGTAAACGTGATGGCCCGGATCGACGAGCCGGCGGGACGAACCGGCCGGGAGGAATTCCATCGCAGGACGGCTTCCGATGGCCATGATAACAACGTCGGCTCCGACCTCGAACTCGCTTCCCGGGATGGTGCGCGGCAGGATGCGCCCCTTGGGATCAAGGTCGATCCGCTCGACCTGGAGCGCCTCGAATCCGCAAACACGGCCGTCGCGCATGAGAAATTTCTTGGATGCGGTGCCGGGGAGCAGCTTGATTCCCTCATCGAGCGCCTCCTCGACTTCCCACTTGAACGCGGGCATGGTCTCGCGTGACTCGAGGCAGGTGATCGTGACATCGGGCGCCCCGAGCCGGACCACGGTTCGGGCGACGTCGATCGCGACGGCGCCGCCCCCGATGATGACGACCTTGCCCTGGAGACGGACCGGCTCCTTACGCTTGACCTTGGCGAGAAACGTGAGCGCGTCGTGGAAGCCTTCGTTTTCGCCCCCCGTCCCGGGGAGGCGGATCGCGGCGTTGGTGCCGACGGCGATCAACATGGCGTCGAATCCTTCGCGGGCGAGATCGGGGAACGACAGATCGGCGCCGAATTTCCGGCCCCCCTGGAAGTGGACCCCCCGGGCGAGGATGGCCCGGACGTCGGAGAGCAACGCCTCGTACGGGAACCGGAAGTCGGTGACGCCGTATCGGATGGTGCCGCCCGGCTCCTCGTTTTCGTCGTAGACAGTGACCTTGCAGCCCAGCCTTGCCAGCGTGTTCGCGGCGGACAGGCCCGCAGGGCCAGCTCCGATGACGGCGATGCGCGGCGAGGGAATGCCGTCGACGATCTCATTGGAGGGGGCGACGCCGGCCGCATAGCCCCGGTCGGCGGCGAACCGCTTGATTTGCATGATCGAAATGGGAGCGTTCCATTCGTTCCTGACGCATTTCTGCTCGCAAGGATGGGGACAGGCGCGCCCGCAGAATGCGGCGAAGGGCAGCTTGTCGTGCACGAGCGCCAGCGCTTCGACCGGGTGCCCTTCACGCACGAGCGCAAGATAATCGGGGATGTCGACGCCGGAGGGGCAGGCTGCCTGACACGGAGCGAGAATCGTCTTGAAACCCCTGGCGGCGTCCTTGCGCGCAAGGTACCAGATGTAGCAGAAGGCAAGGATGAGGACGAAGTGACCGTAGGTCGCGGCGTGCCAGACGTCGAGGAACGCCTTGCCGGCTGCCCCGTGCCCCATCATGCGGAACGCGGACCGGATGGAAGGCCCCTGCCACACATTGACCATGAGCCCAAGCGCAAGCGGGATCAGGATGGCCCAGAAGAATCCGATGCCGTAGCGGCCACTATAAATATGGCCTGCCCCCGGCCAGAAGCGGGAGAGCGTGGCGGCGTTACGTCGAATGCGCTCCCGGTTGATCTCCCACAGGAGGCGGTCGCGCTGCCCGACGCGGCCGCCGCATCGCCGGCAACGCTTTTCTTCGCCCTTCCGGTCGACCTCGCAGAGGAGGCAGTCCTTGTAGCCGTAACGAAGCAGGTTTTCAGGACGCAGAAAATCCATAAGTCTTTTACTTCTAGTCTCTCGCAGGCGAAAAATCAAGGGGATAGGCGGTCAAAGGCAAAAAGGCTTTATACGACACAAGCCGGCAATATAGCAGAACGGGCTCTTCCTGGCTATTCGCTCGACGGCCGGTGCGCGTTCACCGGCTCACGCTCGGACATCCTGTCCTCGCTGCCGCCGGCGGCCTCGGCGCGCTGCCGGCGCCATCCACGGCGCCTCATCCTCGCTATTCGCTCGGCGCTTGCCTCAGAGCTCGAATCCCCGTCACGAATATTACCAGACGGATTCTCGCTCCCCTTGGGGACAATGTGTTTGGGATAGAGTCCTGATATGTTGGCGTTTGCGGGGATTCGCCTACGCAAGCCGAACATCCTGTTCGTCTTGCTCCGGCCCGGGTCGTCTGCCTGCCGCGGCCATCCATGGCCGCTCTTCCGGGCTACTCGCCCGGCGACAGTCTCCCGTTCGAATCCCCCTGGGGACAATGTGTTTGGGAAAAAGACTTCGTATGTTGGCGTCTTGCCAAGGGATTCGCCTACGCAAGCCGAACATCCTGTTCGTCTTGCTCCGGCCCGGGTCGTCTGCCTGCCGCGGCCATCCATGGCCGCTCTTCCGGGCTACTCGCCCGGCGACAGTCTCCCGTTCGAATCCCCCTGGGGACGATATGTTTGGGAAAAAGACTTCGTATGTTGGCGTTTGCGGGGATTCGCCCTCCCTTCGCGCACATCCTGTGCGCTCGTTCGGGTCCGGCTTCCGGCCTTACGCCCGCATCCATGCGGGCTCATCCTCGCTATTCGCTCGGCGGCCGGTGCGCGTTCGAATCCCCCTGGGGACGATATGTTTGGGAAAAAGTCCTGATATGTTGGCGTTTGCGGGGATTCGCCCTCCCTTCGCGCACATCCTGTGCGCTCGCTCGGGCCCGGCTTCCGGCCTTACGCCCGCATCCATGCGGGCTCATCCTCGCTATTCGCTCGGCGGCCGGTGCGCGTTCGAATCCCCCTGGGGACGATATGTTTGGGAAAAAGACTTCGTATGTTGGCGTCCCCAGGGGGATTCGAACCCCCGTCGCCGCCGTGAAAGGGCGGTGTCCTTGGCCTCTAGACGATGGGGACGCATGAAAAACAAGTTGGTGAGCCCAGCGCGGGTCGAACGCGCGACCCTCTGATTAAAAGTCAGATGCTCTGCCAACTGAGCTATGGGCTCGACCGGAACGGAAGATGCTACCGGAATGCCGTGCCCTTTGTCAAGCGCGAAACGGGTTCTTCCGGATGATGGTCTGGTTCCGGTCGGCGCCGACCGATACCAGCGTCACCTCGACCCCGCATAGTTCCTCGATCGTCCGGACGTACCTTTGGGCCGCCTTGGGCAGGTCGCCGAACTCGCGGGCGGACGTGATGTCCTCGGGCCATCCTTCGACCGTCTCGTAGATCGGCTTCGCTGCCTCGAGCTCGGCCAGCGCCAGCGGCACTTCGTCGTGGCGGACGCCGGCGACGTCGTAACCGACGCAGACCTTCAGGCGCGGCATGCCCGAAAGGACGTCGAGCTTGGTCAGGGCGATGCCTGCCAAGGCGTTGACCCGGTTGGCATAGCGGACCACCGGGGCGTCGAACCAGCCGCACCGGCGCGGGCGACCGGTGGTGGCGCCGAATTCGTGGCCTTTTTCGCGGATCGTGTTGCCGTCTTCGTCGAGGAGCTCGGTCGGAAAAGGGCCGCCGCCGACCCGGGTGGCGTATGCCTTGGAGACGCCGATGGTACCGCTGATTCGCGTGGGCGCGACACCTGAGCCGGTGCAGACGCCGCCCGCGGTGGTATTCGACGAAGTGACGAACGGATAGGTGCCGTGATCGATGTCGAGCAGAGAGCCCTGCGCCCCTTCGAACAGGACCTTGGCGCCGCGGACGATCTCTTCGTTGACGAACAGCGACGTATCGATGAAGTAGGGCTTGAGCCGCTCGGTGTAGCCGAGGTATTCGTCGTAGATCGCCTGGTACGACAGCGGTTCGAGACCGTAGTAGTTCGTGAACAGGAAGTTCTTGAACTCGAGGTTGGCCTTGAGCTTGGCCGCGAACACCTCGGGCTGCAGGAGATCGATGCCGCGTATGCCGACCCGCGCCACCTTGTCCTCGTAGCAGGGGCCGATCCCGCGCGCCGTGGTGCCGATCTTGTTGCATCCCAGCTTGTCTTCCCGGGCGCGATCGAGCAGGACGTGCCAGGGCATGATGATGTGGGCGAGCAGCGCCAGGCGGAGCTGGTTATCGTCTTTGAGGTAGCCGCGTTCCTGGAGACGGTCGATCTCGGTCAGGAGAACCTTGGGATCGATCACGGTGCCGTTGCCGATGACGCACTTCTTGCCGGGATGAAGGATGCCGGAGGGAATCAGGTGAAATACGAATTTCTCGCCCTTGACGACGAGCGTGTGCCCGGCGTTGTTGCCTCCCGTCGGACGGACGACGGTGTCGGCGAACTCGGAGTAGATGTCAACGATCTTCCCTTTGCCCTCGTCGCCCCATTGGGCGCCGAGCACGATGATGCTTTTCACCTTGGATTGCCTCTCTTCTTCTTGATTGTCAGAACGACAGGTAGTGGGCGCCCTTGATGTTGGGCAGCTTCTTGAGCGCGTCGAGCACCTCGCCCTGGACCGGCTGGTCGACGTTGAAGAGGCTGATCGCCATGCCGCCCGCCTTCTCGCGGCCAAGCTGAAGGCCGGCGATGTTGATCTTTTTCTCGCCGAGGAAGGTGCCGATCTTGCCGACCACGCCCGGGACGTCCTCGTTCTTGAGCAGGAGGATCCCGCCGGAGAGCTCGGCCTCGATCGGGAACGACCCGATCGAAACGATGCGCGGGCTGGCGCCGAACACGGTGCCGGCGACGGATGTATCGCCCTTCTCGGTGACGGCCGTCACCTGGAGCAGGTTCGCGTAGTCGGCCGAACGCGGCGACGTGGCCTCGCTGACCTTGATGCCGCGCTCTTCGGCCACCATGCGGGCGTTGACGAGGTTGACGTCTTCGGTCTGGAACTGGAGCATGCCCTTGAGGATGGAGATGGTGATCGGCGCGGTCGACAGCTTGCCGATCTCGCCGAGGAATTCGATCTTGAGCTCTTTGACGGGAGCGTCGAGGAGCTGGCCGTGGAACGCGCCCAGCTTCTCGCCCGCCTCGAGCCAGGGCTTGAGCGTGGGCATCAGCTCGGCGGAAACCGACGGGAAGTTGACCGAGTTGCGGATGGTCCCCTTCTTGAGGTAATCGCTGATCTGCTCGGCGATGAGAACCGCCACCTTTTCCTGGGCCTCGTTGGTGGAGGCGCCCAGGTGCGGCGTGAGAATGACGTTGGGGTTCTGGAGCAGAGGAGCATTGAAATCGGCCGGCGGCTCGACCGCGTAGACGTCGAGCGCCGCGCCCTTCATCTTTCCGGACTGGAGCGCCGCGAGCACGTCGGCCTCGTTGATGAGGGTGCCGCGGGCGCAATTGATGAGCGACACGCCGTCTTTCATTTTGGCGATCGTGGCCGCGTTGATCATGCCCTTGGTCTCGGGCGTGCCCGGGGTGTGGAGGGTGATGTAGTCGGCGCGGGCATATAGCTCGTCGAGCGTGACGCACTCGATGCCGAGCCGGGCCATATCTTCCTTGCTCACGTAGGGGTCGTAGCCCAGCACCTGCATCTTGAGCCCGAGGCCGCGCTCGGCGACGACCTTGCCGATCTGGCCCATGCCGACGACGCCCAGCACCTTGCCGGTGAGCTCGGTGCCCATGAAGGCGTTCTTTTCCCACTTGCCGGCCTTCATCGAGGCGGTGGCCTGCGGAATCTGGCGCGCCAGCGCCATCATCATGGCGACGGCGTGCTCGCCGGTGGTGACGTTGTTGCCCCCCGGGGTGTTCATGACGACGACGCCCTTCTTGGTGGCGGCGGGCTTGTCGATATTGTCGGTGCCGCTGCCGGCCCGGCCGATGACCTTGCAACGGGAAACGTTGGCGAAGGAGACCTCGGTGGCCTTGGTGGCCCCCCGGACGACGATGCCGTCGTAATCGTTGATGACCTTGGCCAGCTCCTCGGGCGTCATCTTGCCCTTGACGTCGACCTCGATGCCTTCCTTGAGAAACACGTCGATTCCGACCTGCTGCAGGTTGTCGAGGCAAAGAACCTTCATGGGATAAGGACCTCCAAAAGGGGGGTTTTAGGACTGATGCGCAAACCAGTTATCTACCAGACGGCAACCCGAAAGTCAATTTGACGGAAAAGGGGCAGGGAAGAGTCGCCTCTCCCCTGCCCCGAACCCGCATTTCCCACCGCACGGACCGCGACGGGATTTGCGGTTTAACCCCCCGCCGGGCCCGGCGAGGGCGGAATTACGGGTGAAAATGCCTTATTTCTTCGGCGCCGCCCCGGACTGGGGGCATTCCTTGCAAGCCTTGTCTGCCTTGGTCGCCTTGCCGCCCTTGGTCGCCTTGCCGGCGTGGGCTCCCTTGGGGCAATCCTTGCAATTGTTGTCGTTGGGGCAATTTTTGCAGTCCTTTGCCGCCCGGGCCTTGGCCTTGACGACCTTGGAAAGGGCGTCGCCCCGGAAGGTAACCGTGACCTTGTCGCCCACCTTGACATCGTCGAGCTTGACGCCTTCGGCGGCCTTGAGCGTGACGGTCTCCTTGCGGCCCTTGACGGCGAGCGTGCCGGCAGCGGCATCGACCGACTCGACCGCGCCGGTGATGACGCGCACCTTGGAGACCTTGCCGGCGGCCTTCTTCGCGGGCGCTTCCTTGGCGGCGGGGGCGGCAGCGGGCGCCTTGGGCTCTTCGGCGACGGCCGCGCCCGCGACGGTCAGGGCGAAGCAACCGGCCATCATCAGTGCCAACAGCTTATTCATGGGGAAAATCCTCCTGTGGAAAAAATGTTTGTCGGGATTGAGCAATCAATAATGGTGCCAAAGCGGACCCGGTCCCGGAAGCCAGACGGGAGGGGCAATGCAAGGTCTTGCCCCGCCTTTCGACGGGCCGGCCTGTCCCAAATCGGCCTGCGATTCCCCATTTGGGGATTCGCCCGTCAGGGGGCGATGATCCCGAACTTCTTGAGCCGGTAGATGTATGTTTTGTAGCTCATCCGGAGCAGCTCGGCCCCCCGCGTATGAACACCCCCGGAGCGCTCGACCGCCTGCCGAAGCAACCCTTCTTCGACCGCCTCGAAATCGACGCCCTGCGGCGGCAGCTCGAAGGCGCGCTGGACTCCGGCAGCGCCGGCTTCGTCGCTCAATTCGGGAGGAAGCTCTTCGGGAGTGATGACGCCCGCCTCGGCCAAAACCACCGCACGCTCGATCACCGACGCGAGCTCGCGGATATTGCCCGGCCAACCATAGCGCATCATCAGCCGCATCGCCTCCTTCGAGATCTCGCGGACCGGGGGAATCCCCTTTTCGCCATGCTTCCCGAGAAAGTGGAGCGCCAGCGCCGGGATGTCGGAGATCCGCTCCCGCAGCGGGGGGAGCGACACCTTGAGGATGTTGAGGCGATAAAACAGGTCGGCCCGGAAAGACCCGGCCTTGACGGCATCTTCGAGTCCCCGGTTGGTGGCCGCGACGATCCGGACGTCGATCGGGATGTTGTCCTTTCCCCCGACCCGCCGGATCTCCCGCTCCTGCAGCGCACGCAGCAGCTTGGCCTGGATCTCGAGCTTGACCTCGGCGATCTCGTCGAGGAACAGGGTGCCTTTCTCGGCCGCCTCGAACAGCCCGATCTCGCGCCGGTGCGCCCCGGTGAAGGCCCCCCGCTCGTGGCCGAACAGCTCGCTTTCGAACAGGTTCTCGGGAAGGGAAGCGCAGTTGACCGCAAGGAACGGGGCGTCGCTTCGGTCGCTCATCGCGTGGATGTTGCGGGCCACCACCTCTTTTCCCGTGCCGCTCTCGCCCGTGAGCAGAACGGTCGCTTCGCTGCGCGCGATGCGGGGGAGGATCCGCTTGAGGTCGCGGATCTTCGGGTGCTCGCCGATGATCTCGGCCGCGCCGGGAAACAGCTTTTCGGACAGGACGCGGTGGGATTCGCGCAGCCTAAGGTTCTCGAGCGCGCGCTCGATGATGATGAGGAGGCGGGCCCGGTCGACGGGCTTTTCCAGATAGTAGTAGGCGCCCCGCTTGATGGCGTCGACCGCGGTCTGGATCGTGCCGTAGGCGCTCGTCAGCAGGATGGGCATGCCCGGGTTTTTCTCGTGCAGGGCATCGATCAGCTCGACGCCGGTCATGCCGGGCATGATGAGGTCGGTCAGCACGAGATCGACCGGCTCGCGTTCGACGGCCCGCAACGCCTCTTCGGCGCTGCCGGCCAGGATCGTCGCATAACCCTGGCTGCGCAGGATGGATCCGAGGATCTCGCGCTGGTTGTGCTCGTCGTCGACGACGAGGATGGTTCCCGTCATGGCTTAAGCGGCTCCATTCGCTGCCCCCGGGAGCAGGATGCGGATGCAGGTGCCCTTGCCCTCCTCGGAGGTCAGCGTGATGTCGCCGCCGTGCGCCTCGACGATCCGCTTGGACAGGATGAGCCCGAGTCCCAGCCCCGTGCTCTTGGTGGTGAAGTAGGGCTCGAAGATCTTCTCGCGGTCGGCCGGGGCGATTCCCGCGCCGGTATCCTCGACGGAGATCGCGTATCCGCCCCCCTCGGCCGGCCCGGAGGCGATGCGAAGCACCCCGCCGCTGGGCATGGCGTCGAGTGCGTTGCCGACCAGGTTGAGCACGGCCCGCCGGATCATGTCGGGATCGATCAGCAGCGGGGGAGAATCGGTGAAGGTTTTCTCGAGGTGGACTTTCTGGGCGCGAAGCCGCGGGCCCGCCATCGCCATCACGCTGTCGATGATCTCGGGGATGCTGACGCTCGCGAGCGCGAGCGCGGGGGGGCGGCCGTACATGATGAAGTTGGTGACCAGCTCGTTGAGCCGCAGGATCTCTTCCTTGATCCGGTGGATGGTCTGCGATTTTTCGGCGCCGGCCTCGGGCGTCACTCCGACCGTCAGCGCATCGAGATGGTCGACGGCCAGCCCGATCAGGTTGAGCGGGTTGCGGATCTCGTGCGCCACCCCGGAAGCGAGGCGCCCCAGGTGCGTGAGGTACTGCGTCTCCCGGATCTTTTCCTCGAGCTCCCGGTTCTGCCGCAGTTTGGCGATCATCTCGTTGAAGGAGCGGGTGAGCCGCCCGACCTCGTCGTTGCCGGTCTCGGCCAGCGTCTGGGACAGGTCTCCGGCCGCGACCTTCTCGGCCGCCCGGGCCAGCTGCTCGACCGGCCGGACGTAGTGGGAGGAAATGGAGACCGCCAGCGCAAGGCCAAGCGAGAAGATGGCCATCATGCTGACGGTACGGAGATAAAGGTTCCTCCGGATGGTGTCGGTAAAATCCTCGATCTGCATGCGGACGTGGATGTAGCCGAGCGAATCGCCCCCCACCGTGACGGGGATGACCAGATCCTTGGACTGGATCTTGCCCTCGCTCGGCGGCCCCTCCTCGCCGAAGGTGGCGTTGATGATCAGCTGCTTCTTGGAGGGAAGCTTGATCTTCGAATGCTTCCCGATCTCCTTTGGGTTGGTGCTGTCGATGACCCCCATGTCCTCGCCGATGATCGACACCTCGCGGATGCCGGAGCGCTTGAGCCCCTCGACGTAGCCGCGGAGGCGGTCCTGCTCGGTCTCTTCGGGCGCCGTGAGCTGGTCGACGCTGACCCGAATGGCGTTGGAGAGCTCGAGGAAGCTTTTCTCGAGATCCTGCTTGAGCGACTCGCGCCCCCAGTAGTACGGCACGACGACGGCCGACATGGTGCAGGCGAACAGGATGAACATCACCATCGTGAGCTTGAATTGCAAGCCCCGGTCGCGGAGAGACAGGCGAAATCCGGCCATCGGCTTCTGGCGTCCTTTCCCGGCGGCGGCCGGCTAGCCCCGGATGCCCGGAAGCGACTTGAACCGCGCTTGCAGCGTTTCGACCTCGGCAGGGGCGTGGCGCACGGAGAAGGCGGCGCCCGCGGCGCGGCCGTCGACCGTTACGGCGCCGTCGGCGCCGAGACGTGCGACCGAATGGCGCGTCTCGAGCCCGTTCTCGAAGAGCGACGCGCGGACCACGCCGTCGCCCGCGTCGCGGATCACGAGCGAATCCATCCGCTTGCCCGCCCGGAAACGGTCGAGCGTCGCCAGCGTACCCTTGCCGTCGCGGGATAACGTCATCGCCATCGTGTCGGTTCCTTCGGTGTGGACCCGGGTCACCGCCATCGGATTCTCGCCGGTCCAGAACTCGACGACGTTGAAGACGACGAAGTCGAGGAAGGCCGAAAATCCGTAGACCGGGACGATCACGAACGCCCACGTGACCGCACTTCGGACGTACTTGTCCTCGACCGAGCGGTTGAGATCGTAGATCATCCGGGTGAGCTGGAACTTGCCGTAACAGCCGACGGACAGGGCGGACAAGGAAAGGGTGGTCGCGAGCGCGATACCCTTGATCACACGGCGCATGGACATGCTGCTTACCCCCTTGCTGGGATTGTGGATTCGGCGACCATTGTATCAGGATGGTAATATCTCCCCATGAAGAATCCCCTTCCCCGCTCGTCCTGGATCAAGATCGCCGCGTTCGTCATGATCTTTTCCGGAGTCTGTTGGCTTCTCTTCCTGTCGCCGGCCGGCGCGATGCTCGCCTCCGCCGACGGCCGGGCGCAGCTCCTGGCCCGGATGAACGCGCTCGTGTCCGGCGCGGGCCCGTTGGGTCCGCTCGTGTTCATCGGGGTGATGATCGTCGGGCTGCTCTTCCTGCCCGCCACGCCGTTCGTCCTGGCGGGCACCCTTCTGTTCGGCAAGTTCGCGGGCTCGCTCTACAACTTCGTGGCGGCGATGGCGGCCGCCGCGATCTCGTTCGTCCTGGGCCGCTACTTCCTGCACGGGCTCGCCCACCGGCTCCTGTCGGGAAAGCTCGCCGGCCTGAACGCGAAGGCCGAGGCCCACGGCTTCTCGGTTGTTTTCTACCTCCGGCTCGCCTGGTTTCCTTTCATCGTGCTCAACTACGGCGCCGGCGCATCGCGGATCCGGTTCGGCGACTATATCTGGGGCACGCTCCTGGGCAGCGTCGCCCCGTTCTTCATCGCCTCGTTCTGCTACGGCAGTTTCTGGGAGATCGCCCGCACCTACCAGTCGCCGGCCGACCTCGCAACGTTCGACGTCCTCTTTCCTGTCGCGCTGATCATCTTCTCGCTGTTCCTCCCCCGGATCGTCCGGAGATTCCGCAAGGGGGCGCTGCCGGAAAACGGTGCAGTGTGACGCGGGTCTCGATCGTGATCCCGGCGCTGGGCGAGGCGGGGCAGATCGCCGACTGCATCCGGAGCGCCCGCGATGCCGGGGCGGACGAGGTGATCGTCGTCGACGGCGGCAGCGCCGACGGCACCGTTGCCGAGGCGACGCGCGCCGGCGCCGATCGTCTCCTGTCGAGCCCGCCCGGGCGCGCCCTCCAGATGAACGCCGGGGCCGCCGCAGCCGGCGGCGACTTCATCCTCTTCCTGCACGCGGACACCCGCCTTCCCGCGGGGGCCTGCAAATCGGTCAGGAAGGCGATGGCGGACGGACGGGTCGTCGGGGGGGCTTTCCCCCTGGCGCTCGGCGCCTCGGGGAGCGCCGGGCAGTGGACCCGGATGCTGCTCCGGCTGACGGGGAGGATGATCGGCGTCCGGTCGCGGCTGTTTCGCGCCTATACCGGCGACCAGGCGATCTTCGTGCGGGGAAGTTTCTTCGAGCGTATCGGGGGTTACGAGCGGGTCGCGCTGATGGAGGACGTTCGGCTCTCGGCCGCGATGCGGCGGGCGGGAAAAACCGTGCTGCTCGGGGAACGGGCTATCACGTCGGCTCGCCGCTGGGAAGCGCGCGGGCCGCTGCGGACCATCCTGCGGATGTGGTCACTGCGCGCGGCGCACGCGCTGGGCATGTCCGCCGAACGGTGCGCGAAATATTACCGCTGAAGCGGATGCCCCGGTTTCCCGGGCTCCGCGGGAGGGGGGGGGGGGATCGTCGCCTAGTCCCGTCCGGCGACGCGGACCGGAGTATCCCCTTTCGGAGGACGTCTGGTCCGGTCCATCCATGGCCCGGCCTGCGACTCCACCCCGCCCCGCGCCGCCATCCATGGCGGCAGACCCGAACGTCGCGGGGCGGATAGGCCTCCTTCAGGGGACACCCCGGCTCCGCTTTGCCTCCCGGGAGGGGCGACGACCGTGGCTGCCTCCGCGGCGGGCGCCCCTCGCTTACTCCCAGGAGATGAGCAGCGGCGTGAGCGGGTTGACCAGGTCGGGGTGGAGAGGAACGGCGCGCGCCGCGTAGCCGTACCGGCCGGTGAGGACTGTGGGCAGGTCGGCCCGGAAGACGTCTTCGCCGTCTTCGCGGCCCTCGTGCATCGCGCGGACGATCCGCCCGTCGCGGATCTCGTTGCTCGAGTCGAGCGGGCCGTAGAGGATCTCGACCGCGACATCCTCGGGCGACAGGTCGCCGAGCGCCGCGCGGACGGTCAGCTCCATCGCGTTCCCGACGACGATCTCCTTGTCCTTGCGCCGCTCGGCCGTTCGTACGGACACGCGGCTCCAGGCCCCCCGCACCCGCTTTCGCCACTCGGCCAGATGCTTCGCCCCTTCGAGCCCGTCGGCCGATAGCCGGCTTCCCACCTGGTGGGCCGCCAGATAGAACCGCTCGGCATATTCCCCCACCATCCGGTTGGTGTTGAAGACCGCGCCCAGCTTGCGCACGGCCGACTTCATCATCCCGATCCATTCACGCGGGAGGTCGGACCGGTCGCGCTTGTAGTAGAGAGGCACGATCTCGCGCTCGAGCAGGTTGAAAAGCGCCTCGCACTCGACCTGGTCCTGCTCCTCGGTGTCGGTGTATTCCTCGGAGCCGCCGATCGCCCACCCGGTGTCGAGGTCGCTTCCCTCGGCCCACCAGCCGTCGAGGATCGACACGTTGAGCGCCCCGTTGACCGCGGCCTTCATGCCGCTGGTGCCCGACGCCTCGAGCGGCCGGCGCGGCGTGTTGAGCCAGACGTCGACCCCCTGCACCAGGTAGCGGGCGACGTTGATGTCGTAATCCTCGAGGAACACCATCTGGTGCCGGACGCGCGGGTCCTGCGTGAAGTGGACGACGGAGCGGATGATTTCCTTGGCCGGAAGATCCTGCGGGTGCGCCTTGCCCGCGAAGATGATCTGGACCGGCCGGTCGGTGTCGGCCAGCAGCTTCGCCAACCGCTCGGGCTGCCGGAACAGAAGCCCAGCACGCTTGTAGGTGGCGAAGCGGCGGGAGAACCCGATCGTGAGCGCATGCGGGTTGAGGACCTCTTCGGCCGCGTGGAGCGACGCCGCGCCCGCCCCTTGCCGGAGAAGCTGCTTCTTGAGCCGCTTGCGCACGAAGAAGACCAGCCGTTCCTTGCGCGCCTCGTGCACCCGCCACATCTCGCCGTCGGGGATGGCGGAGATCCGCTCCCACACCTTGTGGTCCGCAGGCTTCTCGATGAAGCGGGGGCCCAGGTAGCGAAGGTAGAGGTCTTCCATCTCGTGGCTGAGCCAGCTCAGCGTATGCACGCCGTTGGTGATGCTGCCGATCGGAACCTCGGACTCGGGCAGCGTCGGCCAGAGCCCCTGCCACATCCGGCGCGACACCTCCCCGTGGAGCCGGCTCACGCCGTTGGCGAAGGCCGCGTTGCGCAGCGCGAACACGGTCATGCCGAACCGGGGCGCCTGCCCCTCGGGCTCGCACCCCTGCCCGAGCGCCAGGAAGCCGTTCCAGTCGAGCCCGAGCGCATCGGCCATCGGCGACAGGTACCGGCGAAGCAGCTCGGGGTCGAACACCTCGTTGCCCGCGGGAACCGGCGTGTGAGTCGTGAACACGTTGGTGGCGAACACCAGCTCGCGCGCCGCCTCGTAGTTGACCCCGTGGTCGGCCATCAGCATGCGGATCCGCTCGAGGATCAGGAGCGCCGAGTGCCCCTCGTTCATGTGGTAGGCGGTCGGGGCGAGCCCCAGCGCCTTGAGCGCCTTGACGCCGCCGATTCCCAGCACGATCTCCTGCCGGAGCCGCTGCTCGCGGTCGCCGCCGTAAAGCGTGGACGTGATCTCGCGCGCCCGTGGGGAATTGCTCCGCACGTTGGTGTCGAGCAGGTAGAGCGGCGTGCGCCCGACCTGCACCCTCCAGACGCGCGCGGTCACGTTTTCGCCCGCAAGATCGATGTCGATCGTCAGGTGCTTGCCGTCGGGCCCGTGCATGAGTATCACGGGCATGTTGTACCAGTCGTTGTCGGGGTAGAGCTCCTGCTGCCAGCCGTCGAGGCTGAGCTGCTGCCGGAAGTAACCCTTCTGGTAGAGAAGCCCGACGCCCACGAGCGGAAGCCCCAGGTCGGAGGCCGACTTGAGGTGGTCGCCCGAGAGGATCCCCAGCCCGCCGGAATAGATCGGGAGCCCCTCGTCGATGCCGAACTCGCAGCAGAAGTAGGCCGTCAGGAAGCCCTTCGCGTCGGCGTGGCGCTCCTGGAACCAGGTGTTCGCGCCGAGGTATTCGGTAAAGGTGCGGTGGACCCGGTTGAGGTTGGCCACGAAGCTCTCGTCGCGCGCGGCCTCCTCGAAATCCTCCTGCGAAAGAAGGCCAAGCATCAGCACCGGGTTTTGATAGGAGCGCTCCCACAGCTTCGGGTTCAGCCGGATAAACAGCTGGACCGCTTCCCAGTTCCAGGAGAACCAGAGATTGCGCGCGAGGTCCTCGAGCGGCTTGAGCGCCGCGGGGATGTCCGGGCGGACGTGGAAATGGCGAACCTTCATGGCTTGATCCCTTCGAGGCCGAACAGCTTGATGACGTCCTCGCGAAGTTTGTATTTCTGGATCTTGCCGCTCGCCGTCTTCGGGAAATCGTCGACGAAGGCAATGTATCTCGGCACCTTGAAATTGGCGATCTTCCCCTTGCAGAAGTCGATGAGCTCCTTTTCGGTTGCCGTGACGCCGGATCGCAGCCGGACGCAGGCGCACACCTCCTCGCCGTATTTCACGCTCGGGACGCCGACGACCTGCACATCGAGGACGTGGGGATGGGTGTAGAGGTATTCCTCGACCTCGCGCGGGTAGATGTTCTCGCCGCCCCGGATGATCATGTCCTTCGCGCGCCCGGTGATCGAGTAGAAGCCGTCCTTGTCGACCATCGCCAGGTCGCCGGTGTAGAGCCAGCCGTCCTTGTCGATCACCTCTTCGGTCGCCTCGCGGTTCTTGTAGTAGCCCTTCATGACGTGGTAGCCGCGCGTCGCCAGCTCGCCCGGCGTGCCGACGGGGAGCTCCTTCCGCGTCTCGGGATCGACGATCCTGGCCTCGACCCCGGGGAACACGCGCCCGACCGTGGACACCCGCTGCTCGAACGTGTCGTCCGTGCGGGTCTGGGTGATCCCCGGCGAGGATTCGGTCTGGCCGTAGACGTTCGTGATCTCGGTCATGTTCATCTTCTCCATGACCGCCTTCATGATCTCGGTCGGACAGAGCGAGCCCGCCATGATGCCGGTGCGCATCGACGAAAGGTCGTACTTGCCCGGCTCGGACTTTTCCAACAGCTCGAGCTCGGCGATGAACATGGTCGGGACGCCGTGGACCGCGGTGCACTTCTCCTTCGTGATCGACTCGAGGACGGCCGCCGGGTTGAAGTGCTGGACCGGCACCATCGTGCTCCCGTGGGTGACGCACGCCATGGTCCCCAGCACGCAGCCGAAGCAATGGAAGAAGGGCACCGGGATGCAGAGCCGGTCCTTCTCGGTGAACAGCATGCGCTCGCCGATGCAGTAGCCGTTCATCACCAGGTTCC
The DNA here is from genome assembly GCA_036504035.1 of Candidatus Deferrimicrobiaceae bacterium. Lineage (NCBI taxonomy): Bacteria > Candidatus Deferrimicrobiota > Candidatus Deferrimicrobia > Candidatus Deferrimicrobiales > Candidatus Deferrimicrobiaceae > Candidatus Deferrimicrobiaceae bacterium. The sequence goes on from DASXVV010000011.1 coordinate 113,785, forward strand.
GGTGCGTAAGCATGACGCCCTTCGGGAAGCCGGTGGTGCCCGACGTGTAGAGGAGGGCGATGACGTCATCCGGGTCGCACGACTGCTCGATTTCCAGGAGCGCAGAGGGAGGGATGTTCTCGCCCATCGACATCATCTCGTCCCAGTTCAACATGCCCGGCATCTTCTCCTGCCCGATGTAGACGACGTTGCGGAGATGCGGGAACTTGTCGGACCGGAGCGCCCCCGGGTGGGCCTTCTTCAGCTCGGGGCAAACTTCGTAGAGCGTGTCGGGGTAGCTGACGTCCTTGAAGCCGTCGATCAGGATGAGCGTGGCGGCGTCGCTCTGCTTGAGCAGGTATTCGAGTTCGAAGGGACGGTAGGCGGTATTGACGGTGATCAGCACGGCACCCATGCGGGCCGCGGCGAACTGGAGGAGTACCCATTCGGGATAATTGGTCGCCCAGATCGCGACGTGGTCGCCTTTCCGGACCCCCATCGCCATGAGCCCCCGGCACAGCGCGCGACACTGCTCCCGGAACTGCCGGTAGGTCAGCCGGAGCCCCCGGTCTACGTAGACCAAGGCGTCGTTTTCGGGAAATTGCCGCGCGATCTCGTCGACCATCCGCCCGGTCGTAACGTTCAGAAAATCCATGAGATCCCCTCCCAAGCATCGAATATGGCGCGGACAGTATACAAAGCCGCTGTGGAATAGGGCAATATATCGGATCAGGGGGTGACGTTGCAGAACGCGCTATCGCGCAGGGAACGCCTGGTCCGGCAGGCGATGCTGCCCGTGCTGATGCTGGCAGGCGTGGCGGGCAATCATTTCCGCGTGCCCTTCCTGCTCACCTCCGACCTCCTGTTCGGCTCGATCCCCGCCATGATGGTGCTGCAATGGTACGGGAGCGCGTGGGGGATCCTCGCCGCGCTCGTCGCCTCCGCCTATACGACCCTTCTCTACAATCACCCTTGGGCGATGGTCACTTTCACGGCCGAGGCGGCCGTCGTCGCCCTCCTCTGGCGGCGCTTCAAGGTCGACCTCGTCGTCGCCGACGTGCTCTTCTGGTTCCTCGCGGGCATGCCCTGCTACTTCTTCATCTACACCGGGCTGCTGCACGCCGAGACGACCAATGCGCTCTTCATCCTCACCAAGAACGCCGCCAACCAGATCCTCAACGCGCTGGTCGCCCGGACGCTGGTGATCCTGCTCTCCTTCACCCCGCTGGTCAGGCCGTTCGGCGTGCGCGAAAGGGTCAGCTTCCGCGAATCGCTCTTCGCGGCGCTCTCCTGCTTCGTCCTGATCCCCGCCCTCGCCATGGTCGTCGTCAACGGCCAGGCCGAAGGTGACCGCATCGTGTCCGATGTGCGGACGAACCTCCTCAACGTGGCGGACCAGGGGAAGAACATCCTCGACGCGTGGCTCGGCGACAACGTGCGGGCGGTCGCCGCCGTCGCCGCGGTGGTCGAGCCCGGGAAGATGCCAGCCAACATCCGGATGAGCCTCAGAACGCTCCGGTCCGCCGCCCCGGGGCTGCTCCGCCTGGGCGTCGTCGACGCGCGGGGAATCGTGCGGGCGCACGACCCGGAATTCGACGAGCTGGGGCACTCGACCATCGGGGTCGACGTCTCGAGCCAGCCGTTCGCCGCCGAGGTCGCGAGGACGCACGCCCTGGTCATCTCCGACGTGGTCCGTTCCCGGCTCGGCCGGCCCCGGCCGATCGTCATCCTGGCCCACCCCATCCTGCGCGGCGGCGAATACCTGGGGTACGTCGGGGGCGTCATCGACCTCGCCGCCTGGGACAACCTCATCGATAAGGCGGCCGGGAAGTGGAACGTCCGCGTCACGCTGATCGACCGGAACATGAACGTCGTCGCCTCCAACCGCCCGGACCTCGCGCTGATGCAGCACTACGACTGGCGACTGGGCGGCGAGGTGCGGCTGATCCGGAACGCCCTTTGGCACCGGCAACCGCGGCGCGCCGCGAACGTCCCCGGGACCGAACAGATGCGGCAGAGCGTCTACGTCACCGAGATCGACCTCCGACCGGCCACCGGCTGGAGGCTCGTGCTCGAGACGCCCCTGGCGAACTACCAGAAGAACCTTTATTCCCGCTATTACTTCACCCTGACGCTTCTGCTCGGCATCTTCGCACTCGCCCTGGCGGGCGCGCACGTCGTCAGCAGCCGGACCGTCCGGAACATCGAGCGGCTCGACCGGATCAGCTTGGGGTTGCAGGACCGGCTCGCCCGGCAGGAGCCGATCGTCTGGCCAGAGAGCCGCATCGCCGAAACCGCGTCGCTGATCCGGAATTTCCGGTCCATGGCCGAGGCGCTCGCCGCACGGTTCCGGGAGCTCGCCGCGCTCAACGAGACGCTCGAGAAGCGGGTCGGCGAACGGACGGCCGCCCTGCACCGGGCGAATGCCGATCTGGTGGCCGGGATCGAGGAGCGAAAAAAAGGGGAGCGTGCGCGGCAGCAACTCGAGGAGGACCTGCTCCGCTCCCGGAAGCTCGAGTCGCTCGGCGTGCTGGCGGGCGGCATCGCCCACGATTTCAACAACCTCCTGACGGCGATCCTTGGAAACATCACGCTCGCCTTGACCGTCTCGGAGCCGGACGGGGAGGTCAACCGGCGGCTCGTCGAAGCAGAGAAGGCCTCCCTGCGCGCCCAGGACCTGACCCAGCAATTGCTCACCTTCTCCCGGGGCGGGGCCCCCGTCCGGAAGGCGGCCTCCATCGGCGACCTGATCTCCGAGACGGCCGGCTTCGCGCTGCGCGGCTCGAACGTCCGTCTCGACTATGCCCCCGAGCCCGGCCTGTGGCCCGCCGAGGTCGACCCCGGCCAGATCAGCCAGGTGATCAACAACCTGATCATCAACGCCAACCAGGCGATGCCCGCCGGGGGCCTGGTGACGATCCGGACCGGTAACGCCGTCGTGCAACCCGACGACCCGCTGCCGCTTCTCCCCGGCGACTACGTGACGATCTCGGTGTCGGACCAGGGCATCGGCATCCCCGAGGATCATCTGGAACGGATATTCGATCCGTACTTCACCACGAAGCAGAAAGGGAGCGGCCTGGGACTCGCCACCGTCTACTCGATCGTCAAGCGGCACGACGGCCACATCGATGTCGTCTCCCGGCCGGGGAAGGGCGCCACGTTCCATATCTGGCTCCCGGCCGTCCGCCACGCGGAGCCGCCCGCCCGCGAGCACCACGAAGATCTGACCTCCGGCACCGGCCGGATCCTCGTGATGGACGACGAGCCGTTCGTCCGCGATGTCATCGGCGCGATGCTGGAGCGGCTGGGATACCGGCCGGATTTCGCGGAGCACGGGGAAGAGGCCATCGCGTTGTACCGGGAGTCGATGGCGGAGGAATCCCGGTACAACGCGATCATCATGGACCTGACGGTACCGGGCGGGATGGGCGGGGTCGAGGCGGCACAGCGGCTGAGGGAGATCGATCCCGCCGTGCGGCTCATCGTGTCGAGCGGTTACTCGAACGACCCGGTGATGGCCAACTTCCGCGACTACGGGTTCGTGGGGGTGGCGCGCAAGCCGTTCCGGATCGGCGACCTGAGCCGGGTGCTCGAAGAGGCGCTTTCGGGCCGGGGATAGCCCCGGTTTTCAGGCCGGCGCCTGGAGATACTGCTCGAACTGCTTCTTGTCGACCGCGCAGCGGTACGCCTCGTCGGGGGTGACGCGACGCGTTTTCAGAAGGTCGAGGATGTGCTGGTCCATCAACTGCATCCCGTCTTTCTTGGAAGTCTGGATGATCGACGGGATCTGGAACGTCTTCCCTTCCCGGATCAGGTTGCCCACGGCCGGGGTTCCGATCATGATCTCGAATGCCGCGGCGCGCCCCTTGCCGTCGGCCGTTTTCAGGAGCTGCTGGCAGACCACCCCCTTGAGCGATTCGGAGAGCATCACGCGGATCTGCGCCTGCTGGTCGGTCGGGAACACATCGATGATGCGGTCGATGGTCTTGGCCGCCGTGTTAGTGTGCAGCGTCCCGAACACCAGGTGGCCGGTCTCGGCGGCGCTCATGGCGAGCTGGATGGTCTCGAGGTCGCGCATCTCGCCGACCAGGATGATGTCTGGGTCCTCGCGCAGCGCCGCCCGCAGCGCCGTGGTGAAGCTCTCGGTGTGCGCCCCGACCTGCCGCTGGTTCAGGTGCGATTCCTTGTCCTGGTGGATGAACTCGAGCGGATCCTCGAGCGTGAGGATGTGCTCCTTGCGGGTGGCGTTGATGAGATCGATCATCGCCGCCAGCGTCGTGGACTTGCCCGAGCCGGTGGGCCCCGTCACCAGCACCATCCCCTTTTTGAAATTGGTCATCCTCCGGACGCCGTCGGGGAGCCCGAGGTCGTCGGCCGACAGCACCTTGCTCGGGATGATCCGGAAGACGGCCGCGATGCCCCGATGGGTCATCAGGATGTTTCCCCGGAAGCGCGCCAGCTCGGGGACCGAGTAGGCGAAGTCGAGGTCGTTCTTCGACTCGAAGTGCGCCTTCTGGTCGGGGCTCAGGATCTCGAACAGGAGCCCCTTGAGATCTTCGTGTCCGATCGGCTTGAAGTTGAGCTTGGTCATCTCCCCGTGGAGCCGGAAGATCGGAGTGGTGTCCGCCGACAGGTGGAGGTCGGAGGCACCCTGCTCCTTCATCATCTTGAATAACGAATCAATTCGCGCCATGAAACGGTCTCCTGCAGCCGGTGCGTGTTATAGGACGAACGCGGCGATGTATTCATCGGGGGAAATCTCGCCGGACGCCAGCAGCGCCCGGCCCGTCGCCTCGATCCCCTCGTCGCGGGGGGGGAATTCGAACCGCCCGCGCAAATCGCCCGTGAACGGGACCGCGTCGAGCAGGAAGCTGCGCCCGCCGTGCCCGGTATGATCGCAGACGGGGCATCCGGGGCTGCGGAAAAACCGCTCGGGCAGGGCCGGAAGCGCGAGCGTCGCGAGATCCTCGGGCGAAGGAACGTACTCCTCCCGGCACGCGGGGCAAAGCGTCAGCACCCCACGGCAGGCGACGACGCCCCGAAGGTGGCCCGGGATGAAGGCGCGCCGCTCCTGGAGACGGTCGAGATGCGTGAACAGCGCGGACCGCGCGTCGAAGGGCAGCCCGACCAGCACCAGCTTGCCGCGCATGGCCACTTTCCCGGCTGCAGCGAAGAGGCGCTCGTCGGTCGCGTCCTCGATGGCGACGATGTCGGCGTCGTGGTCGATCGACGCCAGGACCAGCCCCTGCGCCTCGGCTTCGGCTCGCCCGCGAAGGGAAATGCGCGGGAACCTGCCCGACCCGCCGCCGACAGCCTCCCCGAACAGCAGCACGTTGCGGCCTCGGGTGTCCAGAATCCCGAGGTAGAGGTCCATCAGCCGGCGCCGCGCGTCCTCGTCCCGGCCGCAGAACAGGATGATCCCGCGCCCGGCCTCGGCCAGTGCCGCAAACGCCGTCTTCTGCTCCGGAGAGGCCAGGAACGACTCGATCGCGTCGGGGAAGGGTGCGAGGACCCGCTTCCGGACGGTCATGCAGTCGGCGTCGGCCCCCTGCAGGAGCGCGAGCTGGAAGCCGTGCTCGCGGCCCTCGATGCGGGTGGAGAAGGTTCCCCACTGCGCGGCCGACTCCCCCTCAAGAGCGCCGAGGCGCCGGAGCCGGCCGACCAGGATCTTGTATCCCTCGTACGGTAAGCGGCCGACTTCGCGGAGGGTTCCCGATTCGCGGGCGGACAGGATGGCCCTGCCGTCGCCGGGCTGCCCGACCAACGCCTCCCACCGCTCGAGGACCATCTGCTTCAGGAACAGATCCGCGCAGCTGGTGCCGGTCATGTCGCCGTTTACCCGGGCGAGCGCCTGGGGGGGAATGATCTCCGTCTCTAGACAGAGCGACGCCTCGACGGCCGGCCGGCCGTAGAACAGCGCCTGCATCTCCTGGACCTCGCGCGCCATGGCGATGGATACGGCCACACCCAGCCCGGTCGCCTCCTCGACCGCGCGGACGGCCTCCTTGTCGAGCGGGTCGATCATGGCGATGGAGATCTCTTCGCCGATCCGGAGCAGCGGGATCAGCCCGTGGCGGCGCGCCAGCTCGGCGGGAACGGCCTTGACGGCTTCGGGGTCGATCGCCTTGGGATCGAGCCGGACCAGCGGGATGTTGAGCTGGTTGGAAAGGGCCCAGTCGATATCCTCCTGGGTCACGCTCCCCTGGCTGACCAGCAACTCCCCCATCCGGCCGCCCTGGCGCTCCTGGGCCTCGAGCGCCTTGCGGACGTCGTCATCGGTGACGATCCGTGAACGGTAAAGAATTTCGGTCAGAGACCCTTCCCTGATCAGTTCACCCATCCTGCGTTTCTCCACTGGATCCGTCTTTTCCGCACCCCGAGATTATCTCCCAATTTTGCGACGGCAGAAGGGGGCAAATGCGGCGGAAGGCGGGAAAATCGCCTAGCGGGTCAGCCAGGAACGGGAGCGCAGCGTCGCAGCAGCGTAGGGGAAGATCCAGAACATCGTCAGGAAGAAATAATAAGAGTAGATGACCCCGTACAGGAAATCCCACGACCGCTCGCTGCGCAGGTAATAGAGCATGTTCAGCAGCGATATCCCCCCGATGGCGAGAAACAGGCGAAGGATGGTCTGCGGGTCGTCGATCGACCAGACGACCAGGAGGGCGAGCGTCGCGTAGGCGACCGGGTACCGCAGGTTCGTGATGATCTTGTCGACGATCGCGATGATCCGGGGACCCGCCGGGCGGCGCCAGACGACCCGGGCGAACCGGATCTCCTCCTTGATGTTGCTGCGTTCCCACCGGATGTACATGCAGCAGAGCTTCCCGTAGGTCTCGGGGACGATCGTGCGCACGATGCCGGTGCGCTGGTAGACCGTGTCGTAGCCGTCCTCGAGGATGTAGTTCGTCAGCGCCCGGTCTTCCCCGTAGGTGCAGGGCGCGCCCAGGAAGGTCTGCTCGAGCCAGCGTGCGAGCGCGTTGCGGACCGCGTCGGCGCGATAGGCTGCAAGCGCACCCGGGCAGCAGTAGACCGTCCGGTAGGTGGACTGCACCGAGCGCAGGAAATCGAAGGAGAGGACGTAGCGCACCCGCAGCATCCGCGGGATGATCCCCCCCCCGAGGTTGTAGACCAGCACCTTTCCGGCCACCGCGCCCACCTTCGGATCGCGGAACGGGCCCGCCATCGCGAGAAGCGTCCCGGCGTCGATCACGCTGTCGGAATCGATGGTGAGGAAGACATCCCCGCGTCCCCGGCGAAAGCCCTCGGCCAGCGCCGCCCTTTTTCCCTGGTTCCGCGGGAAGCGGACGGGGGTCACCAGGTCCGGGTGGCGCTGCGCGGCGCGCTGGATGCACGCCCACGTGTCGTCGGTGCTGCCGTCATCGACGACGAAGATCTCGAGTCGATCCTTCGGGTAGTTCGCCGCCACCACGGAATCGATCGTCTGCTCGACCATCGCGCCTTCGTTATAGGCCGGGATGATCACGGTCAGCGACGGGGCCTCGTCCGGCACGGCGGCGGGGAACGGGCGATAACGGAACCAGAGCAGGGTGCGAAACGTCAGCATGAGGAGGCCCATCAGGAACCAGAGCAGGCTCGGACGCTCGATGACCCTCACCCAGTGCCGCGTCTCGACGACGCGGACCCAAGGGTCGTAGGCGTGCCCGTAGATCCCCAGCCACAGGAGCCCCCCGAGCCCCAGGAGGATGGCGCTGCATAAGGCCAGGTCCAAAGGGCCGGACCACGGTTGCGGGCGCGATGCCGCAAGGAGCTGCTCAGAAATGGCGATCCGCTCAGTCAACGGGCGATTCTCCGAATTCGTGGATATGTTCGAAGGATGGAATAGTAGCATGACTTTCGGCAAACCTCGGGCGAATGCTGCGGGCGGGAACCTGCGTGCGCGACATCCGGTAATTATTTACATAAAAGCGGCACTTGTTTCCCCGTAGCTGGATATCCCGGAGGCCTGCCCGGCTTAACCCTTCGGATACTTTAACGGTTTTCATCTCTCTTCCATGGCCTGCGACTTGCAATGATCAGACCGTTCCTTACATACGTGCCATGGACAAGCCTTCCCTTCTCCCACCCCCAACCCAAGAAGGAGGTTCGGCATGACAATTTATCCGGCAACCCGTAGAACGACTTCCGGGTCGCGCATCCTTTGCGCGATCCTGGCCGCGGCAATCACGGCCCTGCTGGCCGGTTGCGGCGGAGGCGGCAGCACCGCCGCCACATCCCCCGCCACCACCGCAGTCAGTCGCGGCGCCATCGCCAGCGTGGGGGCCGGAAACATCATAGTCGCGGGCGTCACCATCGATACGACCCAGGCCACCGTCACCATGGCCGACAACACCGATGCCCCGGTGCTGAAACCCGGCATGGTGGTCACCGTCAAGGGAACCTTCGACGACAACACCCACGCGCGGGCGAACAGCGTCGAGTTCGCCGATACCCTCAAGGGGCCCGTCTCGAATATCGATCGCGCCGCAAACACCCTGACGATCCTGGGTCAGGCGGTGCGGTTCGATCCGGCCAGGACGGTTTTCGACGACTTCCCCGGTCCCGGCACCAGCGGAATCGCGCTTGGGCAGATGGTCCAGGTCAGCGGCTTCGCGGACAACGCGGGCGTCATCACGGCCACGCGCATCGAACGGCACCTTCCCGACTGGACACCGGCATCGATCGTCGAACTCAAGGGAACCGTCGGTTCCGTAGTGGACAATACGTTTACCATCGGCAACCTGACCGTCGACTTCACCGGGATCACGCTTCCGGCAGGCATCATCGCCGGCAGCTTCGTGAAGATCGAGGGACGGATTCCGTCGCTGGCAAGCACGATGATCCGGGCGACCCGCGTCGAGATGTTCGCCGAGGAACCGCCGGAAGCGGAAGGCAAGCACGTCGAAATCGAAGGAATCGTCAGCGGTCTGGCCGGGAACCGGTTCCTGGTCGGAACCACGCCGGTCAACGCCGGAACCCTTTCGCTGGCAGGCGTCGCCAACGGCGCCCGGGTCGAGGTCGAGGGAACGCTGGTCGCCGGCATCCTGGTGGCAACGCAGATTTCCCTGGAAGGCGCGGCGCCCCCGCCGACCACCGCCCCCGCCGCACCGACCGGCGCCATGGCCACGGGAGGCTTCCGGCAGGTGACGGTTGCCTGGAATGCCGTCGCCGGGGCAACTTCCTATAATCTTTACTGGTCCACGACGACAGGCGTCACGCCGACCACCGGCACGAAGATCACGAACGTGACCTCGCCCTACACCCAGATGGGGCTCGCGGACAGCACGACCTACTTTTACGTCGTCACCGCTGTCAACGCCGTGGGCGAAAGCCTGGCGTCGGCGCAGACCTCGGCCATGACCACCAGCGCCTTGATGATCCCCCCGGCCCCCATCGGCGTGTCGGCCGTCGGCGGCGCGCGGCAGGTGACGATCTCCTGGGCACCCGTCACCGGCGCCGTCTCGTACCGCATCTTCTGGGCGACGATCCCCGGAGTCACCCCGGCCACGGGGACCCAGATCCCCAATATCACCGCCTCGACCTATGTCCAATTGGGGCTGGCCGACAACACCACCTACTTCTACGTCGTCACCGCGGTCAACGCCGCCGGGCAGAGCATCCCGTCGGCCCAGGTTTCGGCGACGACTTCGCCCGCCCCCGCCACCGCTCCGGCCGCGCCCGTCGGGGTTGTCGCCGCCGGCGGCACCCGCCAGGTGACCGTTTCGTGGGCCCCGGTGGCCAACGCGACGACATACCGCATCTACTGGAGCACGACAACCGGCGTCCTGACGACGACGGGTACCCTGATCGACAACGTCACCTCCCCCTATACCCAGACGGGGCTCCTCGACGGCACGACCTATTTCTATATCGTCACGGCGGTCAACGCCGTCGGCGAGAGCCCGGCGTCCGGCCAGGTCTCTGCGACAACCGCGCCTGCGGCTCCCACCGCGCCCCCCGCTCCGGGCGGCCTTAACGCGGTCGGCGGCACCAACATGACGAACGTCTCCTGGACGGCTGTGACCGGCGCCACCTCGTACAACCTTTACTGGGCGACGACGACCGGCGTCACCCCGACGACGGGAACCGCGATCCTGGGAGTTACCAGCCCCTACCGGCACATCAACCTGGCAGCCGCCACGAGCTACTTCTATGTTGTCACCGCGGTCAACGGCGTCGGCGAGAGCCTTCCTTCCGCCCAGGCTTCGGCGACCACCTCTGCGCTCGACGGCCTGGCGCTGTACGGCAACTGCGCCGCCACCAGCTGTCATGGCGCGTTCGCGACCTCGGGGCTGAGATCGCCGCCCCGGACCGCGGCCCAGATCCAGTCGGCCATCAACGGAAACGTCGGCGGCATGGGATTCCTCTCCACGCTGACGGCCGCCCAGATCCAGGCGATCGCCGACGTCCTGACTTTCTAACCGTCCTGCGAAACCCAAAAAGGGGAGCTCCCCGCCGGGAAGCTCCCCTTTCCTATTTCATCCGATCCAGGCTACGTCAACGCGGCGGCGGCCCCTCCGTCACCTGGACGAAATCGCCCGGACGAACCCACTTGAAGAACGCCTCGCGGACCTCCTGCGCCGTGATCTCCAGGTAACGCCTCGCGGCCCGGACCGGCTCGTCGAGCGAAAGCCCCGTTTCGGAAAGATGGGCAAGCATCCCGGCGATCGCGTCGGTGCTCGACTCCGAAAGCGGGATCCGGCGGAGGAGGATACTCTTCGCCTGGCGCAACTCGTCCGGCGTGACCGGCCGGCTCCGCATCGACTCGAGGTCGCGCGCCACCAGCGCCCGGGCTTTGGATACGTTCTCCGGCTCGCAGGCGAACTCGACGGAAAAGACCGATCGGGTCCTGCCGGCATTCAGCCGCGCGCCGACGTAATAAACGAGGCCCGCCTCTTCCCGAAGATGGCGGTAGAGCCGGGTGGCGTAGAATCCCCCCGCCAGGACGTGCGTCCCCACCTGCAGCGGGTAATAATCGGGGTCGAAGCGCGTGATCCCGACGGTCTCGGCGAGCGTCGCATCGACCTGCACCCGAACATCGTTGGGAACCGTCGCAGCGGACGGTGGGTTCCGGGGGACCGCCGGCAGGTCGGTCGCGGGCTTCGGCCCCTCGGCCTTCCAGCCTCCGAAATATTTCTCGACGACGGCGCGCGCCTGGGCAGCCGTGACCTGCCCGATCACGACGATCGTGGCAAGGTCGGGACGGAAGGCCGAGGCGTGATACGACCGGATATCCCCCAACGAAAGCGAAGAAACGCTCGCCTTCGTCGCCTGGCGCAGCGAGGGATCCGTCGGCGGGAAGAGGCCGGATTGCAATGCCCGGCGCGAGAGAGTCGCCGGGGACCGGATCTCGCCATCGACCGCGTCGGCCGTCTCGGTCCGGACCACGGCAAACGCGTCCTCCGGCAGCGCCGGGTGGAGCAGGTTTTCCGATAGCAGCTCGACGCCCCGCTCGAACCGGTCCGACAAGACATGCAGCGAGAAACCGGTCCCGGCACTCGCGTCGGCGCCGATATCGTCGAGCGCCTTCTGGAAGGCCAGCCGGTCGAGCGATCGGGTCCCGTACGGGAAGAGGCCGCCGAGCACCCGGTCGACCCCCTCCTTCCCCGCCGGCACCTGAATGTCGGGATTATTCCGGATGGTGCCGACGAGCGTGACGGTCGGGCTGACCGTCTCGGGCTGGACGATGAGCCGGAGCCCGTTGGGGAGCGTCGTGTCGACCGGCGCGAGCCTGGATGCGGGCACCCGGGGCGATTCGACCACCCGACGGGCCCACGCGGGCATCTTGACGTTCTTCGTGCGCTCCCCGCCGAACGATTCGGTCCCGCCGACCCCTTGCGAGGGGACCGGCTTTCCGGATTCGCGCGGCGTGAGCAGCGCCACGACCGCGGTCTCGTTCACGAGGTACTTCGCTGCGACCCGGTTCACGTCCTCGACGGTCACTTTCCGGATCGCCTCGATGTCGTCCTCGGGCGAGCGGCGCCCCTCGACGGCCAGCGCCTGGGACCACTCGAACGCGAGCCCGGCCACCGAGTTCTTCATGAAACCGGCCTGGGCGATCTCGTGGCGCTTCGCCGCCTCGACCAGTTCGGCCGGCACGCCGGTCTTCGCATATCCGCCGACGATCTCCTTGAGCCGGCCGACCAGCGCCTCGCCGTCGCCCCCTTTCGGGAACGAGGCCTCCGCGCTGCCGATCGCCGCCTTCGGCAGGGGGTCGTCCCCGAAGCCGGCCGATAGCGCTTTTCCCTGAGGGACCAGCGCATACAGGTCACCGCGCCGGCTGTCGAGCACGTCGGAAAGGATCGTCCCCGCGGCGAAGTCGGGGCTGTCGTAGCCGGGCAGGCGGTAGGCGACGACCGCCCGCCCGTACGGCAGGTCGGTCTCCATCGCGATCCGCGCGGGCTTAAGCGGCCCGACCTCGAACCGGCGGCGTGGAGGCAGGGGGCGGCGCGGAATCGGGCCGAACAGCCGCTTGACCTCGGCGAGCGTCTTTCCCGGGTCGACGTCGCCCGTGACGACCAGGATCGCGTTGTTCGGCGCGTACCAGTCGCGATAGAACTTCCGGAGCGTCGCCCCCGTCGTCTGCCGGAAAGAATCGCGCGTGCCGAGGGCGGTGTGGTCGTAAGGGGTGCCCGGGTACACCGCCTGGAGCAGCCGGATGTAGAACGAGTAGCCCGGGTCGGAGAGGTCGCGGGCGATCTCCTGCTCCATGGCCCCCCGCTCCTTCACCCAATCCTCCTGCCGGTCGAGCACGCCGCGCATCCGGATCGACTCGATGCGGAGGGCGACGCCGAGGGCGTCGGACGGGATCGTCAGGTGATAGCCGGTGGTCACCTGCGACGTGCCGGCATTCGCGTCGCCGCCGAGCGCCGCGCTGATCGCGGAGAACTGGGACGACGTGAGCCCCGGGTGGCCGCGAAACATCATGTGCTCCTGGGCATGGGCCATCCCCGGGAAGCCGTCCGGGGCATCGACGGCGCCGACCAGGTAGTTGACCTGGGTCGTCACCACCGGAGCCAGGACGTTGGGCACGATCACCACGCGCAGCCCGTTGGGAAGCGTCGCCCGGACGGCGTCGCCGGCCGCCTGCGCCTGAACTGATAACAGCAGCAACACACAGACGATGTGCGCCGCCAGGAACGATTTGCGGTTCTTCATCGCGATTGATTCCTCCGCCGTTTGCGATTCATGGAACTTCTTGCTGGTTTCACGGGGTCGACGCCTTGCCGGGCGGCGCGGACAAGGCCTCCGGCCGTTCCCGGGCGTCGCGGTCGTCGGGGAATTTCCCGACGATCTCCCGGTACAAGGAGAACTGAACGGGATCGAAACGTCGACCTCCTGAAGACGAAATGGCGGATCGCCTTCAGCGGTCGTTCATCCGCTTCTTCGCCGCCTTGACGAAGCGGCCGAAGGCCTTGTCCTTCTGCCGTTTTTCAAGATACGACAGCTCGTTGTACTCGAGCTCCTTCCGGAGCTTGAGGTAGCTGGCGTACCGGTCTCCATCCAACTCGCCGCTCTCGACTGCCGACCGGACCGCACAACCGGGCTCGTTCTCGTGACGGCAATCGGCGTAGCGGCATTCGGCAGACCGGCAGGCGATCTCCTCGAACCCGAGGGCGACGCCTTCGCCCGCCCCCATCAAGCCAAGCTCCCGCATACCGGGTGTGTCGATCAGCATCGCCCCTTCGGCGAGAAGGACGAGCTGCCGGCGGGTGGTCGTGTGAATGCCCTCCCCCGTGCCGCTGACGCACTTTGTGTCGAACGCCTCCCGCCCCAGGAGCAAGTTGACGAGCGTCGTCTTCCCGACCCCCGACGAGCCGAGCAGGCAACAGGTTCTCCCCGGGGACAGCCGCCTCCGGAACTCTTCGATCCCGGCGCCCGTGACGTTGCTGATTCCGAGGACGTCGGCATCGGTGAGGGAGCCCACGATCCCGAGCTTCTCTTGAAGTTCCTCGCCGGAAATCAGATCGGTCTTGGTCAGGACGACGACCGGTTCCACGCGGCCGTCCGCGGCCATCACCAGGTAACGCTCCAGCCGGCGGGGATTGAAGTCGAAATGGCACGACTGGATGATGAACGCGGTATCGACGTTGGCCGCGATCATCTGGAAGTCGACGCCATCCCCCGCGCTCTTGCGGCGAAGGAACGACCTGCGCGGGAACACCTGGTGGACGATTGCCGCCCGCCCGTCGTCGTAGTACCGGACCTCCACCCAGTCCCCGACGCACGGAAGCTCGGCGGGGTTTCCGGTCAGGTAGGAGAGCTTGCCGGAGAGCTCGGCAGGAACCTCGCTCCGCTCGTTCCTGACGAGGTACGAACCGCGGTCCACGGCCGTTACGCGCGCGAGACTCCGCTCCTCTCCTATTGAAGGGGGGATGTTTGCATCAAACCTTCCATCGAACCCGAGATCCGACAGTTCCATCGACCTGCTCCACTTGATCGGTCCACCCCGATCTTGGTGCATCATGACTTCATCAATAATAAAGAGCCCAACGAACAGCACAAAGAAAAAAACCCCTCGCAGATCGCTCTGCAAGGGGTCGGAATTTCTGGTGGAGCTGAACGGGATCGAACCGTCGGCCTCCTGAATGCCATTCAGGCGCTCTCCCAGCTGAGCTACAGCCCCACACCATGGGAACTTTGGATATTACCCCAACGCCCGGGGGAAAATCAACCTACTTTCTTGGTCCCGGCCGTGGGCGCAGATAGCAGGTAGACCGCATTCTCGGCGAACAGGTTGGGGTGCGAGCCGCCGTAGACCTTGCCCCCCCGGATGCCGGTCGAGAGGAAGATCCGCTTCTCGACGACGATGTCGGTCTTCTCGCAATAGCGGTCGAAGTCGCGGATCGAGCAGAAGTGGATGTTGGGCGTGTCGTACCACTCGTAGTTGAGGAAATCGGTCCGGGGCATGCGACCCTTCGTGAGCAGGTACCAGCGCATGCGCCAGTAGGCGAAGTTCGGAAAACCGACGATCACCTTCCTGCCGACCCGAAGCATCTCCTGGAGGACGACCGCCGGCTTCTTGGCCGCCTGGATGGTCTGGTTGAGCAGGACATAATCGAAAGAGGCATCGGGGAAATCGCGCAGCCCTTCGTCGATGTCGCCCTGCAGCACGGGGAGCCCCTTTGCGATGCAGTCGCGCACGCCGGCGTCGTCGATTTCGATGCCGAGCCCGCGGACGCCCCGCTCCTTGACGAGCTTGTCTAGCAGCGATCCGTCGCCGCACCCCAGGTCGAGCACGTGGGTGGCTTGCGGGATCAGCCCCAGGATGACGCTGTGGTCGATGCGGGTCAGCGGGTTCACGAGGCGGCCGGCGCCTTGACCCCGCCGGCGACGGCGAGGTTGGCCAGGTAGTTGCCGATGATCGAATCCATCTCGCCCGGGAGCAGGAACGAGTCGTGGCCGAAGCTGGACTCGATCTCGCAATAAGTGGCGTCGATCCCGTTGATCAGCAGCGACTTGACGATCTCCTTGGACTGGTAGGGCGGATAGAGCCAGTCGGAGGTGAAGGAGATCACCAGGAACTTGCACTTCGCCCGCGCCAGCTCGGCGGTCAGGGAGCCGCTCGGCATCGACAGGTCGAAATAGTCGATCGCCTTGGTCGTGTAGAGGTAGGCGTTGGCGTCGAACCGCTCGACGAACGCATCGCCCTGATAGTGGAGGAAGCTCTCGACCTCGAAGTCGATGCCGAAGTTGTATCCCAGCGCCTTCTTGCCCCGCAGCTTGCGACCGAACCGCTCGTGCATCGCCTCATCGGACCGGTAGGTGATGTGCCCCACCATGCGCGCGAGCGACAGCCCGCTGCGGGGAAGCTCGCCTCCGTAGTAGTCGCCTCCGTTGAAGTGGGGGTCGGCCATGATGGCCGCGCGTCCGACCTGGTTGAAGGCGATCTGCTGCGGGGAATGCTTGGAGGTCGTGGCGATCGGAATCGCGGCCGCGACACGGTCGGGGAACAGCACCGACCAGACGAGCGCCTGCATCCCACCCATGGAGCCGCCCAGGACGGCGAGCAGCCGGTCGATTCCCAGGTGGTCGATCAGCTGCGCCTGCGCCCGGACCATGTCGTTGACGGTGATGACCGGGAACGTGAGCCCGTACGGCTTGCCGATGGCCGGATTGATCGACGCCGGCCCCGTGCTGCCCTGGCAGCCGCCGATGACGTTGGAGCAGATGACGAAATAGCGGTCGGTGTCGACCGGCCGGCCGGGGCCGATGAGGTGGTCCCACCAGCCCGGCTTCGGGTCGTCGGCATGGTAGAGCCCCGCCGCGTGCGAATCGCCGGTCAGGGCGTGCTGGATCAGGATGGCGTTGCTCTTTTCTCGATTGAGGCGGCCGTAGGTCTCGTAGGCAAGCGTGATGGGGCCCAGCCGTCCCCCACCCTCGAGCGCCATCTCGTGGGGAGGTTCGCAGAACGTGAAGAACTGCCTTTTCACCAGCCCGACCGCGCCGGGCTTCTTCGACTGGGGCATCTTGATCCCGTTAACCTCGCGATATCAATCGTAACTTTTCATTCTAGCCGGGATTCGAACGGGGTGTCAAATCGGGAAGGCGACGGCGCCGCTCAGCCGGCGGGGAACGCGGCGACGATCTCGGCCAGATCGCGCAGGATCCTGGCGGTCGCCCCCCAGATGGTGTGAGGCCCGTAGTCGAGGAACCAGACCCGGCCGGGCTCGTCCATAAAATCGCCGGGCGCGGACCGATAGAGGTCGAACCGCCCGAAGTGCGACAGCGGGGCGTCGAACGCCTCGGCCATCTCGAACGGCGCGAGCCGGAAGCGCGTCTCGGGCGGGATGAGGGCGACGATGGGCTGGATGAAGAAGCCTGTAACGGTCGGGACCGGAAACATCGCTCCCAGCAGGTCGGCCTGCTCGGGGCGGATGCCCATCTCCTCGTGGGCCTCGCGCAGCGCCGCGGCGCACAGGTCGGGATCGGAGGGCTCGCGGCTCCCGCCGGGGAAACAGATCTGCCCCTTGTGGTGCGGGACCGCCTCGGTCCGGCGGGCCAGCACGATGCGCAGCTCGCCCGAGACGACGCGCAGCGGAACAAGGACGGCCGCCGACCGGAGTCCCCCGGGAACCGCATCGTCGCGGTGCGCGGGGAGGAGTGTTTGCCTGAGATGCCGGAGCAGCGCCTCGGGCGTTAGCGCCACATGGACACCTCGACGATGTCGCCCGGGAGCAGGTCGACGGACAGCTTCCGGGGGCCGACGTTGAGGGTTTTCAGCGACTCGACCACCTTCGCCGGCGCCGCGTGGGAGACGAGCACATATTCGGCGCGGTCGCGCGTGGTCGAACGGTCGGCGCGGATGGACGACAGGTAGGGGAAGTCGTTGGTGAGCGATTCGATGAACGTCTTCTCCTCGATCTGGGTGGCGGCGGCGAAGCGGATGCGCAACGTCGATTTCGCGATCGTGAAGCCGTCGGCGTCGAGTTGTTCCCGGATCGCGGGAAGCGCGATCTTGATGCGGCGATAAAGCTGCATGTCCCGGTCGCGCTCGATCGTTTCCTGGTTGACCACTTCGAGCACCCTCGGCAGGTTGAGCCGGTCGATGAACTGGTCGAGCGCGTCTCGGCGATATTGCGGCGTGCGCAACTCGAGCCCGTACCGGACGTAGCAGGTGGGCGCCCGCTCCTCGCCGTTGAGCGTCACGCCGAGGCGGATCAGCGCGCGGCGGATCGCCTCGCGCCGAAGGTAGTCCTCGCCCTGGGTGCGTGCCCGCGCCAGCGCCTCGGGACGCGACTCGTCGAGGTCGAGCGGCTGATACCACTTGCCGTTGCGGTACTTGCCGCAGATCGAGGAGACGGCGTCGAAGTCGAAGACCGCTTCGGACTCGACTTCCTTCAGCGGCACCGGGGAAGCCGAGACGACCAACTTCTCGATGGCGCTCAGGACCGACAACTCACGCCCGTTGTCGAATCCCTCGATCACCTCGCGCACGACGCCGTCCTTGTCGATATAGATGAGCGTGGGCATGTGGAGGATGCCGAGCCTTTGGAACACCTCGCCCTTTTCGTCGAACAGGATGGGCAGCGTCAGCTTCCCCCCCTCGGCCGCCGAGAACCGCTCGATGAAGGCGCGCACCCGGACGAGCCCCACATCGCCGTCCTCGTTGACGGCCACGACCGCCATCTTTCCGGTGCCGTACTTGTCGGAAAGCTTCTGGAGGGCGGCCATTTCCTCGGTGCACGACTTGCAGTAGATCGACCAGAAAGTGAGGATGACCGGCACCTTCCCCGTGTAGGCGTCGAGCGAGATCGGAGCGCCCGAGGGCTGCTTCCCGGCCACCGCCGGCGCCTTCTTGCCAATCAGGTCTCGTGGAGCCGCCTGCGCGATCCCGGCCGTCAGAACGAGCGTCAGCAGCACCGTTGTCATGCGTCGCATGTCGAACCCTCCCGTCCGCGTCATCAGAATGGTCATTCGCCTTCCGGCCCGATCGCTGCGAGCAATTGCCCTTCTTCGACCCGGTCGTTCAAGCCGACCGCGATCTCCTGGAGGATGCCTGCGATGGGTGCCTTGACGGCGTTTTCGGTCTTCATCACTTCGATGTTCATGATCTCTTCGCCCTTGCGGACGTGGTCGCCCGGCTTGAGGGCGCGATCCTTCGTGCCGATGCGCCAGACGTTGCCCGTGACCGTGGCGCCGATCTCGCCCCGGTTCGACGGGGCCGCTTTCCGGACCACCTTCTTCGACGAGAGCGATTCGGGCAGGTCGACCGGGAAGACGTGCATGATGTTGTCGACCGACAGGACGACGTGTTTAACGCCGCCGATCCCCTCGCCGATCGAGACCAGCTTGATGACGTGCGGCCGCCCCTCGAGATCGAGCTCGATCGCGTCGCCCGGCTCGCGCAGCCCGTTGAGCCAGACCGGCGTCGGGAGGACGGTCGTGTCGCCATAGGTAGCGCGGAACCGCAGGAAGTCGACGGTCGCCTTGGGATGCTGGGTGTGGAGGACGAACTCTTCGTCGGTGGCCGGGCGACCGAGCTCGAGCTCCATCGTCTCGCGCGACCGGGCGAGATCGTCGTCCGGGAGCATGGACAACGGCGACGCGTTGAGCCGCTCGGCTGCCACGCGGTCTTCCCATTCGTCGCCGAACGCGCTCCGGTAGACCCAGTCCTTCGGCCACCCGAAAGGAAGCGGGCCGTACTTGCCCAGCAGCAGGTTCTTGAGGTCGTCGGTGGCGCCGGAGTAAAGCCGCAGCAGCACGTTCTCGTCGGCCTGCGACAACGCCTCGAGCCGTTCGCCGCCCTCGAAGTAGCGCTCGAGGATGCCAAACAGCTTGCGGATCGCCGGCTCGCCGCCGTCCTTGTTGAGCCGCTGAACGATCGAGGCCCACGTGGTCCAGGTGATCTGGGAACCGGGCGTCACGTCGAAGTACTTGATGATCCGGTTGCCGTACGCCATCCCCTTGAGGATGTGCGGCATCAGGTCGAGGAAGCCCCCCTTCTCGGCCTGCTCGAACGACGACGGGAAGGCGCCGCCGGGCATCCGGTGCCGGACGACGTCGCTCGAGAACCCCTTGAACTGCGATTCGAACCGCTCGTAGTGGCGGATGAAGCCGTGGATCACCTCGGACGCCTTCTCGGCCAGCGGGGTGTCGAGCCGCACGGTGAAGCCGAGGTCGCGCAAATAGCGGGCCAGAGGAAGGACCGGCGGGTGGCCGTAGAAGCGGGAGAAGCCGTCGTCGGTCACGTCGAACAGCTTGACGCCCGCCTGCGCCGCGGCCGCCATGGCCGGGATCGCGAGCCCGTCGGTCGCGTGCCGGTGGTACTGGAGGACGAGCCCCGGATAGCGCTGGAGGATCGCGTCGACCAGCCGCGCGATTCGGGACGGCGTCGCGACGCCCGCCATGTCCTTGATGCACAGGATGATCTGGTCGGTCCCGCCGCACAGGTCGACGATCTCGTCGGTCACGCGAAGGTAGTAGGCGTCGGAGCACTCGGGCGATTCGGTGAACGAGATGGCCGGCTCGAAGATCCTGCCGCCCCCCATCACCTCTTCGGCGATCAGGGCCATGTTGGGGATGTAGTTGAGGAAGTCGAAGCAGCGCCACACGTCGATCGTGGGCAGGAAGGCGCGGACGGCAAGCTGGATGACGTTGCGCGGGTACATCCGGTAGCCCCACAAGTTGGTGGAGCGGATGAGGGTCTGCGTGAGCGACCGGGGCGCTTCCTCGGACCAGAGGCGCGCCTCCTCGAACGGGTCGATCAGGTTGTTCATCAGGTCTTGATGGAGGCGGGCGCCGCCGTGGACCTCGAGCGAGAAATAGCCCGCGGCGTCGTAGAGCGGGATCAGCTTGCGGAGGTCGAACAGGGTGAAGCGATTCTTGAAATCGCTTTGGCCCGTATCTCGCGGGCCGGTCTGCGTGAAGCAGATCTCCTTGCCGTCCCGAAGCCCCTTGAGGATCTTCTTCGGGTCTTTCCTGCGCACGCTCCCCCTCATCCCTTCCCCCCGGCCCATGTGATCAACCCGCGTAGATGTTGCGGCCGAGTCCGGAAACCTGCGCAACAAACTTGGCGACCTTGAAGATCTGCTCCTCGACGTCCTCGTATTCGGTGAGGCCGGCGATATTTTCCTCGACGAAGCCGGTGTGGATGTCGCCCGCGACGAACTTCGGGTTGTCCATGATCTTCTTGAGCAGCGGGATCGTGGTGCGAACGCCCCAGATCTCGAATTCGCGCAGCGCGCGCCGCATCCGCTGGATGGCCGTGATCCGGTCCTTGCCCACCGAGCAGATCTTGGCGATCAGCGAGTCATAGTAGGGGGGGATCTCCCATCCCTGGTAGATGCCCATCTCGGACCGGACGAAGGGGCCGGAAACCTGCCTGAGGAAGCTGACCTTGCCGAAGGAGGGGGCGAAGTCTTTCTTGGGGTCCTCGGCATTGACGCGGCACTGGATCGCGTGTCCCCGGAGGATGACGCTGTCCTGCGTCATGGACAGCCGCTCGCCCGCGGCCATGCGGAACATGGTGCGGATGATGTCGAAACCGCTGATCATCTCGGTGACCGTGTGCTCGACCTGGATGCGCGTGTTGACCTCGAGCACGTAGAACTGGCCCGTGTGGTCGACGAGGAACTCCATCGTGCCCGCCGTCTCGTAGCCGATGTCCTTCATCGCCTTGACGACGATCGCGCCGACGCGAGCCCGCTCCTCAGGCGTAAGCAGCGAGCTCGGCGCTTCCTCGATCAGCTTTTGGTGGCGGCGCTGGATGGAGCACTCGCGCTCGCCCAGGTGGACGACGTTGCCGTACCGGTCGGCGAGGAACTGGAACTCGATGTGGCGCCCGCCCTCGATGTATTTCTCGACGAAGACGGTGTCCTTGCCGAACGCCTTGAGGGCGACGGATTTCGCCGTTTCGAGCTTCTCGGCGACCTCTTCGGCGAAATAGACCTTCTGCATCCCCTTCCCGCCGCCGCCCGCCGACGCCTTGATGATGACGGGCCACCCTACCTTCTCGGCGAAGGCGATCACCTCTTCGGGGCCGGACACGTCCTCGATGCCGGGCGTCACCGGAACGCCGGAGGAGGCCAGCGCACGCCGCGCGGCGATCTTGTCGCCCAGGATGCGCATGACGCGGGCCGACGGCCCGATGAAGACGAGCCCTTCCTTCTCGACCGCCTCGGCGAAGTCGGGGTTCTCGGCCAGGAAGCCGTAGCCGGGGAACACCGCGTCGCAATCGGTGTCTTTCGCGGCGCGCAGCACCGTGTCGATGTCGAGGTAGCTCAGCGCCGCCGGGGAGGGGCCAAGGCGAACAGCCTCGTCGGCCAGCCGCACGTGAAGGGAAAGCGCATCGCAATCGGAGTATCCGACGACCGCCTGGATGCCGAGCTCGCGGCACGGCCGGATCGACCGGCAGGCGATCTCGCCCCGGTTCGCGATGAAGATCTTGCGGAAGGGGCGCGGACCGCTCATGACACGTCGGTGCCGGAGAGGATCGTCAGCGCCTCGCGGTACTTGAGCGACGTCTTTTCGATCACGTCGGCGGGCAGCGAAGGCCCCGGCGCGGTCTTGTCCCATGGAAGCGTGAGCAGGTAGTCGCGGACGAACTGCTTGTCGAAGCTGGGCTGCGGGCCGCCCGCCGCATAGCCGGCCGCGGGCCAGAAGCGGGAGGAGTCGGGCGTGAGCGCTTCGTCAATGAGAATGAGTTGCCCCTCGAAGATGCCGAACTCGAACTTGGTATCGGCGATGATGATTCCCTTGGTCAGCGCAAAGTCGGCCGCGGCCTGGTAAAGCGCGATCGCGGTGCTGCGGACCTTTTCGGCAAGCGCCGGATCGATGATCTGCTTCATCCGCTCGAACGTGATGTTCTCGTCGTGCGAACCCGCTTCTTCCTTGGTGGAGGGGGTGAAGATCGGCTCGGGCAGCTTCGAGGACTCGACCAGCCCCGCGGGAAGCTTCACGCCGCAGACCTCGCCCTTCGCCTTGTATTCGTTCCAGCCGGAGCCCGACAGGTAGCCGCGGACGACGCACTCGACCGGCAGCGCATTCGCCCTCCGGCACAGCATCGAGCGCCCGGTAAGGACGGCAGCGTGGGCACGGGCGGCCTCGGGATATTCGGAGGGGTCGATCGAAAGCATGTGGTTGGGGACGATCGAGGCCAGCTTGCCGAACCAGAATGCCGAGATGCGCGTGAGTACCTCGCCTTTGTACGGGATGCCGTCCGGCAGGATGACGTCGAACGCCGACAACCGGTCGGAGGCGACCAGGAGCATTTTCCCGTCGACCTCGTAGATGTCGCGCACCTTGCCGCGCCCGAGCAGCTTCATCCCCGACAGATTCGTCTCGACCACCGTCTGCTGACCCATGATGCCCCCCGTATCCAGAATCGATATTGAAGTGGAAACCTCAACTATATCAGACGCGAAACAACCGCCAAACCGATTTCGAAGCGGGCGGGGAATCGCATGGGGCGGTCAGGATTCGCCGAACTGGAGGGCGTGGAGCCTTGCGTAGATGCCGCCAGCGGCGATCAGTTCGGCGTGGGTCCCGGTCTCGCGCACCTTCCCCTTGTGGAGGACGACGATCCGGTCGGCGGATAGAACGGTCGCGAGCCGATGGGCGACGACCAGCGCGGTGCGGCCGCTGCGCAGCCGGTCGAGCGCCCGCTGCAGCGCGCCTTCGGTGACCGGGTCGACGCTCGAGGTGGCTTCGTCGAGGAGGAGAACCCGCGGGTCGCGCGCCAGTGCCCGGGCGAAGGCGACCAGTTGCCGCTGCCCCACCGACAGGGAACCGCCCCGTTCGCCGACGGGCGTGTCCAGTCCCTTCGGCCAGGCGGCCGCGAACTCGGCCACGCCGGTCGCGGCCAGGGCGTTGTCGACCGCCTCCCCGCCCGCCCGGATGTTGTCGATCACGGTGCCGGAGAACAGGAACGGGTCTTGTTGCACGAGTGCGAAGGTGCGGCGCAGCGTCTCCCGCGGGATCTGCCGGATGTCGCGTCCGTAGAGGAGGATCGTGCCCCGGTCGAGCTCGTAGAGGCGGATCAGCAGCGCGAGGATCGTCGTCTTGCCCGCCCCGGTCGCCCCGACGATCGCCCCCGTCTCCCCTTCGCCGATGGCGAAGGAGACGTCGCGCAGCACCGGCTCCCCGCCGTATGAGAACCAGACGCCGCGGAACTCGACCGCGGGTGCCCGAACGGCGGGGACGGCGGGGACGGCGCCTTCCGGGGCAGGCGGGGGCGCGGCGGCCTCGGCGTCCGCGAGGTATTCGGGCGACGGCGCGCCGTCGAGAACCCGGAAGATCCGCTCGCACGCCGACAGCGCGGTCTGGAGGATGTTGTATTTGTCGCTCATGTCCTTCAGGGGGTCAAAGAAGCGGCGCGCGTATTCGAGGAAGGCCACCAGTGTCCCCAGCGTGATCGCCCCGGCCAGGATCCGCCCGCCCCCCTGCCACAAAAGCAGCGCGACCGTCACGGAGGCCAGCAGCTCGACGCCGGGGAAGTAGACCGAATAGTACTGGGTCAGCCGGACCGACTCGGCGGCGTACGCGTCGTTTCGCACGCCGAACGCCCGGATCGCCTTCCCCTCGGCGCCGAACGATTTGACGACCGCGATGCCGGAGACGTGCTCCTGGAGGAAAGCGTTGAGATGGGCCAGCCGGCGGCGCACCTCGCGATTCGCATCCCGGATCGATTTTTTCAGCAGCGAGACGAAGAGGAGCAGGACGGGAAGCATCGCGAAGGTGACCAGGGCGAGCCGAAGATTGAGCCAGAGCAGCATCCCGGCCGTGCCCAGGAGGAGCGCCGCGTCGCCGAACGTCGAGACGAGGCCGGACGAGATCAGCTCCTGCAGTGCCTCGACGTCGGAGGTGACCCGCGTCATCAGCCGTCCTGTCGGCGTGTGGTCGAAGAAGGCGACGGGAAGCGTCTGGAGCCGCTCGACCATCTGCCGGCGGATCGCGAGGATCACGCGCTGGCCGAGCACCGAGACCGCGAGCATCTGGAGGGCGACGAACAGGTTTGCGCCGGCGAGCGCGGCGAGGTAGGCGGCGACCAGCGGCCAGGCGCCGGAGAAGACCCGGGGGGTCAGGTGGCGGTCGACCATCAGCCGGATGAGCCAGGGTCCCGCGAGCTGGCAGGCGGTCCCCAGCGCGAGCGCGAGGAGCGCGAAGGCCACCAGCCCCTTGTGCGGCGCGAGGAACGGAAGGAGGCGGCGCAGCAGCGCGAGATCCGGCTTCGCGTCGTCGCCCCGGTCGTCGAGAAAGAAATCGCGGCTGCCGCTCATGTCGCCGCCTCGAGCTCGGTGGCCAGCGACTGCCGGGCGTGGAGCCGGCAATAGACGCCCCCCCGCGCGAGCAGCTCATCGTGGGTGCCCTGCTCGACGATCCGTCCGGCTTCGAGCACCAGGATCTTGTCGCACCGGGCGAGCGACGCCATTCGGTGCGTGCTGAACAGGATCGTCCGGCCGCCGCGCGCCTCCATCAGCTCGCGGAAGATGGCGCGCTCGGTCTCGGCGTCGACCGCGGACAGGGCGTCGTCGAGCAGCAGGAGCTCGGCGCCGGTGCAGAGGGCGCGGGCGATGGTCACGCGCTGCTTCTGCCCCCCGGACAGCGAGATGCCGCGCTCGCCGATGACCGTGTCGAGGCCGTGGGGCATCGCTGCGATCTCGTCCGCGATGCGGGCATGCCCGATGGCCGCCTCCGCCACGGCCCGGTCGGCCTCCGGCACCCCGTAGCAGACGTTCTCGAGGATCGAGTCGGAGAAGAGGAACGGGTCCTGCCCCACCAGGGATATCGTGCGGCGAAGCTCCCCGAGCGGCGCCGCGTCTACGTCGCGGCCCTTGAAGAAGATGGTGCCCGCCGGGGCCGGCTGGAGGCGGAGCAGCAGCGACAGCAGCGTGCTCTTCCCGCTGCCGGTGCGGCCGACGAGCCCCGTGACCTCCCCCTTCCGGATGGAAAACGTCACGTCGCGCAGCACCTCGCCGCGCTCGCCCGCCCCGTAGGAGAAAGAGAGCCCGCGGACCTCGACCAACGGCGCCTCGCCCCCGTCGCCCCGCGCGGGCGCCTCGCCGGCGCCGGCGTCATCGGCGTCATCGGCGGGCTCGGCGGGCTCGGTCGGCTGGTCCAGGTATTCCCCGAGCCGCCCCATCGCCGCCGCCCCGCGCTGGAACAGGTTGATGACCCAGCCGAGCGCCATCGTCGGGAAGGAAAGCATGGCCAGATAGGCGTTGAACGCCACAAAGCCGCCCGTCGTCAGCCCCCCGAGGATCACCTGGCGGCCCGCCAGCAGGAGCACGAAGGCGACCGCCAGCCCCGAGATCAGGCCGATCAGGGCGTGGAACGTCGCCGACGTCCGGGAGAGCGAGATGTTCCGCCCGTAGTAGTCGCGAGTGGCGACGTCGATCCGCGCCGCCATCTCCCGTTCGAGGCCGTACGCCTTGACGAGCCGGATGCCGGAGATGTCCTCGTGCAGCGCCTCGTTCATCGCCGAAAGCGACTGCTGGCTCTCGCGATGCAGTCGGTGGAAGCGCCGGCCGTATTCCCGCGAGGCCAGCACCACGAAAGGCGCCGCGGCCAGCGCGGCGAGCGTCAGCGACACGCTGATGCGGAACATGAAGACGATCGAGAGCAACCAGGAGACGACCGTCCCCGTCAGCATCAAGACGCCGGGGCCCATGAAGAGCCAGATCGACGAGAGATCGTTCGTCAGCCGCGACATGACGTCGCCCGTCGGCACCCGTGAGAAGAAGGAAAGCGGCAGGCGCGCCACGTGCGCGAAGACGTCGCCCCGGAGCGCCTGCTCGATCCGCTTGGCGGACACGAGCAGGCCGCGCCGGGAGAGCCAGCGCAGAAGGGCGTGTCCCAGCGCCAGCAGCAGGATGAGCGAGACGGTCCGGCGTAGGCGGGACGCCCCGTCCGGCATCGCCAGCCCGTCGATCGCGTCCCGGATCAGCCACGGGATGAAAACCCCGCAGACGGCCGCGGCCACTAGTCCCGCCGCGCTGAGTATGATCGCGGCGGCGTGTCGCGCGACGTAAGGTCGGAGGCGCGCGAGGAGCGTCAAGAGATCGGGTTGGGCGAGAAGGTAAGGATGAAGAGGAGGAGCGAGAGCGCCCCGATCGCCTTGCGCCCCCGCGACAACGGCACGTCGTCGAACATCGGCGCGGGGTGCCGTGTGCCGATGATGAAGAGGATCATCGCCCAGACGAACCAGGACGGGTTGACGAGCCCCATGAGCAGCAGGGCGTAGGGGATCAGGCGGGCCGTCTCCGAGTATCGGCCGCCGAACATCGCGTAGGCGATGTGGCCGCCGTCAAGCTGCCCCGACGGGATCAGGTTGAGCATGGTGACGAGCAGACCGATCCATCCGGCGTACGCCACCGGGTGAAGCACGACGTCCTGGCCCACCGGCAGCACCCCGAACACGGCGCGGATCGCCGCCTTCAGGATCAGCGGCTCCCCCAGCTGGAAATGCTCGCCTCCCAGCCCGGACAGTTGCCGGACGTGCGACAGCGTCAGGCCGAACAGGAGCACGGGAATGGCGACCGCCGCGCCCGCGAGCGGACCGGCCGCCCCGATGTCCATCAGGGCGTTGCGCGTCGGGAACGGCGAGCGGATCTTGATGACCGCCCCCATCGTTCCGGGATTGGGCGGGATCGGGAGGAACGGGATGAAATAGGGCAGCGTCACGTCGACGCGGTGCAGCCTCCCCGCGACATAATGGCCCATCTCGTGGACGCCGAGGATGGCGAGCAACGGCAGGGAGAACTGGAGTCCGAGCGCGATCTGCTCGGGATGACGCAGGATGTCGACGTTCGACATCAACGCCCCGGAAAGGAGCGTCGTGATGAAGGTCGCAGCGAACAGAAGGATATTGAGCACCATGGGCCACCTGTTTGTTAATCTGTTGATTATATGACAGCCGCACCGAAGGAAGGATTCGCACGACGATGAAGCTGCTCCGCCCCTATCCCGCCGGGATGTCCGTCCTGCTCCACATCTGCTGCGCGCCCGACGCCGCCCACGGGGTCCCTGCGCTTCAGGCCGAGCGGTTCGATGTCACCGGCTACTTCTTCAATCCGAACATCCATCCCGACGCGGAATATGCGAAGCGTCTGGAGGCCACGCGGAAGCTGCAGGAGGGCATCCCCTTTCCCCTGCGCGTCGAGGGAGGTCGAGAGGCCGACTGGGAGGCCGCGGTGCGCGGCATGGAGCACGAGAAGGAGCGCGGGAAGCGGTGCGAGGCGTGCGTGCGGCTCCGGCTGCGCCGTACCGCCGAGGTCGCGCTCGAAGGAGGATTCGACGCCTTCGCCAGCGTGTTGACCGTCAGCCGCTTGAAGAGCGCCCGGATGGTCAACCCGATCGGGCGCGAGGAGGGCGAGCGCGCCGGCGTCGCCTTCATCGACGCCGACATGGGCAAGAACGACGGCTACAACGACAGTGTCCGCACGACCACCCGCCTCGGCATTTATCGGCAGGATTATTGCGGATGCCGCTTCTCGATCCGGGGGGTAAAGTCGGCGGGCGAAAATGCCGAAGAGTAGGTAAATGGCGGAAGCGTGCGGGAATCGAACCCACCATCAGCGTTTCCGCCGACCGACCGGATTTGAAGTCCGGGGAGGCCACCAGCGCCCCATCCGCTTCCGTCTCGATGCGGAAAGAAATTATAGCAGAAGGAGAACAAACCCGATGAAACGCACCGCACTGCTTCCCGCCCTGGCGCTCGCCATGCTGCTGTTCGCAGCCCCCGCCTTCGCAGGTCCCGGCTTCGACGTCGGCGCCCGCGCCTACTACTGGTTTCCCAAGATGACCGGGACGGTCGAAACGCTGACCGGCGGCCTCAGCGACAACGTGTTCAACGTCAAGGACGACCTCGGCGTCGAGAACAAGAACTTCGCGGTGGGCGAGGCGTTCGCCCGGCTCGGCCGATTCAAGGTCCGCGCCGGCTACACGCCCTTGAATCTCACCGGCGATTCGACCCTTTCGCGCAGTTTCCGGTTCAACGGGCAGCCTTTTACCGCCAATGAACGGGTCCACTCGAAGCTCGACCTGAAGTCGATCGACGGCGAGATCGGCGTCGACCTCCTCCGTCCCGAGATCCCGGTGCTCGCCAACGTCTATGTCGGGCTGCTGGCCAAGGTGAAATACGTCGACGGCTCGGTCGAGATCACGGACCTGACGAATCCCGCATCGGCAAAGAAGGATTTCAGTGCGCCGATACCGATGGTGGGCGCCCAGGCCGGCATCGGGTTCCTCGGCGACTGGATCCGAGTCGACGGGAAGGCGGCGGGCATCGCCTATTCGGGCAAGCACCTCTACGAAGGCGAGATCTACGCCTCGTTCTCGCCGTTCCCCTTCATCAAGGTGCAGGGCGGCTACCGGGCGATCGACCTGAAGTATGACGACAACGACTTCAAGGCCGCGCTCAAGATCAAGGGCCCGTACGTCGGCCTGCAGGCCGCTTTTTAGCGGATGCCCTCGCTTCCGTTAGCGGATGCGGCGGGTTCCCCGTACTTTTCGCTTGTACCGGCGCGCCGCCGGGGTAAAATGGTCCTTCGTTTTTCGGGCGCTTAACTCAGCGGTAGAGTGCCACCTTCACACGGTGGAAGTCACAGGTTCAAATCCTGTAGCGCCCACCACTCTTTTCAACCACTTGCGGCCCTTTCCGAGTCGATCCCGGGAAGGGCCGCAGTCTTTTATCACACCCTTTATCACATGGAATCGGGGGCCACCCGGTAAGACGCTGGAAGGTCATACCGCATACACGAGCAGCCGGGAACGAATATCTGCAGCCGAGGCTGTAAGATCCACCGTCGCGAACCGGATGTCGTGCCCCTGAATGACCGCGGTTTCATCGACCATTTCCCCTACCGAGGGATGGAGCAGCAATCCGCCGGCGTGATCGGCCATGGAATCTCCACGTCCGACCTGGGATCGCAGATATGCGTATATTTGATACAAGTAACCGCTTCGCAGCGATTCCTCCCGATACCAGCCCTTGGTCACGATCGAAGTGAATTTGGTATCGATTACGATCCTGCGTCCGGACTCGACGTGATCCAGGATGATATCGGTCCGCATCGATGGAAGGATTCGATCGATCCCGGGGGTCTTCTTCTCGACGTCCCAGTCTAGCGTCTTCCCACAACGGACATTCCAACCCTCAGCCCCCAGGGCGGCCGCATAAAGTCCCCCAACCGCCTTTTCGAAGAGAAGCCGGACCCACGCTTCATCCCGGTTCGGGAGGGATAGACTGTTCGTATCCCCATCCTCGACAGGCAGCAGGAGATCGTAGGCGAGTCTCGCGGCGGCAACGATGAACCGGTCGTCCGCATCGTTTCGTCCAATGCGGTCCCGGCTGATCTCGGCACGAGTGGGCGGATTGCCGGATACCCCCATTGCCTTCATGGTTCCCGCAAGGGATCGGCACCGGTGGCGAATCGTTGAAGCCTTCACAATCCTTGATATCCGCTCCAGTGCCAGGCGGACGAACCGGTTGCGGGGAGTATCGTTCGTCAGTTCATCGAACCGGCATGCGATCAGTCCCCGGGAGAGCAACTGGCGGCGTTCGGTATCCAACACGTCGATCCGCCCCCGAACCCGACTCAGCGTCGCTTGGCGGGAACGGTATCCCAAACCAAGATGTCGACGCAGGCGATTCTCGACCAGGTGAGCAAGGATCTCGGCGACGAGATCGGGCAGATCGTCCGGTACATCTTCCACCCCGCCCTTTCCAAACCCGCAGGTTTTGAACAGGTCGGAAGCGTAAAACATGAGGAGCCACAGATTGCGAACCGGGATACGGCCGACAAATCCCGTCGCGTTCCCGTCCGCAGGCATCACTCGATCTGAGACCAACAAATTCATCACCACTCGTGGAGCAGTTTCTCTGATGCCTTCGCCGCATCTTCGGGTGAGTCAAACCAGTATTCTTCGAGCAAGGGACCGATTTCGGTCCGGACGACCTGCCGGAACCATTCCAGCGTATCCCCTTCCTCCAGACGATAGGCCGGAGTCACATAGCTGTGGCCGATCCGGAACTGTTTCCCAAGGCGGGGATCGCCCCCGATCTGGTCATTGAGGGTCTTGATGCGACCTTCTATTCCTTTCGCAAGTTCCTGATCGACGTTGCGCTCCTTCACGACCCATTCTCGCCAGGTCTCGCCGAGTTTCGGCTCAAGTCCGACGAAGGCAAACCGCCGCCGCAACGCCAGATCGACCAGCGCAAGCGAACGGTCGGCAATGTTCATCGTGCCGATCAGGTAGAGGTTTTCCGGCACGTGAATCGGGCGGCGCTTCCCGTCCGCATCCGGATAACACAGCTCCAATGCCTCGTTCGGCGTCCGTTTGCCGGCCTCCAGGACCGTCAACAACTCACCGAATATCTGCGCGGGATTCCCCCGGTTGAACTCCTCGATCACAACAACAAAGATCGATGTCGGAGATCTTAACGCCGCATTGATGGCTTCCATGAAAACGCCATCCGCCAGCGCCAGTCTGCCGTCCCCTGTCGGCCGCCACCCTCGCACGAAGTCCTCGTAGGACAGGTTGGGATGAAACTGGACCGCACGCACCTTGCTGTCGTCCTTTTCCCCCATCAACGCATAGGCGAGACGCTTGGCAAGCCAGCTCTTCCCGGTGCCGGGCGGCCCTTGGAGAATCAGGTTTTTTCTGGACCGCAACCGCCCCAGAAGCCCCTCGATTTCCTCTCTACCAAGAAAGCAGCCTTCTTTCAGAATGTCATCGACTGCGTACGGAACAATAGGCGGTTTTTCCCGGGACGCGTCGCCGATCACATCATCAGGATCATCGACTTCGATTTCGTCTTCCTTTCCTGCCGGGGACTTGTAAAGCCATGACTCCCGGGACAATTCGGGAAACGAATGAACGGGGTAAGAAGGCTCCTGGAAGTGCGCTTCCATCGCCTCTTTCAATGCAAGGTAATCCTTTGCGCCACAACGCCCCTTGGCACCGCTCAGGTCGATCGGAACACGGAGAGAATTCGACAGATAATTTCTCGAATTGGCGTCGAGACTCGGGAAATACCATGGCCTGGTCCAGAACAGACCGAATGTCAGGTTCCACCCCACGCCCGGACGGCCGTTGGCATCGTCGAATGCATCGAGAAATTCCTGCTGGATCGCGTCGTCGTCGGACTCGGCAAACCGAATCGCCGTCGCAAATACGTTCCACAAGGAATCGATGTGGTCCGATGTGCGGTCCGCTTCAAACGGAAAATACCAGGATTTCAGATTGTTGAGGAGGGGCACCCCGTCGAACGATTCTGGTACCGGCTCTTCCACCCCAAGAAACCTGGCGAGTTCCGCTGCAACCGCCTTTCGGTTGGCAACCGTAATTCCCCGGTTGAAAAGCCCCATGGCCGTGAACGGACAGATGTCCCTGACAAATCCGGAGGTGCTGTCCGCGAAATGGTCTTCCTTCAGGTAACCAAGGACGTCGATTCGGGATGATATCTCGCGGATTCCTTCTACCAAGCGACCCCTGTCTTCACGGAAAGCGAGAAGTTTGTCGGCGACGGCCTCATAGAATCGGGTCCACGCGAACGGCTTTCGGTCGGTTGTGACCGTACCGAACCTCGCCACCCATCCGGGCGAATTGCAGAACCGCTGGATATCCTGCGGTTTCCCGTCAAATGCGAATGCGATCAATGCTTCGCGCATCCAGGTGTCAGGCAGGACCCGCCACAAGGTTTTCTGATAAGTGAAAAAATACCATTCACGGACCGGATCCAGTTTCTTCCAGTCCACCTTGACCCGTTTCCCGTCATCAAGGTTTCCGGTTACGGTGCCGACGGCCTTGATCGCCATGACCGATACGCTCTGGCCCTTGTTGTCGAATGGGAGGCCCTGCTTGCGCGTATAGGTCGCCTTGATGGCGATTCGATCCCCGGGCTGCATCGACCGAACCGCATCGGCATATTTATTCTCGTACCCGGTTTCCCATATCCCCTCCGACAGGAAACGGGACATTTGGTCATCATTGCCGCCATAAGCGGCACCGACAAGCCAGCAAGGTCGTGTCCCGATCGGATTGCCTGATTCGCTCATCCTCGTACTGCCTCCATTTGCCATTTTAAAGGGTCTCGGATTTCCTTCAGGCATTCCTGGAGCCGGGCCTCGTCGTGGGCAAGCATTGCTTCGAGAATGCGCCCGCCTCCGTCGCCGTCATTGCATCCGATGATCTTGCGGCCCAACGATCCCGACCCCATACGGATTTCACATCGCGATCATGTATCTTGCTCCGCGGCGTTCGCCGGTCTGGACGACCAGACCCGCGTCCTTGAGTTCGTTGATGCCGGCATTCCATTCGCCAACTGACAACCCGAGGGCATCGGCGAGATCGGCCCGGGCGTAGTCGCGGCTTGGCTTCATGCGTTTCAGGATTTTCCGGGCGGGTTTCGAAAGCAGGATGTCCACCTGCTCACCGTTCAAAGCGGATAAATCATGCGGTGGAGGAACCGCTTTCGGCGGGCGTCCACGACGGGCGGGCGACGGCGCCGGTTCGAGTGTCGTGGGAGCGGTAACTGCACTGCGGGGTTTACGCGTAGTCCGCGGTGCCCCAGCCGAGGCCCGTTGTGCCCGGATCCGTTCGAGCAGGACGCTCGCCGGTTCGTCGCTTGGGTCCTGCGGGACGAGTTCGCCCCGGAACGCTTTCCCTAGGATCGATTGCGTCAACCGGTCGAAGTATCCCTTAGCCTTCGCGTATCGTGTCTCGAGTTGGGCCGCGACAGCAAATAACGCCTCGACTCGACGAACGATTTCATGCTGTTCTGGAAGAGGAGGAAGATTCAGGGGAAGTTCCCGAACTCGCTTGCAATTCAACGCTTGGGGACCCGATCCGCTTCCGCTTTGCCGTGTAGTTTCATACTGGCCGCGGTACCAGTACCATAGGTATTCCGACGAAATGAGTTCCGAATAGAGCACAATGCCCGCAATGTTCTGGTTGATGGTCGCTTCGATCCGGAGAATAGCCGATTGCCCTCTGGTCTTCCCTTCCCCAATCATAGCTAACAGGACCGTACCGGGTGGCAATAGTTTTACGGAGGAGTTGTCATAACCCTCCTTGCTGATCGATTCTCGTGTTTCGCAAATGATGTTGTTCTTTACCTCGCCGGAACTGACCCAATGAATGTTCCCATTCCAATATTCAGAGCGCTTCCTGGATGGAGTGCTTCCGTTGCCGACCTTGCCGATATCGTTGATGCAGCATGAACGCCATAGCTCGGGAAGGTTCTCATCCGGAGTGCCGATAAATACGGGGGACGATGATTCTCTATTCCTCTCCCGCCAGTCGGCGGTCAGGCGGCCGGAGCAGGCGGCGGCGAGGACGGACTGGCGGAAGCGCTTGAGGAGGATGGGAATCTTGTCGAGCCGCTTCCGGCAGTCGTCGACCTTCCCGACGAGCGCCTCCAGCTTGGCGACGATCCGACGCTGCTCGGCGAGTGGGGGAACCGGCAACGAGAAATTATTGAGCGTTTCGGATTTTACGCTCTGGACGGTCGTTCCCTCCCGGTTCTCTGAAAGCAATTCCTGCGAGGATGCCCGCAATGAAATCGCGAGCCAACGGTTCAGGTCGTCGTTGCCACTATCGAAACACTTGATGTCCTGATTGACCGCGGCATCAGTTGCAAGAATTGAAACTGGGAGGGTGTGTTTCAGAATTCCGCTTCGAACGACGATCAAGATAGATCCGGGGCGACACATCCGGGCGGATGATTTCTCGATCGCCAAAAGCGTGATGGTTTCTGTGGCGGAAGAGATGATCGCAGACTTTATGTCGCCCGAGGAAAGCCAAGGGATTTCCCCATTCCAATAATCGGGGTTTGAACGATCAGGCGTGCCGCCACCGTGCGATTCAAACAGCTCGCCGATGGTCGATGTTGCCCACCCCTTGGGCAACTCGCTCACGCCTTGCCTGCCTCTTCTTCGGCGGCGAGCTCCTTGAGGATCTCGGCCTCCATCATCCCCGCATCCGGAAGCTTGCCCGCCAGTTCTGCCGGAAGGTCGCGCGTCAGGGTGTAACCCGATACGCCCATCGGCTTGTCGATGCCGCGCAGCGAGTATTCCACCTCGACCCGGTCGCGGTCGGCGCAAAGGATGATCCCGATGGACGGATTCTCGCCCGGTTCGCGGACGAAGTCGTCAAGCAGATTCAGGTAGAGGTTCATCTTGCCGGCGTATTCCGGCTGGAACGCGCCCGCCTTGAGTTCGACCGCCACCAGACTTTTCAGCTTCCGATGGTAGAAAAGCAGGTCGATGAAATATTCCTTTTCGCCGAGAGCCAAACGGTACTGGTTCCCGATGAAGGAAAACCCGTAGCCGAGTTCGAGGATCACGTCGCGGATCCGGCCGATCATCCGTCGCTCCAGTTCCCGTTCCAGCACCGGCCTGGCGATGCCCAGGAAGTCGAGCACATAGATGTCCTTCATCGCTTCGTCCGCCTGCTCGGCCAGCGCCTGCGGCAGCGTGTCGGCGAAGTTGTGCTGCTTCGGGATCTCCCGGTGGCGTTCGAATGCCTGACTCTGGATCTGGTGGAGCAGGACGTTGCGGCTCCACCCTTGTTCGGCGGACATCCGCAGGTAATATTCGCGGGCTCCCGGCGACTTTACCTTGTTTATAATCAGCCGGTTATGCCCCCACGGAATTTCTCCCACAAGCTGTGGGAGAATTGGCGATTCCCGATATTCCAGATATAGCTGCTGCATCGACCAGAGACTGTTCGGTGAGAATCCTCTTGAATCAGGGAACGCCTCGCTCAAATCGCGCGACAGCTTCTCGACGATCCCTTTCCCCCATCCGGCCCGTTCCGATCGCTCCGCGATTTCGCGGCCGATGTTCCAGTAGAGCCCGATCAGTTCCCGGTTGACGGTCCGGGCCGCACGAATGCGCGCCTGACGGATGGCGCCCTTGACCGTGCCCAGCAGTTCCGAATACGCTTCTCCGGCCTGTTGCGGCAAGTCAGGCATCGGCAACCCCCTCTTCCTGCTCGATCAGGCGGACGATTTCCTTGAGGTCGTCGACGACCGCTTCCAGTTCGGTGATTGCTTCACTTGCGAGATCCTGCGGCTCGGGAAGCGCGTCGCCGTCCTCGATCGAGTCGTCCTTCATCCAGGTGATGTCGAGCTTGTAGTCGCGCGCCTTGATGTCCGCCAGAGAGAAGGGGCGGAAGCGGCCCGTTTCGCCCTGGTCCTTGCGGGGCGCTCGGCCGTTTGGGTCCTTTCCGTAGGCCGCGTCGAATTCGGTGAAGTGGGCGGCTGACAGCGGACGATCCTTCTTCGTGATGCCGGGCACGTTTGATCGGGCGTCGAAGATCCAGGTCGTCTCGGTCGGCAACCCCTTCTGGAAGAAAATGACGTTCGCCTTGACGCCCTGGCTGTACGGCGTGAAGGTGCCGCGCGGCAACCGCAGAACCGTGTGCAGGTTGCAATCCTTCATCAAGATCTCGAACACCTCGCCCGCTTTCCCCTCGAACAAGCAGTTATCGGGAAGGACCATCGCGGCACGGCCGCCGGGCTTCAGGATGTTCACGACATGCTGGACGAAGTTGAGCTGCTTGTTGCTCGTCTCGATCGTGAAGTCTTCCCGCTCGGGCGCCTGGTTTGCGCCCTTGGTGCCGAACGGCGGATTGGTGAGGATCACGTCGTACCGCTCGCCCCGGTCGGGCTCGTATATCGTGTCGCCCAAGTAGATGTGCGGCTCGACCCCGTGCAGATACAAGTTCATCAACGCCAGGCGTCGCGGGCGTTCGACGAGATCCTGTCCAAAATAGGTGCTCTTGGCGATCCGTTTCGCCTCGGTGCGGTCGAAGACGCCGCCGCTCTGCTCCATCAGCCATTCGTGGGCGCAGACGAGAAATCCGCCGGTGCCACAAGCGGGGTCGCACACCTTGAAATCGGCTTTTCCACGCGGGTCCGGGTGCATGACGCGCACGATCGACTGGATGAGAACGCGCGGGGTGAAGTATTGCCCCGCCCCCTTTTTCCCTTCGTTGGCCGCCTTTTCCAGCAACCCTTCAAAGACGGCGCCCTTGACGTCGAGGTCGAGCGACATCCAGTCTTCCGCGTCGATCAGGCCGATGAACCGCTTGAGGTTGACCGGGTTGTTGAAGCGGGGCATGGCCTTGCCGAAGATATCGCCGAGAAGCGCCGGTTGTTTGCCGAGCGCCCGGAGCACATCCGAGAAATGTTCCAGCAGTGCGGTACCGTTGGCCTCGCGCAAGGCGTCCCAGCCGCAATCGGTCGTGACCGACTGCCCCTTCTCGTTCTTCCAGTCGATCTTGCGAAGGTCGATGCTGCGCTCGTCAGCCATTTTCAAAAACAGCAGGTAGGTGATCTGCTCGATGTAGTCGCCGTAGTCGATCCCGTCATGACGAAGCGTGTGACAGAAGCCCCACAGTTTTCCGACGATGTCGCTCATTCAATTCCCTTCAGTTCGCCGTTGCGACGGCTTCGTTGAGTCGATGGATCATTTCGGGAAGGGTTCCGCCGAAGACGCGATCGGCGCGGCCCCATCCGCCGGCGCTGGAAAACACTGGGATGAAGGCGAAGTCGTCCCGTCCGATCGAAAGATTTTTTACCAGATGCGCCCGGATCCGCTGGAGCCATTCCATCTGCTCGGGCGTGAAATCGATCCCGCCGGTGATCCGCATCATCGCGCGGGCAACCCGCTCCTCCGCGGTGAACAATCCTTCTTCGCTTTTCGCCGCATGGCGGACCATCGAGATGATGTCGGCCATCGCCTTGTGCAGCGCCTTCTCATGTGCTCTCCGCAGCGTCTCCTCTTCGAAACGAAGCGGCGAGGCCGCGGCCAGCTTCTTGCGCAATTCACCCAGCGGCTCGACACCCCAGTCCGCGGGACGGTCGAGCAGGATCTGAAGCGCGTCGATCGAGTCTCGGTTCTCCTCGACGAAACGGGAGAAGGCGACCAGATAGTCTTCCGGCTTGTATTCCTTCCCTTCGGCGTCGCGGACCATCCAGACACTTTCGACCTGATCGACCACTTCGAGCCCCTTCAGGAAGGTCCGATCGGGCCGCTTGAAGTCGACCAGCAGTTTCTGGAAGAACAGATTGCGCAGGATGGCCATGACGGCGGTGAAGTCGTTCTCGATCCGGCCGGGGAGCGTTTCCGCGAAATGCCGCATGTCGCCGTCCGGGATGAATGCAGCAAAGTCGGTGCGCGCCTCGCCCGCCATCTCTTTGTCGATCCGCATGAGGCGTTTGACGAGACAGCGGGTGTTGTATTCCCGGTCGCGGTTCTGCCAAACATCCTCGATGATTTCGATGATTGTGCGCGTCGGGCCGACGGGGACCAGCTCGGTAATCGCAGTCGCCTGCCGGAAATATTCGATCAGGGTGCCGTCGAAACAGTCGAAGACGGTGAAATGCGACTTGTCCGGGAACTTCTCGCCCTTGCGCGTGCCACGCCCCAGCATCTGCTCAAACAGAATGCGCGACTTCACCGGCCGCAGGAACACGATGAATTCCAGGTCGGGTATATCGACGCCGGTCGAAAGCAGATCGACGGTGAGGACGATGCCCGGTTCGGGGCGATTCCGGAACTCGCGGATCCGCTGAAGCGGTCGATCGACCTTGCCGGTGATCTTCGTGACGAACGATTCGCCGCGACCGAAGACATCCCGCGCCGTCTGGACCAACTGGTCGGCGTGGGAGGTGTGCGGCAGGTCATTGACCGCGAAGATCAGCGTCTTGGGGAAACGGCCGGTCCGCTCCTCATGTTCGAGGGCGTACTTCTTCACCTCTTCGAGGATCTTCCGGTTCGAATCGGGAACCGTGATGTCGCGTTCGATGGCGCCCGCCTCATAGGTGCGTTCGTCTTCGAGGTGATCCATCTTTTCGGCGCCGCTCTTGATGTCGACGACGCCGACCAATTCGCCTTCGCTTAGGAAAGCGCCGGCCATCCGGACGGCGGAGCGGACCGCGACCACGTCGTAATCGACGAGAAATCCTTCTCTCACTGCACGCTCGTACTCGTACCGGTAGGCCACGTTATCGAAGTAGGCCAGCGTGTGCGCCGCAGGGGTCGCGGTCAGACCGACTTTGATCGCATCGAAATAGTCGAGCGTGTCGCGCCAGATGTTGAGTTCGTTGGCCGTATATCCCCGATGGCACTCGTCGGCCACGATCAGGTCGAACGCATGGGCGGGGATGTCGAGCCGGTCGGCATCGTCTTCACCTTCCGGATCGCCGAGGCCGGTAAGGGCTTCCTTCCCGAACAGGTTGATCGTCATCCGCTGGATCGTGCTGACGTAGACGAAGGCGTGTCCCGGTCCGGGATTCGTCAGGTAGCCGTTGGGCAATACCTTCGGATCGAATTTCTCCTCTTCCCCGAAGTCGCCGGCCTGGAAGCGCTGACTGTAAACCTCGTAGATCTGGTCGAACTTGTGGCCGATTTCCGGCTCGAAAGCGGTGATTGCGCGCACCGCTTGTGCGGCCAATGCGCGACGGTCGACGAGAAACAGGATCCGCTTCGCGACGCCGGACTTCATCAACCGGTAGATCTGGTTGACCAGCGTGAACGTCTTGCCGGTTCCGGTCGCCATCGCCACAAGCAGTTTCCGGCGACGCTCCGCGATGGCCACCTCTACAGCGTCATTGCACTCGATCTGATAGGGGCGAAGTCGGGGGTGGTTGTTGGGAAGTGCCCCGAGCGTGGCAAGCGCGCCCTCGAAATCGCGGCCAAGCAATTCCTCGAGCGCCGAAGGCGTCGGGAACGCCACAACCTTTCGGGAACGATTGTTCGGGTGTCGGACATCGTGATGCCAGATGAGTTCGCCGTTGGTCGAATAAAGGAATGGCACGTGGAACGCGCCGAACGACAGCGGGTTGGCAGTAGCGCCCTTGGAGTATCGCTCCGCCTGGGACAGGACGTTCTGTGGACCAAGCGACAGTTTCTTCGCTTCGACGATTCCGAGAATCCGGCCGCCAACGCAGAGCGCGTAATCGGCAGGGCCTTTATCCGTCGGATATTCGACAACGGCGCAGCGATCGAGGGTGGACAACGGGCGGGACGCATCGAACGGGACGACCTTCCATCCGGATGCGAAAAGCTTCGGATCGACAAGCTTGCGCCGGGTGAGCCATTCGGAATTGGAAGTCGTTGAAGGCATTCCGAACAAACTATTGCAATCAGACGCCCGAATCAATCTCGGGAGCGGGAGTTATCGGTCCATCAAGCCTGCGGATACTTGCCCTGGCACTCCCGGCACAAGATCTTTCCGCCGAACCGCTCCTTCTTGATCCGGCAGAAATAGACGACTTTCGAGTCCACCTCGGTTCCGCACCCGGCGCAGACGCCGGCCTTTGCGGACGATCCGCCCGAGGATGGCGCGGGAGGCGGAGGGGCAGCTAGCGGCGGAGGAGTCGCGGCAATTAGCGGAACGCCGATTTTCGCGGCGTAGTCGATTCCCCCCCGCTTGTGCTTGAAGGCGAGCGCCTTCGCGAACGATTCCAGAGTCTCGGCCGACACCACCTTCGTGAGCGCGGCGAACACGAATGCCGGAGAAGGGCTGTCCAACCGCTCGTCGATCGTCTTCATCAGGTCGTCGGCCTTGACGACCATGCTGGTGTCGAGCTTCCCCTTGATAGGGCGGTCGACCCGAGCACCCGGCGCCACCATCACATAGCTTCGGAAGGTGACGGGAAGCGGAATGCCGAGGCGCGTCGGCGCGATTCCCGCCTGCTTTATCACCTTCTCCAGAAGCTCGATGTGGCGCCGGTTCTGCTCGACGGGCGACTCGATCCCGACGTAACTCTTCCCGTTCCAAGCCAGGAACTCGCCTTCCGGATTGATCTTGATGCCGTAATAGTAGTTCTTCGATTCGAGGACGTAGACTTCGAGGAACCGGTTGATCAGGAGATGGTCGATTTGAGCCGAAAACCCCTCGTGTTCCAGTCGAAGGTCGTGAATGACCGCCCAGTTCTGGCTGTTCCGATATCGGAACTCGATGTAGTAAGCCGAACTGTCTTCCCCACGTACACCCGAATCGAGACATTTCAATTCCCGCTCGATCAGGAACCGCTGCTTCGCCGTCAACGGTTGCTCCAGCAATCGGCGGAGCACAGCCACGTCGCCGCTCCGGTCATCGCGTTGTTTGATCAACATCGGGGCTTCTCCTGACAGACAAGACTTTGTTATCCGAATAATTCAATGAATCTGAAGAGGACATGAAGTAAACCACCATGCTCGGAACCAGCAGGGTTTGCAGACGCTCGGCTCAAACTATTGCATCCCCGGTTTCGAATCAATGGTCGTCTCGCCCTTTGCGCCTGCCCCTCCTGAAATCCGTCCGCCCTTCTGGCACCTTTTCTCCACAAATATCCCGAGGAGGGCGAAATGAGCGACAGGAATCCGCCTGCTATTCGTAGGAATCCCTTGCTTGATACCGTCAGCTTCTGAGGGAGGAGTCCTCCTCGACCCGAACCGGGCGTTATTCCCGATCACGCCATCACAGGCCGATGAACAGATGCTTTGCCTCGGCGCATTCCCTTGAAGAAAGACCGTTGGCTTTGGCGACGGCCTCCCATCCCGAGACGGTCGTTCGAATCCTGTCCACGATCTGCATCGCGCGCAGTTTCGCCAGTCGATAACCCGGCGCCGTCGAAAGGACGGTCTCGAGATCCGGTCGCCTCTCGTCGAGGTCGAGCGCAAGGACGTGTTCCCGCTTCGCGAAAGACGGGTTCATGTCGAACGCCGGCGCCAACCGCCATCCCGCCGGGGTACGGAACATGCCGTGGTTTCTAAGGTGGTCGTCCCGGTTGGCCACGCACACGTTGAAGATGACGCGGGTGAAGAGTTCGGCAAGATCGTCTTCTAGACGTTCCGGATCCGCATAGGAGGAAAGGAACTCGGCGATTTCGAGATAACTCGCGTCATCCGAATCGTTTCGCCCGAGGAGCGTCATCGCGGACGCGTAGAAACGTCGCCGGATACCGACCCGGTCGAACCGTTCGACAAGGAATGTCCGATACCCTTTCCCGACCCGCATCAACCGCGCTTCGGGCACGTCCAGGCCGCATTGCCGGGCCAGGTCATGGACGACCTTTTCCCAAGCGGCGACATCGTGGTCATCGTCCGCAGCGGGGAATTTCGCGATCCACAATCTTCCGTTTTCCGCGACGACGTTCGCCTTCGGCCTGGCTCCACCGAGCGAGGAACCTGGCGCTACGAGCACTTCGAGCCACTCCCGGAGACGCGCCGAGTCCGTATCGGCGCCCTCCTTTCGGCTCAACTCATGCGCGACGGCCTGCAATTCGGCGATGCGGGCGATGGGCGGAGCGGATCGCAGTTCGCTCGCAAGAAACACGCGCGTTCCGGCCGTGGCAAAACGGAGGGCGCCCGTCCGCGTCTCGTCCTGGATGCCGAGAAGAAAATCCCAGGGGCCGAGGGTTCTCGCCTTGCGCCCCTCTTCCTCGGCCTCGATCGCCTCCCGGCGCCTCATCAGCAACTGTCCCCACCGATCCGGGCAGGAATCCATGAAGACGCCGAAGTTCGACTTGCCGGGGTAGAAGATCCCGGGGGACAGATCGAGTTCCGGGTCGAGTGGAAAGGCATGCGCCGCGGCAAGCCACGCCGCGTCGTAAGCGAAACGGATGCTTCCCCGGTCACCCTGCGAGAGAACGCCGATCCGCTGAAGCGGACCGAAAGAGGGATCGTCCAGCCAGACGTCGACCTGCGTCGGTTTAGATGGCGTCATCCGGATTCGCCTTCGGTGATCGGCTTCCTTTTCGGGGCGCGCTTTCTGCGGGGAAGCGATTCGTCCTGGAGGCGTCGCCCGAGCGCGTCTTCCTTCGCGACCAAGGCCAGATCGTCGATGAGGGCCAGCACGCGAAGGACATTGACATAGGCCCCGAACGATACGGACGGGTCGCCGGATTCAATCTTCGCCAGGGTCGGCTTCGAGATGCCGGCCCGGACGCAGACGACATCCATCGAAAAGCGCCTGCGCAGGCGGGCGTCCCTCAGGCGCTCGCCGAGGGCGCCGGCCTCCTTCATGGACTTTGGATAGAGCACGGGGGTTATTTTTGCCATAACACCAAATATAATTTACCATTTGCAGCCTTATGGCAAATCATATTTTGCGTTGCTATGATTGTTTGCCGATCCATTCTAAGGACATCGAACGCAAGCCCCATGACTTCGTTGGAAGTCATAGGTTCAAATCATGTAGCGCCCGCCACTTTACCCCATCGACGCCGTCACGATGCCGACGCCCCGCGCGTCGGCTTTTCCTTTTCGGGTTCGCGCAAACCCCGCCTCGGCCAGCATCGCGCCGATGTCGCCCGCGGTCCACGACTGACCGGCTTCCGTAACCGCTACCATGTGTACGGAAAAGATCGACGGGCCTTCCGGCGACGTCCTCGACGGATCGAGCAGGAACTCCTGGATGGCCACCCGGCCTCCGGGCGCCAGCGCGGCGTGCGCCTTCCGGAGGATCGACAGGCACTCCTCGCGCGAGAAGGCGTGCAGGATCTGCGAGATCCAGACGAAGTCGTAAGGACCTCCGACGGGGTCCTTCAGGAAATCGCCGGCCAAGAGCTTCACGCGCCCCTTCGCCCCCTTTTCGGCCAGGATCTTCCGGGCCACGCGCAGCGTCTCGGGGATATCGAACAATGTCACCGCGGCGTCGGGATGGCGCCGCGCCCAGGCCCAGGCGTAGGTCCCCGGGCCGCCGCCCAGGTCGAGCAACCGCTCACCGGTCCGCAGCGGCATCCGACCGGCCACGGCCTCGGCCCGCTCGCGGGCATTTTCCTCCATCCCCCGGATGAAGTTCTCCTGGAGGTCGCCACCCGGCCCGCGCCCCTTCCGGCCGGCGCGTATCTTCGACTCGAGCCGCCCCCAGTCGTCCCAGCCGTCGAAGTGGTGAAGCAGGATCGACGCCTTGGACCGGGGGCCATCCAGCAGAAATTCGCGGGCCACGGGGCCGTTCCGGAATTTCCCGCCCCGCTTCCGGAGCAACCCCAGCGCGCATAGCCCTTCCAGGAGCACTTCGAGGCGACGCCCCTCCGCCCCCAGCCGGGATGCGAGCGCGCCGGCCCCGTCCTCGCCATCGGCCAGCGCGGCGAAGACGCCCAGCCGCAATGCGGTGAAGATCATCATCGAACGCTGGTAACCGGTACCGGCAGCCATCAGTTCGTCGACCGATTTCATGGGAGGCATCGTCGATACTCCTTGGGGGATGTGGCAGAACGCAAGGCAAGGGGATGGGAAAAAGAAAAGCGCCGCCCCCGGAGAAGAAGCCCCTCCGGGGACAGGCGTCTGAAACCGCGGCTAGTTTTCTTGGTAGACTTCCTTCTCGAGCTCTTCCTGAAGCAGCTTGACGTGCTTCTTCTCTTCTTCGACCAGGAACGCGAACATCTCCTTGATCGAATCGTTTTCGGCGGTCATGGCAAATTCCTTGTAATACTGGACGGCGTCCTTCTCGCGCGCGAGCGCCATCTTGAGAACATCGATCGGGGTCT
The DNA here is from genome assembly GCA_036504035.1 of Candidatus Deferrimicrobiaceae bacterium. Taxonomy (NCBI): domain Bacteria; phylum Candidatus Deferrimicrobiota; class Candidatus Deferrimicrobia; order Candidatus Deferrimicrobiales; family Candidatus Deferrimicrobiaceae; species Candidatus Deferrimicrobiaceae bacterium. Next base: position 157,697 of record DASXVV010000011.1, read on the forward strand.
TGGTCATCGGGATCCTCCGTGCGTATTTTTTATGCGGGATGTTTCTTGCTGTAGTCGTCGAGCGCCGCCTTCACCGCTTCCTCGGCCATCACTGAACAGTGGATCTTGACCTCGGGCAACCCGCCCAGCGCCTCGGAAACCTGCGTATTGGTGATTGCGCGCGCCTCGTCGATCGTTTTGCCCTTGATCATCTCGGTCAGCATCGAGCTGGAAGCGATCGCCGCCCCGCAGCCGAAGGTGCGGAACTTGGCGTCGGCCACCTTGCCGCTGTCGACCTTGACGTAGAGCCGCATCATGTCGCCGCAAGCCGGGTTGCCGACCTCGCCGACGCCGTCGGCGTTTTCGATCTCGCCCACGTTGCGCGGATTCATGAAATGATCCATCACCTTTTCGGTATACGGCCCGCTGGCCATGATCAGCCTCCTTGGCTTGCCTGCTGTTTCTGGTAATCGAGCCACGTAGGCGACATCTCGCGCAGGCGCGAGACGATCGTCGGAAGCACCGAGAGGACGTGGTCGACCTCGGCGTCGCTGTTGTCCTTGCCCAGGCTGAAGGTCACCGACCCGGTGCAGATGTCGCTGGGAACGCCGATCGCCTTGAGCACCGTGGACGCCACGAGGTCTTCCTCGTCGTGCCCTCGCAGGTTGGAGCTGCACGCCGACCCGGACGCGGCCATCACGCCCTGCATGTTGAGCAGCAGGAGCAGCGATTCGCCCTCGGCGTGCTCGACCCAGAAGCTGACGTGCCCCGGGAGCCGGTCGGTCGGGTGTCCCGTGAAATGGAGCAGCGGGATGGAATCGCCCAGGCCTTTCCAGAGCCGGCGGCCCATCGGCGCCAGCTTCTCGGCCCAGCCGGCGCTCTCGGCCGTGGCGATTTCGGCCGCAGCCGCCATTCCCACGATGCCGGGGACGTTTTCGGTGCCCGCACGGTAGCCACCCTCCTGGAATCCGCCGTCGATCAGCGATTCGAGCCGGGTTCCCTTGCGGACGTAAAGCGCCCCGATGCCTTTGGGGCCGTAGAAATTGTGGGCCGAGAGGGTGAGCAGGTCGGCGCCGATCGCCTCGACGTCGACCGGGATATGACCGGCCGACGCGGTGGCATCGGTGTGGAAAAGGACGCCCCGCTCGCGTGCGATTCGGCCGATCTCGGCGACGGGCTGGATCGTGCCGATCTCGGCGTTGGCGTGCATGACCGAGACGAGCACCGTATCGGGCCGGATCGCCTTGCGGACGGCATCGGGGTCGACCTTGCCGTCGCGGTCGACGTGGAGCGTCGTGATCTCGTACCCCGCGGCACGAAGCGGAAGCAGCGCGTTGAGGACCGAGAAGTGCTCGACTTCGGACACGACGATGTGGCGCCCCTTCTTCGAACCGGCGCCGGCAGCCCCCTTGATGGCCAGGTTGTTCGCCTCGGTCGCACCGGAGGTGAAGACGATCTCGCCGGGCTGCGCGTTGACCAGCTTCGCTACCGTGCCCCGCGACGCATCGAGCGTGCGTACCGCCGTCTGTCCCTGGTCGTGGATGTGCGAAGACGGGTTCCCGTACTTCTCGCTGAAGTACGGCAGCATCGCCTCAATCACCCGCGGGTCGACAGGGGTGGTGGATATGTGGTCGAAGAAAATGTGCGCCATGGCGCGCCTGCCCTTTCGATGGCTATTCGGTAATGTTGAACTCGGCCATCTTGTCCTTGATCAGCTTGATGTGCCGCTTCTCTTCCTCGGCCAGGAACGTGAACATGGCCTTGACGGCGGGGTTGGAGGCGTCGGCGGACTCCCGCTGGTACTCTCCGTAATTTTCCGCCTCGATCTGCAGCGCTCTTTCCAGAACTTCCTTGATCGTCCAGTCCGGCATAGAAAACCTCCGTGGGGTATAGTGCCTCTTCGTTGGATAAGGGAAAAGGGCTTTCCGTTTCACGCATATTATCCGAAAATAGCCGTTGCGCGACAAGTCCGGCGGGAAAAAGGCATCATAAATCGCACGACGGAGGGTTGTCCATGAAGAAAGAGCACCTGGTGATGGCAGTGGCGCTGGTCGTTGTGTTCGTCGCGGCCGTCTTTTTCTATAGCCGCTGGCAGCGCGGGAGCGGGACCCCTTCCGTTCCACAGCCCGGGGCGGCGACACCGGCCGGCGGCCAGATGGCCCCGTCGTTCACCCTGAAGGACGTCCAGGGCAACCCCTTCGATTCGGCCACGCTGATGGGCAAGCCCACCGTGATCAATTTCTTCGCCACCTGGTGCCCCCCGTGCCGCGGCGAGATCCCCGGCTTCGTCGAAGTCTTCGAGAAATACAAGGGCCAAGGGTTCGCGATGGTCGGCATCTCGGTCGACAGCGACACGCGCGACAAGCTGCCGTCCTTCGTCGCCGAGCAGAAGATCACCTACCCGGTGTTGCTGGGAGGCGATGGGGCCACGGCCAAGGCATACGGCGGCGTCAGCGCGATCCCCACCACGTTTTTCGTGGGACGGGACGGCGCCATCCGCAACGTCCACGTCGGCTTCATGGACAAGGCCGCCTTCGACCAGGAAGTTTCGAAGCTGCTCCAATAGTCTCCCTCCCAAAACGGCCTGGGGCGGGAAAGATGCTTTCCCGCCCCAGGGGGCATGACCCGTCGGCGAACGCCGCCGACCTTTTCCCGTTTCGGTATCCGCGTTACGCCGGGACGCAGGCACCGGTCGGGCAGACACCCGCGCAGGCGCCGCAATCGGTGCACGTCGCCGCGTCGATCTTGTAGATCGGGTCGCCTTCCGAGATGCACTGGACAGGGCATTCGGGCGCGCACGCGCCGCAAGCGATGCATTCTTCGGTGATCTTGTAAGCCATTTCCTTTCCCCCTTCTTCCTTGTGTTTGATTAGACCTGTTCAACCCGCTCGACCGCGGGGATCTCCCGCTTGAGCGTGGCTTCGATGCCGCCCTTGAGTGTCATGGTCGCCATCGGGCAACCGCCGCACGCGCCGGTCAGGCGCACTTTCACGACGCCCCCTTCGACGTCGACAAGTTCGACATCGCCACCGTCGGCCTGCAGAGCCGGGCGGATTTTATCGAGCACTTTCTGGACTTCGGCCTTCATGAGAGATACCTCCGGCAGGATTAGTTACTATTATACCATCGCACTACTGGAAATGACGACGGACCAGGTCGAACACGCGCGTCATGTCCCGGTCGGACACGAGGCAGTAGAACAGGGCGTCGCGCTTCCAGAGGACGAAAGAGACGCCCTCGCGCACTCCCGAGAGAAAGAACGCGCCCGGGAAGGGGGACGGCGGGGTCGCGAGCCCCTGCCCGAGTGTCCCACCCTGCGACACGACCAGCAGCAGGAACGCCTCGTTGTCGGCCAGGAACCGGACGGCAGCGGCCTTGCGCGCGCCCGTCTTTTCAGAGGAGACGACCGCGTAAGCGAACACGGCATCGCGCGGCAGGACGACCCGCCGGCCGATGATGGCCGAAGCCCGGTTGACGGCGGCCTCGGCGTCGACGGCGGCCGTTGCGGGCATCGGCTGCAGGCGCCAGTCATGGAACAGCCGGCCGGCCTCACGCGTCAGGACATCGGCTTGACGCACGCTCGTATCCTTCGCGAACCGCCAGCCGAACAGCAGGACCATGACGGTCAGGAGCAGCAGGACGACAGCGAGCCGTGGCTTCATCATCTCAATCCACCCATTCGATCACTTCGATTCCCAGTTCGCGAAGCATGGCGCGTGTAGCGGCATGCTGCCTTCCCTTGACGACGATCAGCGCCCGCGCGGAACGAGACTCGAGCAAACGCTTCGACGTGATGAACGTACCGCTGACGTGGAGCTCGAAACCGGCGCCTGACCCCCCGGCCAGAAGATACCTTCGGCGTTCCTCGTACGGATGCCCGGCAAGCTTCAAAAGTCGCAAAAGGATTATCTTGCCCGATTCTCCCTTGCCCAGCGGAAACACCCGATAACCGGCGCTCTTGACGAGCGAGCGGATCGCGGGCGACATCTGCCCCAGGTCGGCGATGTAGCGGACGCCATCCACCGTGAACCCGCGCTCGGGACGAACCGTCAGGCGGAACGCGTCGTTCTTGCCGGAAACCCGGATCGTCGGGTCGACCTCGGACGGGATCGACAGCAGCGACAGCGCCGCATCGAGCGCCGGGAGGGCGCCCGACGGCAACCGCCGAGGCTCGGGCGCTTCGAGCTTCCGCTCGGTCAACCCGGCCATGAAGCCCTCGCGGGTCGCGGTATCCCACGCGACGGGCAGGACCCGGATGCCGAGGCGCCCCGCGTAGGTCAGCACGGCATCGAGGCCGGCCGACATCTTCTCGGGCACTTCCTTGAGCAGCGTGACATCGCCGGCCTCGAGCGCCTGGCGCGTCCGGAAGAGCTGCCAGCGCGACGGCAAGGTGACCGAGACCGACTCGCCGATGACCAGCGGGCGGCTCGTCCCTTCCTTGACGGAAGCGTAGCCGGACGCGGCGAGCAGCCGGTCGATCCTCTCTTCAGGCCCCGAAGCGGAGTCCAGCGCCACGATGCCGTAGTCTTTCCAGGTGCCGGAGACCAGCGTCCGGACATCGGAAGGCAGCGATCCGTGGAAATCGATCAGGGCGCTGCGGCCGGTACCGAAGCGCACGACGGGGAAATCGGCCAGATTGACCACCACCTCCCCGCCTTTCTCCATGGGGAGGTAGAGCGTGCCGCGGTCGATCCACTTCTCGCCGAGCGCCGCCGCCACATCGGCCAGCAAGCCGCGATAGGGCGGGCGCTCGGGGCGCGTCGCCGCCGGCGGAATCTTCTCGGAGGGGGCGGTCACGGACGAGACGGGCGGCTCCTCGGTTGCGGCAGCCTTCGGCCAGGCCTCCAGCTGCGCCTCCGGCTTCGCGACGGGGATCTCGGGCTCTTCGGCCGCCTGGGCCGCCTCCCGGGTCAATGCCGCGACAGGGGGCTCGGCCGGTGACGGTGGCTCCGGGGAAACGGGGGCGGGCGGCGCCTCGGCCGTCGACGCCGGGGGATTCGAAGCCGCCTGCCCGGGTGCGGTGGTCGCGGCGGGCGACGGCGCGGCCGCGGGTTCGGGGGCAGGCGTGGCCTCGGGGGCAGGCGCGGGCTCGGAGGCAGCGACCGGCGGGGGCGGAGCCTCGACCAGCTTCGGCTCCGGGACGTCGCCGGCGGTCCCCGCAACCTCCTTCGGAGGAAGGGCCTCGGTCGGCTTGAAGTACCCCTCGGTCGGAAGGTAGATCGTCTTGCCCGCCATGATCTTGTCGACGTTGCGGATCGCCGGATTGAGCGCCTTGACGGCACCGAGGTATTTGGCCATTTCCGGGCGGGCGACGCCGCGCGCCCGAAGGATCCGGGTCAGCGACTGCCCCTTCGCCACGCGATGGGCGACCGCCTTGCCGTCGCGGACGCCCGCGTCCGGGGCGCCGGATGAAAGAGGAACCTGAAGCCGCTGTCCCGGAACCAGTTTGTCGGGGTCGGTGATCGCGGGATTGATCCGACGGAATTCCCGAAGCTGATCGGCGTACTGGTCGGGCGTCAGCGCTCCCCGTCCGGTGAGGATCTTCCAGAGCGTGTCGCCCTCCCCTACCGTGCGAGTCTCGTAGAAGACCCGCCTTCCCGTCTCGGTCGCGGAGGAATAGACCTTCTTCTCGAGAAAGATCTTCGGGCGCGCGTCGTCTTCCTGCGCCGGGCACGCCGCAGCGGCCAGCAGGCAGCAAGCTGCTGCCAGCCACGCCCCCCTGCCCGCCGGTCTCCGGTTTCGGGTCCTGCTCAACTCGGGTCAGTCCTTTTCGTAGAGGGCGTCGAGCATCGCCCCGAATTTTTCGATCATGATCCTGCGCTTGATCTTGAGCGTGGGCGTCAGTTCCCCGGCCTCCTGGCTGAAGTCCCGCCCCAGCAGGATGAACTTCTTGACCTGTTCGAACGTCGCAAGCTGACGGTTCACCCCGTCGATCCGTTGCCGGAAGAGCGCCTGCACCTCGGGAAGCGCAACCAGCGACTCGAGCTCGCGTTCTGCGATGCCCTGCTGCGCCGCCCAGTCGCGCAGCTCGTCCGGAGACGGGGTCAGGATGGCCGTGAGGTATTTCCTGCGGTCGCCGTAGACGAACGCCTGGCTGACGTACGGGTCGTTCTTGAGCAGGTTCTCGATGTTCTGGGGGGCGATGTTCTTCCCGCCCGACGTCACGATGATGTCCTTCTTGCGGTCGGTCACGCGCAGGAACCCCTCGGCGTCCATCGTCCCGATGTCGCCCGAGTGCAGCCACCCCTCGGCGTCGATCGCTTCCCGGGTCGCCGCGGGATCGTCCAGGTACTCCTTGAAGACGTGAGGTCCCCGGATGAGGATCTCGCCGTCGGGCGCGATCTTCAGCTCGGTTCCCGGCATCGCCTTCCCGACGGTGCCGAACTTGAAATGCTCGACCCGGTTGACCGAGGCGACCGAGCAGTTCTCTGTCATGCCGTAGCCTTCGAGGATCAGGACGCCCATCGCGTGGAAGAATTCGGCGATCTCTGGGGAGAGCGGGGCCCCGCCCGAGACGAAGAACGACAGCCGGCCCCCGAGCCGCGCTCTCAGCTTCCGGAAGACGAGCCGGTCGGCGATGAAGAGCCGGAACGCCGCGGTCCCCGCCACTATTTCCCCGCGCTGCCTTCGCCTGGAGGCGTCCCGCCCCGCGGCGAGGGCCCACCGGAACAACGCCCGCTTGAGGGGCCCGGCCTCGGAGACTCTCGACAGCACCTTCGCGTAGAACTTCTCGTAGAGCCGCGGGACGCTGACCATGATGTCGGGCCGGATGAGGGGGAGGTCTTCGGCCACGGTCTGGATGCTCCGGGCGAACGCCGAGACGATCATGACGTCGAATGAGAGCACGTGCTCGAGCCTGCCGAGCGTGTGCGCGAGCGGCAGGAAGTGGAGCATGGTCTGGCCCTTGCGCAGGACGGGCACCGCCTCCCGGCAGGACGCCGAGAGAAACGCGTAGTTGCGGTGACGCGAGACGACCCCCTTGGGGGGGCCGGTGGTGCCGGAAGTGTAGGTGATCGTCAGGTCGTCGTCGGGGGTGATCTCTTCGGTGCGGGCCTCGAACGCGCCCGGATGGGCGGCATCCCATTCATGCCCGGCCTCCCGAAGCGCGGCGATCCCCATCGTCGACGCCTTGCCTTCGGCGCTCCCGGTCAGCATCACGATCCGGGTGAGCGACGGCAGGCGCGGCAGCCCGCCCTGCACCTTGTTCCACTGCTCCTCGTCCTCGACGAACAGCAGGTGCGCCCGGCAATGCGCGAGGATGAACTCGACCTGGTCCGGGAGGTTGGACGGGTAGATCGGCGCCGTGACGAAGCCGCCGAACACCGCGCCGATGTCGGCCATGACCCACTCGTAGCGCGTCGAGCACAGGATGGAGACGCGGTCCCCGCGGGAAAGGCCGAGCGACATCAGGCCGCAGGCGACCTCGCGGCCGGCGCGGCCGACCTCGGCGTAGGTCACCGGGCGCCATGCGCCGCCGGCCTCGGGGACCAGGTAGCGGACGGTCTCGCCTCCCTCCCGGATCCGGTCGAGGAAGATCCGGTTGAGGGCCTGCTCCTTCATGCCCGGCGACCGATCCGTGGCGGACGGGCGCAGTCTATTCGTACTCCACGGCCAGGGTGACGGTATTGCTGCGCCGCCCGGTCCCGTCGACGAGCCAGCCCGTGTAGACCCGGCGCTCCTTCTTGTCGTTCGTGGCCTCTTCCATCAGCGTGTAGGTGCCGTCATGCGCCGTGCGGTCGCCGTGGCTGCCGTCGTCGTAGAGGATGTTGGTCCCGAACGTGATCGCCTTGGTGTCGACGTTGCGGAAGGTGTAGTAGAGCAGGACCGAATCGCCCAGCGTGCTCTTCCGGCCCTTGATCCGGAACTCGGCGGCCTTGATCTCGAGGCGCCCCTGCTCGCCCCTCTTGAGGTGAGTCGGGTACCAGACGATCTGGGCCAGGATGTCGGAGTCGAAGTGGCAGTTGAGGCAGAGCGCCTTGCCGATGAAGCGCTTCTTGCGGTTGATGCCGTGCCCTTCCATCACGTCGTGGCAGGTGATGCAGGTGATCTTGCCGTCCTTGTCGAGCGGGAGCTCCTCGGGCGATTTCATGTCGGGGGCGACGGCGATCTTGACCGGGTGCATATGGCTGTAGGCCTCGTGGCAGGAGCTGCACATCGCCACGATGTCGCCGCCGAACTTCAACTTGGCGTCGCGACGGACTCCCGCCCTCACCTGCCCGGGCGCGGTCGTATGGCAGACGAGGCACGCTTTCGGATCGTTTTTCTTGTTGTGGGGGTTCTCGACCTTGCTCTTTGCCATCGCTCCGGGAGCGGCGGCCAGCAGGAGAGCTCCTCCCATGAGCAGAATCCCCCCCCGCTTCAGGCATTTCATGACGTGCATCGGACTTCCTCCTGTGAATGCGCCACGCCCCTCCCATCGAACGGGGGTAAGTGCCGCCCTTTTTCCTGTTTATTTTCAACTTTATAAAAAAGCCGGTCGAAAGTAAAATGGTTATCTTTGGTCCGCCGCCAACCCCCTGGAGGATACCGCCGTAATGATTCGCAAACATGTCAGGACACTCTTCGTACCGATCGCGCTGTCGCTCGCCGCATCCGGCTGCTTCGTCGCCACCTCCCGGTTCGAGGAGAAGGTCGCCGAGTCCGATACGCTCCGCGATGCGCTTGCCTCCGCCAACAAGGACAAGAATGCGCTTTCGAGCCAGAACGAGGCGCTCCAGAAACAGTTGGGCGACACGAAGGAGACGGCCGACAGCTGTGCCGTAAAATCCAAGGGGCAGGAAGCCGAACTCGCCCGCCTCACGGGCGAGTTGTCCGTCGCCAAGAAAAGCTACGAAGGAACGCGCATCACCCGCGAAGAGCTGATCACCGAACTGATGGAAAAGGAAAAGGCCACCGGGAAGCGGATCCAGGATCTGTCGGCCCGGGCGCAATCCTGCGAAGCCGAGGGCGACCGCCTGCGCAAGGAGATCGAGCGCATCACACGCGACATCGCCGCCCGCGACACGGAGATCGGCGACCTGAAGGCAAAGCTCGAGAAATCCATGGGCGACGAAGGGCTGAGGCGCGAACGCGACACGCTGCTCGGACGCGTCGAGCGGCTGACCGAGGATCGCAAGGCCGAGGAAAAAAGGCGGGATGTCCGCTTCGAGGCGTCGCTCGCCCGCATCAAGGAGGCGGCGCCTTCCGCAACGGGCAGCGCCTCGGGCCCCCTGCTCCGGGTCGTCCTCCCCGAAAAAGGGATGTTCAAGGGAAACGGCCAGGGGTTGTCGGACGCAGCCGCCGCGGTCGCCGCGGACGCGGCCGCCGCGCTGGTCGAATTCCCCGGGGCGCGGCTCGTCGTCAACGCGGTTCCCGACGGGAAAGCCATGAAGGCGCTGGTCGCGGCGATCGTCGACGGCACGAAGGTGACGGCCGATCGGGTCCTGGCCGGCGGGCGCGACAAGGATTCCGGCGCAGAGCTGCTGCTGATCGTCCCCTAGCGGGGGATCTTTTCGAAGCGAAGGCGGCGGATTCGGAATCGCTCGGTCTCGACCACCGTCACCCGGTAATCGCCCGCCCGGAAAGCCACGGCGCCTTCGGGCACGTCCTGCAGGCAGTCGAGGGCGAACCCGCCGGCCGTCTCATAGGCAGCGCTCATCGGAATGTCGATCTCGAATTCTTCGCGCAATATCCGAACCGGCGTCGCCGCCGGGACCGACAGCGACCCGTCGTTTTCCCACTCCGGCAGCTCGTCCGCCGCATCCCCCTCGGAAAGCCGTCCCAGGATCTGCTCGATTACGTCGTAGAGCGTGATGACGCCGCAAAGTTTGCCGTGCTCGTCGATCACCACCGCCAGGTGCGACCGGCTGCGCTGGAACTGGTGGAACAGGTCGGCCACCTTCATCGAATCGGGCACGTAGACCGGCCGGTCGACCAGCCGCTCCCACCCCCCCGCCGCTTCCTTCCGGAACAGGTTCTGCGTCTGCAGGACACCCACGACCGCCTCGCCGTCCGCCGAAAGCACGGGGTAGCGCGAGAACCCGGTGGCGCCGATCACACCGTCGACCTCGCTGCGCGACATGCCGCTGCGCAGGAAGGCAGCGTCGGATCGCGCCGTCATCAGCTCGGCCACGGTGGTTTCACCGAACCGGAGCACGCCCTCGATCATCCGCTCCTCGACCGGGTCGATGGTCCCGTGCTCGGCGCCTTCCTCGATCACGTCGAGGATTCCCTCCTCGGATCCGAACCGGATGTCCATCAGTCCCTCGGGGGAATACTCGTCCCCGAACAGCCAGCGGCCCAGCCGGTCGATCGCGCGCCCGACGGCGCCGGCGACCCGGATCGCCCGGAGAACCCCCGCGCCCCCGCGCCGAATGGCCCGCCACGGGTTCCGCATCACGCCGTGCGTAGCGAGGTGCTCCAGCAGGAACAGGAGCAGGAGCCAGGCGAGCGCCCAGCCGAGCGCCACTCCCAAGCCGGGCCAGCCGGGCAGAGATTGCCGGAAGGCAATCGCCGCGGCGCCCGCGCTGAGCGCCGAGCAGGCCTTGAGAAGCGTCGCCGTCGCCCACAATCCGAAGGGATGGCGATACGTCGGATCGCGGATCGCAGCGAGCAGCCTCGCCGCCGGCGGCTCGTCCGCACCCGCCTCCTCGAGGCCGTCCTCTCCCAGGATCAGCAACGCCGTCCGCAGCGCGGTGAGCGCCGTCGCGCCCGCCGCGAGCAGCAGCGACGCCGGTAACGCTATCCATTCCGTTCCCATAGATGTTAAATATAACTGATTACCGGATGGGAGGGGTACGAGGATGCCGCCAGTCGACGTGTTCATCGGGGAACGGGGTGGAGACCACCTCCGGATCCGCGTGCTGTCCCGGACCGAGCAGGTGATGCGTGACTACTGGGACGAGAACTGGCTGGTCACCGCCGTCTCCGTCAACGTGGGCGGGTGGAAGGGGAAGAACGACAAGGCCTATTTCCGCACCGAGGAACTTGCGCGCCTTCGGGCCAAGGTCGCGCTGATCGCGGAAGGGAAGTTGCTCGATGCCGAGTTCGCGCCGATGGAACCGCACCTGCGCTTCAGGATGCAGGCCGATGAGGGGGGCGGATTGGTTTCCATCTCGGGGTCGGCGATCGACCGGCTCGAAGACGGCAACGCGCTCACCTTCCGGATGTCGATGCCCTTTGCCACGCTTTCCAAGCTGGCCGCGCAGCTGGCCGATGTCGAGCGGGCCTATCCCACGATCGGGAAAGCTTAAAGACCTTCGATCCGGGGACCGGCCGACAACCTGAACGGATACAGCTCGCAGCCCGCCCCTTCCAACAGCGCCTCGACCGCCTTCCGCTCGCCGGGATCGCGCAGCAGGCCGAAGATCATTCCTCCTCCCCCCGCGCCGCAAAGCTTGGCCCCCGACACGCGTTCGACGAAAGCGGGCAAAGCGAACAGCCGGTCGACCAGCGGGATGGAGACGCCGCGCGCAAGTGTCCGCCGCACGGCCCACTCCCGTGCCACCGCCTCGCCCGCCGCGGTTGCATCGCCGCTCCGGACCGCGTGCCAGGCATCGTGCCCCGCCTCGGAAATCGCCTCGAACTTCCGGAGAAGCTTTGCGTCGCCGCCGATCGCTCCCTTGATCATCCGCCAGTTGACGCCCGCCGAATGGTGCGCCTTGCCCGTGCTCGCCAGAAAGCCGTGGCGCGCAAGCAGCCGCCCCGCCTTCCCGTCGTGCGCAAGCCGGTCCGCCTCGACGACCCCGGGGAGGAAGCGGATACCCTGGATGCCGCCCCGCAGCGCTGCGATGTGGTCCTGCCTTCCCGCGAGGTTGCGCAGGTGGGCGGCCTCGATCTCCATCGCGATCCGGGACAGCTCCGCCCATGGACGCTCGCGCCCCTCGAGCCGCTCCATCGCCAGCATGGCGGCGACCAGGAGCGCCGACGAGGCGCCCAGGCCGGACCCGATCGGCGCTTCGTTTCGCAGGCGGATCGTGAGGCCTCGGAACGGGGGGAAGGAGCGGAGCGCGCGGGCGAACAACCCGAGCTGCCCGTCTATGGCAAAACCGTGCGTATCCGGCGCCGACGCCTCGCAATGGTAGTTATCGGAAAGGAGACGCGCTCCCCCCTTTCCGGGTGAGATCGTCACGCGGCTGGTCACGTCGATCGCGGCATTGACGGTCAGCGCCTCGGGAACGAGCAGGTAGAGCGGAAAGATATCTAGCGTTCCGCCGGCCAGATCGACGCGATTCGGCACGACGACGGAATACGGTGGAAGATCGGGCGACAGGATTTCAGGGCGGATCGGCATCGGGACTCCATCGGATTTCGGTCATCGTATCCGTTCTTCTTAACACGGCCGGCCGGCTATGTCATCGGGTTCCCGTCGGGGGTGATCGTCCTGAAGCCGGGGGAATGCGCGGAGTTCTGACAACCCTGATATCTGTGGCGGCAGGATCGGACGGGTTCCCGGCTTCGCGCGCCCCGCGAGGGTACTTTCCTCCGGGTACGTCTTGCTCGGCCATCCATGGCCTCCCTGTGCCTCGGGTCCACCTTGCGCTGCCATCCCTGGCAGCCAAGACCGCAAGGTTGACATGCCCCATCGGAACGCACCCATCGCGGTGCGGTTACGCCGGGGTGAGCATTCCGCGCGACTCATGTCCGGGAGATCTTTCCCGCAACCTTCCTTCGCCGCCCATCCATGGGCGACTCTTTGCCGTACCCCTCGCTCCCGACATCGTGTCTTCGCGAGGGGAACATGGCCGCCTGAGCGGTAAAGCTTCCCGAATACTCAAACCTCAGTGCGGAATGCCGTGAGGACGACGAAGCGCAAGATATCGTCCGGGAACCTCGTTTGCCGTGCTTCGCCCAGGAATTTAGCCGTTCGGATTACCGGTTCATCCGGCGGCCATATGGCCCTCGCGAAGCCTGGACGGCGAGAGCGAGGGACATGGCAGATCGCTTGACATGGATGCCAAGCGATCGAAGGTTGCGAATCGGAAATCCGGACGGCGTGTTGCGCGGAGCACGCTGCCCGGCGTGAGGCGGAACGGGGCGTCCCCGAAGGGAGGCGTGTCCCCCCGAGCGGTTTGAGGCGCCAGGGATGGCGCCGCGAGCGGGGGCCCGAGGCGCAACCAGAGGATGGATGCTCCGGCAAGCCGTCCTCCCGTAGGGGATGTCCCGGTACGCCGTCAAGCCGGGGATCGGCGGTTCCCCCCAAGTCGCCGGGTCCGCGCGGAGCCGAGCACCCGCGCGGGGCGAGCGAAGCCGGGAGCCCTCGCGTGGGGGTGGCCGGGGGGCCACCGGCCGAGCCGGCGGTCGGCCTGGCTGTGGAACTACCAGAGGCGCTCGGCGATCGCGGAGAGGAACAGCGGGAAGAGAATCTCGTGGGGGCCGACCATGTGGTAGCCCTTGCCCGTGGGCGCCACGGGGCGGGAGACCACGTTGACGTCGGGCCGGTATTGGCGGATGAAGTCGAAGTTGGCGGTGGTCATCCCCTCGAGCGGGTGCCCCAGGTTGCGCGCAACCGAGACCGCCTTGAGGAACACCTCGGGCAGGATCACGGCGGAACCGACGTTGAGGTAGACGCCGCGGTCGAGTCCGCAGACGAGCTCGCAGAAAGTGCGGAAGTCGCGCAGCGACGCTTCGCCCATCACGGCGCCGTCGGCTTCGGGATGCATGTGGATGATGTCCGTGCCGATCGAGACGTGGCAGGTGACCGGCACGCCGAGCCGCCACGCGGCTGCCAGGAGGCTTTTCCCCCGGTGGGGCGCCTTCGACTCCGCGATGGCCCGGCCGACCGAGGCGCCGAAGCCCAAGCCGTCGCGCACGCCTTCGGCCAGCGCCGCGTGGACGAACTGCGCCGTCTCCTTCGCCATCCCGAACGAACCGTCGCGCAATTGCTCGCCGACGTCCTCGGACGTCTTTCCCGCCAGCGCCAGCTCGGTCTCGTGGATGACGCCCGCCCCGTTCATGGCGATGCAGTCGAACAATCCGTGCTCGAGCGCCTGGATCAACAACGGAGACAGCCCCACCTTGATGAAGTGGGCGCCGATCCCCAGCAACACCGGCCGCTTTTTCTTCTTCGCCCGGACGACCGCGTCGACCAGCGCGCGCAGGTCGCTCGCCGCAAGATAGCCGGGCAGGCCATCGAGGAACTGCGCGAACGTGGCGCCCTTGCGGACGGGGGCCGCGAACCCCTTGAACGAGACCTTGCTCTTCCGGGCGGCGAGCGACGTGCGGCGAAGGCGGTTCAGATCCAGGGTCATCATCCCCTCCGTGCGTCGGGAAACAGGATGAGGTCGACCAGCTCGCAGACGATGTGCAGGATCGCGATGTGCCCCTCCTGGATGCGCGGCGTGAAGGACGAGGGCACGGCGAGCGCGACGTCGGCGCCGATCGCCATCGCCCCGCCCTCGCGCGTCAGCGCGATCGTCTTCATCCCGATCGCCTTCGCCGCCGCGAACGCCGCGACCACGTTGCGCGAGGAACCGCTCGTGCTGATGCCGAGCGCGACGTCGCCCGGCTTCCCGAGCGCCCGCACCTGCTTGGAAAACAGCTCGTCGAAGCTGTAGTCGTTCGCGATGCTCGTGACCACCGAGCTGTCGGTAGTGAGCGCGATCGCCGCCAGCGGCGGCCGCTCGACGAGGAAGCGGTTCACGAACTCGGCCGCGACGTGCTGCGCGTCTGCCGCGCTGCCGCCGTTTCCGAACAGCAGCAACTTGTTCCCGGCACGGATCGCATCGGCGATCGTGCGCGCCGCCTCCTCGATCTCGGCCGCCATAGTATCGGCCATTCGCTGTTTGAGATCGGCCCCGTCCCGCAGCGCCTTGACGATCGTTTCCCGCATCGGTACCCCCCGGATTCGTGTGGGAAACGATATCGCCCGTCCCCCCGTGGTGTCAAGGACGCCGGGAATCGGCGTCCGCGCGGTTCCGGCCGCGCCTTCCCATGATTTCGGAACCGATGTAGCATGGACGGCATCTATTATCGATATCAACGGGAGGGAGAGCCATGAAAGCGCAGATCGACGCCATCCTCGACTCGGTCAAGACGATTGCGGTCGTCGGCATCTCCAGCCGTCCCGAACGCCCGAGTAACCACGTCGCGGAATATCTCCAGCGGGCGGGCTATCGGATCTATCCGGTCAACCCCGCCCTGACCGAGGTGCTCGGCGAGAAATGCCGGCCGTCACTCGAGTCGATCCCCGAGCCGGTCGACCTGGTCGACGTCTTTCGCCGGTCGGAAGACGTCCTTCCGATCGCCGAGGAGGCCATCCGGAAGGGCGTGCGCTTTTTCTGGATGCAGGAAGGCGTGATCAACGAAGAGGCGAAACGGCTGCTCGAAGCGAACGGCGTGGGCGTCGTGATGGATCGCTGCATGCTCAAGGAACTCTCGGCGCGCGGCCGATAAGACCCGTCAGTCATTCCCGGGCGCTGGCCGCCCGGGCAAAAATACCGGAGGGAACCATGGCAGAGAACATCCTCGAACTGAACAACACGAACTTCAAGACGACCATCGAAAGCGGCGACACGCCGGTCGTGGTCGACTTCTGGGCCCCCTGGTGCGGCCCTTGCCGGACGATCGCCCCGCTCCTGGCCGAGATCGCCACCGAGCTCGCAGGCAAGGTGCGGATCGCCAAGGTCAACGTCGACGAAAGCCCCGAGATCGCTTCGCAGTACGGCGTGAGGGGCATCCCGACGATGATCCTGTTCAAGGACGGCCAGATCAAGGGGCAGCTCGTCGGCGTCACCCCGAAGGCCAACATCGTCTCGATGATCCAGAAAAACTTTTGAGGAATTCCCTCCGTATCGGGACGGCGGCGCTCGCTTGCGCCGCCGTCCTCGCATCGATCGGCGGCTGCGCGAGCCGGCGGCTGGCGGAAGGGACCGTCCCCTTCCCGGCCAAGAACCCGGTCTTGGCCGATGCCGCGGGGCGGCCGCTCAACGATCTGCCCGCGTCGAAGGAGCCGCTGCGGCTCATCCTGCTCGACTTCCCCTGGTGCCCCCCCTGCTCCGACGCCTGGGCATCGATCGCTGCGGTCTCGAAGACGGTCCCGGCCGGCAAGGTGCGCGTCTACCGGGTGCTGTTCGACCGGGAAAAGCTCGAGACGGCGCGCGGGGCGTCCGAAACGCCGCCGTTGCTGCCGCCGCCCGCGCTCCCCGCGCTCGCGTTTCCCGTCACCACGGTAACCGCACTGACGGCCCCGTTCCTGGAGCGGTACAAGATCGACCGGGCGCCGGTCCTCCTGCTGGCCGACGCGTCGGGACGGGTACTCAAGCGTTGGATCGGCTACAGCCCCGCTCTGACCGAATCGCTTAGGTCGGAGATCGCCGCGCGCCTGAAATAGCCTTCCCTTTTATCACCCGCCGACCGTCTCCGATCCCCCCTGCCCCTGGAAGGTATAGCGCGTCCTCGCGACGTTCGCGATGATGCCGAGCGCCATCATGTTGGTCATCATCGACGAGCCGCCGTAGCTGACGAACGGAAGCGGAATGCCGACGACCGGGAAGAGCCCGCAGACCATCGCCAGGTTGATCGCGATGTGCGCCAGAAAATAGACCGTCATGCCGCCGCAGACGAACGACGCAAAGCGGTCCTGCGAACGCGCAGCCAGGTGGAAGCCCCTGTAGACCAGCAGCCCGAAAAGCGCGAGGAGGACGATCGCGCCCAGGAAGCCCCATTCCTCGGCGAACACGGCGAAGGCGAAGTCGGTGTGCTGCTCGGGGAGGAAGCGGAGCGAACCTTGCGTCCCGTGGAGGTACCCCTTCCCCAGGAAGCCGCCGGAGCCCACGGCGATCTGCGACTGGATGACGTGGTATCCCGCCCCCAGCGGATCACGCTCGGGATCGAGGAAGGTGAGCACGCGCTGCTTCTGGTAGTCCTTCATGACGAACCAGAGCGCGGGAACGGCCAGGGCGGCCAGGGCGGTCAGCGACAGCAGCACCCGGAGGCGGACGCCCGCGACGACCATCATCCCGGCCAGGATGATGAGGAAAATGCCGGCGGTGCCCAGGTCGGGCTGCAGCGCCACGAGTGCGAAAGGGACGAGGGCGATCCCCACCGCGGGCAGCATCTCGACGAAGCCGATTCCGGCGTAGCCGTACCTGTCGGCGAAGAACCTGGAAAACACGAGGACGAGGGCGATCTTCGCGAACTCGGAGGGCTGGAAGTTGAAGCCACCGATGGCGATCCAGCGCTGCGCCCCCATGCGGGCGCTTCCGGCCAGGAGCACCAGCGCGAGGCACGCGAGGATGAAATAGAAGAACAGGTTCGCGATCTGCTCGACGAAGCCGTCGCCGGACAGGTAGAACAGGAAGAAGACGAAGATGCCCATGCCGATCCAGACGAGCTGCCGGGCGAACAGCGGCAGGCCCGGCGTGTTGTAGATGCGCGTGCCGCTATAGACGTTGATGAGCCCGATCCCGCACAGCAGCAGGGCGATCAGGAAAAGCGGCCAGTCGAGCCGCGACATCTTTCCGCGTGTTCCGTGCATCGCCCTTCTCCTCCTACCTTTTTACGGGCGGCTTGCCCGAAGGCGCCGTCTTCCCGGCCGCAGCCGCGTTGTCGGGAGCGCCGGGCGGCGACTGCCGGAAGAATTCCTGCAGGACCGCCTTGACGATCGGCGCCGCCGCGGAGCCGCCGTGCCCCCCGTGCTCGAGCATCGCGACGACGGCGATCTGCGGGTCGTCGACCGGGGCGATGGCGACGAACCAGGCGTGGTCGCGCAGATTGTACGGCAGGTCGTCGGTCTTGACCCGCTCGCCCTTCATCTGGACCACCTGCGCCGTCCCGGTCTTGCCGCCGACGGCGATGTCGGGCATCTTCGCGATGCCCGCCGTCCCGAAATCGTTGACCACCCCCCAGAGGGCATGGCGGATGAATTCCGCGTTCTCGGCCTTCCAGCCCAGGTCGCGAAGCTTCTCGGGCCGGTGCTCGGATACGCCGCCGTCCATCCGGACCGTCTTCGTGACCACGCGCGGCCGCATGACCCGACCGCCGCTCCCGAGCGTCGCGTAACCTTCGAGCATCTCGAGCGGCGTGACGTGGATCAGCCCTTGCCCGATCCCCAGCAAAACGCTCTCGTAATCGAACCATTTTTCCTTCCGCGCGGTCATCTTCCACTCTTCGTCGGGAACGAGCCCCTTCTTCTCCCGCGGCAGATCGATTCCTGTAATGGTTCCGAGGCCGGCGCCCCGCTCGACCTTCGCGACGGGGCCGGGCCCCAGCTTCCGGCCCAACTGGTAGAAATAGACGTCGCACGACTGCGTGATGGCCCGGTACATGTCGATCGAACCGTGTCCCTTGGGCTTCCAGCACCGGAATGTCCGGTTGCCGAGCCGGTAGGAGCCGTTGCAGACCGCCGATTCCTTCGGGCCCTGGATGCCCGATTCGAGCGCCGCCATCGCGATGAAGGGCTTGACCGTCGAGCCCGGCGCGTAGGTACCCTGGAGCCCCTTGTTCTGCATCGGATTGCGGGTATCGGTTGCCAGCGCCTGCCACTCGGCTTTGCGTATCCCCCGGGAAAAGACGTTGGGATCGAAGCCGGGGGCCGATACGAAGGCGTAGACGTCGCCCGTTTTCGGGCTCATCGCGATCACCGCCCCCGCCCGGTCGCCGATCGCTTCGAACGCGGCTTTCTGGATGTCGATGTCGAGCGTGGTGTAGAGCGTCCCGCCGGTCTGCGGCGGCACCTCGTCGACCAACCGCCGGTCTCGACCGGCCGCGTCGACCTCGACCCTGCGCCCGCCGTTGACGCCGCGCAGCACGTTGTCGGCGAGTTGCTCAAGGCCGTATTTGCCGATGATGTCGCCCAGTTCGAGGCTCCCGTCGGCCGATTTCTCGAGGTCGGTGTCGCTCACCTCGCCGACATAGCCCAGGACATGCGCGAACGCCTCGCCGTACGGGTAGCTGCGCTTCGCCTCGATCAGGATGGAAAAACCGGGGAGCGCCTCGCGGTTGTACTCGACGACCGAGACCTGCTCGTAGGTCAAGTCGCGCATGACGTTGATACTGCTGAAAGGGCTGCTCTTCTTGGCGGCGCGGATCTTCTCTGCGATGACGTCGAGCTCTTCGGGATCGAAACTGACGATCTCGTCGAGCAGCCGAAGCTCGCCGGCCAGATCGTTTACGTCGACGGGGGAACAGATGAGGTCGAACGAGGCCTGCGTCTCGGCGATCGGACGCCCTTTGCGGTCGAGGATCAGGCCGCGCGGCGCGCGGATCGTCCGGATCCGGAGGCGGTTGTTCTCGGAAAGCGTCTGGTACTTGTCGTATTGGGCGACCTGCAGCCAGTAGACGCGCCCGACCAGCAGGACGAAAACGGCCAGGGAGAACCATGCCAGGAAGCGGATGCGGCCGACGATCAGCGGATCGTGCTCGCGCTTCCGGATCGACTCGCTCATTCCTCCACCTGACGCCAGCGCAGGGAGAGGTACATGTAGGCGGGGACGGCGACCAGCCCGGTCCAGGCGATGCGAACCGCTTCCTCGGCGAACCAGAGCGGCGCGAAGGGATGCGCGCCGGTGAACGCGAGGAGGATCACGACCGAGAGAGATTCGGCCGCGAGCATCCCGACCACAGTGGCGAGAATGAACGGCTCGGCGCGCAGAAACAGGCGGCAGCCGATCTCACGCGTGAAGAAGTAGACGGCGAGCGAGGACAGCAGGAAGGTGAGCGGCGGCGCCGACATCGTGGTCTCGCGGAACAGGGCGGTCAGCAGCGCCGCGAGGAATCCGGCGGGCCCGGTGATGAACAGCCCGGCATAGACGATCGCCAGGAATCCGAAATCGGGAAGCAGGAACCAGGGAACGAAGCCGGAAAGGCACCAGACATTGAGGGCGATCCCTGCGTAGGCGATCAAGACAAGCCCGAGGGCCGATCTCAAGGGCTGTCGCCCCGGAACGGAATCGTGGGCCGCGCCAGCACGACCAGCAGCTCTTCGACCGACTGGTAATGCACCGCGCTCTGCACCTTGACCTTCTGGAAAAGCCCTTCCTTGGGCTTGTCGACGGAGACCACCGCCCCCAGCAGCGTTCCCTTGGGCATGCTCCCGTCGAAGCCCGAGAACAGCACGCGGTCACCGACCGCGACATCGGCCAGCGGCGAGACGTACTTGAGCCGGCAGAAGCTGCCGCCCATCCCTTCGGCCACGGCCCGCACGCGGCTGCGCTCGACGATGACGTCGGCGGCGAAACGGCCGTCGGTGGCCAGCAGCACCTCGGACAGGTTGCGCCAGGTCTTGTGGATCCGGCCGATCCCGCCACCCGGCGTGGTCACCGCCATGCCGGGCTCGACCCCCGAGACGGAACCCGCGTCGATGTAGACCGCCTGGAACCAGGGAGAAACGTCATGGCCGACGACCCGGGCGCCCATCGTCGGCTTCTCGGCCATCGGGGCGAACTGGAGCAACTCGCGCAACCGCCGGTTTTCGAGCAGCGCGTCGCGGCTTTCCTGAAGACGGGCCCTGAGCTCGACGGTCTCCTTGCGGAGGCGGTCGTTCTCTTCGGAGACCCCGATCAGCGCCAGGTAGCGGTACCAGAACCCGGTGACATTTTCACGGAGGAAATCGGCGACCTTGTAGACCGGCTGGAACACCGCGGCGCCGAACCCGCGCAAGGGGTCGGACGCCGCGAGCAGCACCGGGGGCCGGACGAAGCACTGGATGGCGCCCGCCAGCAGCACGGCTGCGACCAGCGGACGCCCCCATTTACGGAAGATATTCATCTCGATGCGGCCGGAGCGCGCCCCTCGGGCGACGGGCCCTTAGGATGTCAGCCCAGGGCGACCTGCCGCAGCAGGTCGAGCTCGTCGAGCGCCTTGCCCGAGCCGAGGACGACGCAGGAAAGCGGGTCTTCGGCCACGGAGACGGGGAGACCGGTTTCTTCGCGCAGCAGCGCGTCGAGGTTGCGCAGCAATGCCCCGCCCCCGGCGAGCACGATGCCGCGCTCGTAGATGTCGCCGGCGAGCTCGGGCGGCGTCCGCTCGAAGACGCCCTTGACCGCATCGACGATGACGCGGACGGGTTCGGAAAGCGCTTCGCGCACTTCGTCGGCGTGCAGGATGAGCGCCTTGGGCACGCCGGAAACGAGGTCGAGTCCCTTGACCTCGATCGAATCGCCCCCCTCGGAGAACTTGTACCCGGGGAAGGCGTTGCCGATCTTGACCTTGATGAGCTCGGCCGTCGGTTCGCCGATCATCAGGTTGTATTTGCGCTTGACGTACTGCAGGATCGCCTCGTCCATCTTGTCGCCTGCGACGCGGACCGACTGGCTGTTGACGATGCCGCCCAGCGAAACGACGGCCACCTCGGTCGTGCCGCCGCCGATGTCGACGATCATGTTGCCCGACGGCTCGGTGATGGGCATGCCGGCGCCGATGGCGGCCGCCAGCGGCTCTTCGATGAGGTAGACCTCGCGGGCTCCGGCGCTTTGGGCGGATTCGCGGACGGCCCGGCGCTCGACCTCGGTGCAGCCGTAGGGGACGCAGATGATGATCCGGGGGCGAACCAGTGCGCGATGCTTGTGCGCCTTGCGGATGAAGTAGCGGAGCATGGCCTCGGTGACGCCGAAGTCGGCGATGACGCCGTCCTTGATCGGGCGGATGGCGACGATATTGCCGGGCGTGCGCCCGATCATCCGCTTGGCCTCGATGCCGACCGCGAGAACCTTCTTGGCGCCACGGCTGTCGCTCTGGACGGCGACGCAGGACGGCTCGGAGCAGATGATCCCCTCGCCTTTGACGTAGACGAGCGTCGTCGCGGTGCCGAGATCGATGGCGAGATCGTTCGAAAACAGGCCGAGCAGCCGGTCGAAAATCATATATCCCCCCAGGGAATTCGTTGAAGATGACGGTTTGAATGGTAGTCACTTATAATATCAAGCCCCCTGCTGCAATGCAATTCCCGTCCGCCATGCGACGGAATATCGTTGAATCGTGCGGCCTCCCGAATTAGCATAGAGTGTTCTCGACCGAACCATCATCCTCATCTGATAAAGGGGTACGCACTGCCATGCTCGACGTCCTCCGCCGGAACGCCGGCTCCTGGGTCATCAAGGTCATCCTCGGATTCATCGCGCTCACCTTCGTTTCCTGGGGCGTCTTCGTCGGCTTCTCCGACCAGACGCAAAGCGCCGCCGCGACCGTCGGAAAAGAAAAGATCTCGATGGCCGCGCTCGACCAGGCGGCCAACGCCATCGAAAAGAGCTACCGCGACGTCTACGGGCCGGCCTTCACGCCCGAGATGCAGAAGGCGCTCCGGATCAAGGATCAGGCGCTCGACTCCCTGATCCAGAAAGCGCTGCTGCTCGAAGACGCCCGCAAGATGGGGCTGACCGCCTCCGACACCGAGGTCCAGCGGGAAATCGCCGCTACCCCCTCCTTCCAGGAAGACGGCCAGTTCCGCGAAGACCGATATCGCAGCCTGCTCACCTACAACCGGATCTCCCCGTCCGAATACGAAGAGCAGAAACGGGAAGAGATCACGCTGCGCAAGTTCGAGGGGCTGTTCCATGCCGCGGGGCGCATTCCCGAGTCCGAAGGCCGCGACCGCTTCGAGACGCTGAACCGCAAGATCAGGCTCCTGGTAGCAGTCGCCGATCCCTCCGCCTTGCGGAACGTGCCCCCGCCCACCGAAAGCGAGATCGGCGCCCGGTACGCGACCGACAAGGAGCAGTTCCGGATTCCCGCCCGGGTGAAGCTGCTGGTCGCCCGTTTCGAGCCGGCCCGGTTCGGGGGCGATGCCGCCCCGCCGGAAGCCGAGATCCGGAAGTTTTACGAAGCCAACACCGACAAGTTCCGCACCGATGAAGAGCGGTTCGTATCCCGGATCGTGCTCCCCTACACGGCGAAGACCAAGGATAACGCTCAAAAGAAGGCCGCAGGGATGCTCGCCGAGGCAGGCAAGAGCAAGAGCGCATTCGACGCGCTGGCGAAGAAATCGGGCGGCAAGTCGGGAGAGCTCACGCTCAAGCGCAAGGGATCCGGCCCGGCTTCGGTTGTCGAAGCCGTCTTCGGGGGCCAGGTCGACTCGGTCGTCGGCCCGATCGATGCGGGCGACAGCATCCAGATCGTTCGCATCAACCGCATCAAGTTTCCGGAACCGCTTCCGCTCGCCCAGGTCCACGACCAGGTCGTCGCACTGCTTCGCACCGAAAAGGGGAAGGACGTGGTCGTGGTCAAAGCGTACGAGGCGCGCGGCAAGGCCACCACGTCCAAGGACCTGAAGGCCGTTGCGACCGGCTACGGCATCCCGACTGCGGAGACCGGCTGGCTGGGCGACAAGGAGACGGGCGGGCTTCCTCCCGCCGTCGTTCAGGAAGCGCTCATGCAACCGCTCCACGAGGTCGGACCGGTCAAGAGCGTCGGCGACGTCCACTACCTGTTCCAGGTCGCGGCCAAGGAAGACTCCCGGGTGCCGGCCCTTGCCGAGTTGCGCGACCGCCTGTCGGCGCTCGTGACCGCCGACAAGCGGCATGTCGCGGCAGTCGCGGCCGCCCGCAAGGTCGCTTCCGGCGCGAAATCGGCTGCCGACCTCGAACGGATCGCAAAGGCCGAGGGGCTCTCCGTCTCCACGACGCCCTTCTTCACACCCCTGTCCGGAACGCTCCCCGAAATGCTCAAGGGAATCCCTGCCAAGGACCGCAAGTCGCTGGCCATGCTCACCCCGAAATCTCCCGTAGTTTCCGGAGCGATCGAGGCGGGCGCTCGCACCATGGCCGTCGCCTTCATCGACGAACAGCCTGCCGACCCCAACGAATGGGCATCACGGAAAGAAGCATTTCTCCGCGACCTCGAGGAGAAGCGGCGCACCGAGCTTCTCGAAGCCTACGTCACGGCCCGCTACAAAGACGCGAAGGTCAAGAAAAACCCCGATGCCCTGAAGTAATCGATGCAGGGGGCCATGTCGGCACACCTCGTTCCCTCTCCGCCCGCCGGGGCCTCGCGCCCCGGCGGGCATTTTCTTTTCCGCCTCGGCAGCGCCCTCTTCCTGGTTCTCTTCCTGGCGCCGGCGCCGTTGCACGCCGCGCAAGCGATCGAAAAGGCCAAGGTCATCGAGATCGTCGACGGCGACACGATCCGTGTCCTCCCACCTGCCGGGAAGATCGAGACCGTACGCCTGGTCGGCATCGACACTCCCGAACGCAGCCACCCGTCCAAGCCGAAGGAATTCTTCGCCGACGAAGCGACGGAGGCGCTTTCCGCGCTCTGCCAAGGGAAACCGGTCCTGCTCGAGAAAGACATCGAGGAGCAGGACAAGTACGGTCGTCTCCTGCGCTACGTCTATTCGGAGGACGGCCGTTTCCTGATCAATCTGGAGCTGGTCCGGAAGGGCATGGCGCGCGTCTACCGGCGCTTCTTCTTCTCTCGTCAGGCCGAGTTCGACGCGGTCGAAGCCGAAGCGCGTCGCGAAGGGATAGGCCTTTGGCAAGATGGGGGTCTCCGCGAGCTGCGGTGGGTCGACCGGAACGGCCACACGCCGGCGACGGTGTGGCCCCTGGGCGGGGGAAAGTACGGACTCGTGCATGGGGGGATGGGCAAACCCGGGATCGAGGGCGGGGAGCTTCCCGGGGAGATCGGCCGGCTCTTCCGGCTCCGGTCCGAACTGTCCGATGCCGAGTTCGCGACAGAGGCGGAGAAGGCGGGATTCAGGACGATGGGGGAGGAATCCTCTCGTGCGGGAGGCGAGACGCCCGGTCGGCAGCTCTCCCCGGGCATCATCCCATGGGACCACGCCGACGAATACGACGGCAAGACCATCACTGTCGAGGGAACCGTCGTGCGCGCCAAGCGCAGTCGAAAGACGGTCTTCCTCAACTTCCACGGGAACTGGAAACGGTACGTGACGATCGTGCTGTTCACGGCCAAGCTGCCGGGGCTGCCCGATTCGCCGGAGACGTATTACGTCGGCAAGACGGTTCGGGTACGCGGCACGGTCAAGCGGTTCAAGGATCGCCCCGAGATCGTCGTCGAGAGCGCTTCGGAGCTCAAGACGATCCCCTGAAAACCGGGATTCAGATCGCGCGCGTTCCTTCGCTGATCGTCTTCAGGAACAAAGGGATCGAGATCGCAGCGATGATGCCCGCGATCGCAAGGATCGTCAGGACGACCCCCACCCATATCACCCATCGGTTGACGCCGCCCATCTGCGCGAGCACCCGGGGCAGGTCTCCCTCGGGCGTCACGGCCCGGACGCGGCCGATCTGCGCACTCGCGTGCCGATAGTAAAGGTAGTTCCCCGCCACCCCCACCGCGATCCAGGCAACGAGCCCGACGACGGGAATGCAGGAAGCCACGAATGCCAGCAGCGCCCACAGATACATCTTCCGATAGAGGAACCACCAGGTGGTGAACAAGAACGCGTTCCAGTTCCAGGTCGGGACGAACGCTTCGACGCGCCCCACCTGGAAGCTCCGGAACTTCCCCAGGTAATACCCCGATTGGTCGCCCACGAAGCAGACGACATCGGCCTCGGCCGGGAATGGTGCCCCGCCCCCCTCTACGGGATCGGCGATCGTGGAAGCGCCGCAACCGTCGCAGAACAGCGCACCGGGCCGGATCTCCCTGCCGCAGGACGAACAGTACATGGCGCCTCCTGGAATTGCGTGATCGGGATCAGTCTACCCGGTGCGCCCTGCCGGGCGCACAAAAAAAGGGGCGCCGCGTCTTGCGACGCAGCGCCCCGATCGGGACCGACCGTAGCCCGTTGAAGGATTATTTCTCGTTCTGGATGCGCATCCCGTAGAACGAGCGCCAGACGAAGATGGTCGAAATGGCGAAGAACAAGGCCGCCAGCATGTGGCTGACGCCCGGATCGAGCGTGATGGCCAGCTCGACCGCCAGCAGGCCGAACAGCGTGGTGAACTTGATGATCGGGTTCATGGCCACCGACGAGGTGTCCTTGAACGGATCGCCGACCGTGTCGCCGACGACGCAGGCGTCGTGCAGCGCCGTGCCCTTCATGTTGAGTTCGGTTTCGACCAGCTTCTTGGCGTTGTCCCACGCGCCGCCCGCGTTGGCCATGAAGATCGCCTGGTAGAGGCCGAAGATCGCGATCGAGATCAGGTAGCCGATGAAGAAGTAGTGGTTGAGGCAGGCGAACGCCAGCGTGCTGAAGAAAACACCGAGGAAGATGTTGAACATGCCCTTCTGCGCGTACTGCGTGCAGATCTCGACGACCTTCTTGCTGTCTTCGACCGAGGCCTTGTCGCCGACCTCGAGGTTGATGTTCTTCTTGATGAATGCAACCGCGCGGTAGGCGCCGGTGGAGACCGCTTGCATGGAAGCGCCCGAGAACCAGTAGATGACTGCGCCGCCGGTGACCAGGCCGAGCAGGAAGAGCGGGTTCATGATCGAGAGGCCGGCGAAGATGCCCAGGGGCCCTTCGGTGCCGTACTTGCCCGCGAGCAGCTGGATGATCGAGAAGATCAGCGTGGTGGAGCCGACGACGGCCGTCCCGATAAGCACCGGCTTGGCGGTGGCCTTGAAGGTGTTGCCGGCGCCGTCGTTTTCCTCGAGGTACATCTTGGCTTCCTCGAAGTTGGGCTTGAAGCCGAAGTCCTTCTCGATCTCCTGGGCGATGTTCGGGATCTCTTCGATCAGCGACAGCTCATAGACCGACTGCGCGTTGTCGGTGACCGGGCCGTAGGAATCGACCGCGATGGTGATCGGCCCCATGCCGAGGAAGCCGAAGGCGACCAGGCCGAAGGCGAAGATCGCCGGCGATTCCATGATCGGTTCAAAGCCGCCCAGCGTGGAGACGCCGTAGGCGGCGCCCATCAGCGAAATGATCGCCATGCCCATCCAGTAGGCCGAGAAGTTGCCGGCGACGAGACCGGCCAGGATGTTGAGCGACGCGCCGCCCTCTTCGGCCGCCTTGACGACCTCGCGGACGTGCCCTGAGTTGGTCGAGGTGAACACCTTGACCAGTTCGGGAATGATCGCGCCGGCCGCGGTGCCGCAGGTGATGATCGTGGCCAGCTTCCACCAGAGGGTGGGGTCGTTGGCCAGGTTCGGGATCAGCAGGTATGAAAGCAGGTAGGTGGCGGCGATGCAGAAAGCCGAGGCGAGCCACACCAGCATGGTCAGCGGGTGCTCGAAGTTGAACTTCTTGGCCTCGCCGTACTTGGCCTTGTTGATCGCGCCGTTGATGAAGTAGGCGAGCGCCGAGGTGATGATCATGCCGATGCGCATGACGAAGATCCAGACCAGCAGCTGGACCTGGATGCCGGCCTGGGCTGTCGGATCGAGCCGCTTGCCGACCGCGAGCAGGATGAAGGTGATGAGCGCCACGCCGGTGACGCCGTAGGTCTCGAACCCGTCGGCGGTGGGGCCGACCGAGTCGCCCGCGTTGTCGCCAACGCAGTCGGCGATGACGCCGGGGTTGCGGGCGTCGTCTTCCTTGATCTTGAAGACGATCTTCATGAGGTCGGAGCCGATGTCGGCGATCTTGGTGAAGATGCCGCCCGCGATGCGGAGTGCCGCGGCGCCCAGCGATTCGCCGATGGCGAAGCCGATGAAGCAGGCGCCGGCCATGTCGCCGGGGACGAAGAGCAGGATGGCGAGCATCATGATCAGCTCGACCGAGATGAGCAGCATGCCGATGCTCATGCCGGACTTGAGCGGGATCTCCATGGTCGGGTAGGGCTTGCCCTTGAGACCGGCGAACGCGGCGCGGGAGTTGGCGAAGGTGTTGATGCGCATGCCGAACCACGCCACCGAGTAGCTGCCGAGGATGCCGATGACCGAGAAGATGATGACGATGGCGATGCGGAAGGCATCCATCGAGCTGCTGAAGTACCACACCATGATCGCGGCGATGAAGGCCCACAGGAGGGCGATGAACTTGCCCTGCGTAACCATGTAGGTCTTGCACGTCGCGTAGATGAGTTCGGAGATGTCGAGCATCGACTTGTGGACGGGCAGGTTCTTGATCTGCGTGTACTGGACGAGGCCGAAGACCATGCCCAGGGCGCACACGACCAGGCCGATCATCAGGATCGAGTGGCCGTCGAGGCCCATGAAGAGCTGGGTAGACAGGTCGGGGAGCTTGAGCTCGGCCTCGCTCGCGAAAGCGGTGGAGGCGAGCAGCGTCAGAGCGGAGGCGAGCATCGCAATCAGCGTCGCCTTGCCCCGCCGGAACGCCGTCGGAACGGGTAGCGGTTGTGACATAAAGCGTTTCCCCCTTGGGATTGATGAAATGTAACGCGTTGTTATGAAACTTGATTCGATCGGACGGGATTGGATTAACCGCCAATTTATACCATGCGGAAGAAATCCGGGTCAAGGGGCTGCCGCGAGGGGATTTGGGGTAAGATATCCCTCCTCTATGGACTTCCGCGGAAAACTCATCCTGGCGCCCCTCGCAGGGATCACCGACACCACCTTCCGGCGGCTTTGCCGCGAGCACGGGGCCGGCATCGTCGTGACCGAGATGGTTTCCGCCAAGGGCCTGCTGATGCAGCCGGCGCGCAGCATGCGCTACCTCGCGTTCGAGCCGTCCGAGCGGCCGATCGGGGCGCAGCTTTTCGGCGCCGTGCCCGAAGAGATCGGCGAGGCGGCGGCGGCCATCGGAGAGCTGGGCTTCGACTTCGTCGACATCAACATGGGGTGCCCGGTGCGGAAAGTGACCGGAGGGGGCGCCGGGGCGGCGCTGCTCTCCGACCCGGCGCTGTGCGGCCGGATCGTGTCCGAGGCCGTTCGGCAGGCGCGCATCCCGGTGACCGTCAAGATCCGCTCCGGCTTCGCGAAGGGGACCGAGTCGTTTCTCGAGGTCGCCGGGGCGGTCTACGAGGCCGGCGCCGCCGCGGTGACGCTCCACCCCCGGACGCGCAACCAGATGTTCTCGGGCGAGGCCGACTGGACACACATCGCCCGGCTCAAGGAGGCCTTCCCCGGCCGCGTCGTCATCGGGAACGGCGACGTCCGGCGCCTCGCCGACATCGGTCGCATGTTTGCCGAGACCGGCTGCGACGCCGTCATGATCGGCCGGGCCGCGCTCGGCAACCCCTGGATCTTCGGGGATACGAGGCCATCGCCCGAGGAACGGCGCGCCCTGATCCTCCGGCACGGGAGCGAGCTTTTCGCCCGCCACGGGGAAGTCGGCATCATCGAGATGCGGAAGCACCTGGCGTGGTACAGCCGGGGAACGCCGGGCGGCGCCCATTTTCGGGCCGAGCTGGTGCGCGTCGCCTCAATCGACGATATCCGAGCCGTCGTGGAGCGCTTCTTTTGAACCCGCTCTACCTCCAGACGCTCGAGTCGATCGATTCCGGCATCCTCGTGTTCGGCCGGGACGGCCTGCTCGTCTATCTCAATCCGGCCGCCGAGGAGATCCTGCGTGGATCCGCCCAGGCGCTCAAGGGCCTCCACTACCGAAAAGTCTTCGCCGACAGCCCGGTTACCGTCCGGATCCTGGGAAAGGCGCTCGAGGAAGGCAGTGCCGTCACCGCATTCGACGTCGAGCTCTCACGCCCCTCCGGCCCCCGGCTCGGGAGCGGTCCGGCCGAAACGGCCCTCCCGGTCATCGTCGACGCTTCCCCCCTGGCCGGCGCGCAGGGCGAGCACCAGGGGGTGGTCCTGTCGATCAAGTCGGCAGAGTTCCTGTCGCTGGTCGGCCAGGAGGAGCGCGCGGCGATCAGCGCCGAGGAGACGCAGATGCTCGCCTACGGCATCGCACACGAGATCAAGAACCCGCTGGGCGGCATCCTGGGGGCGGGTCAGTGGATCCTTCGACACGGAACGACGGATGAGGAGCGCGACGAGGGCATCCGGCTTATGCTTCGCGAGGCGGAACGCATCAACCGGCTGATCGAGAAGATGCTCGAGATGGGGCGCACGCCTCCGCCACCGCGTCCCGTGCCCCTCCTGCCGCTGCTACGGGACGTGAAAGAGCTTTTGGAGGCCGAAGTGCGCGCCCAGGGAAAACGGATCCGCTTCGACCTCAAGGTCGACCCGAGCCTGCCCGACGTCTCCGGCCACGCCGACACCATCTACCGGGCGCTGCTGAACGTCCTCAAGAACGCGGTCGAGGCGATCGAAGAGGAAGGGACCGTGCGCGTCGAGGCCCGGATGAACGTCAATTACCGCCTCAGCCGCGGGCCCGGGCAGAAACGCTCTTTCCTCGACGTGGTGGTCACCGACAGCGGCGTCGGCATGTCCGAGGAAGACCTTCACAAGTCCGTCCTGCCCTTCTACACGACCAAGCCCAAGGGGACCGGTCTCGGCCTGGTCATGGTGCGGCAGGCGATCTCGCGGCACGGCGGGAAACTCGCCATCAAATCGGTGCGCGGCGAGGGGACGACGGTTACAATATCCCTGCCCGTGGACTCCCGGAAGACGTGAGGAAAACGCCTTGAAGAAAATCCTCGTCGCGGATGACGACGAGAGCATCCGCTGGGTGCTCCAGAAAACGGTCGCGGGGATGGGCTTCCAGGCCGACCTGGCCGAGGATGGCGAAAAGGCGCTCGACCTGCTTTCGCGCAAGGACTACGCCGCCGCCTTCATCGACGTCCGGATGCCGGGGCTCGAGGGGATCGAAGTGCTCGAGCGCGTCCACGCCATGAAATCCCCGACCCGCTTCTTCATCATGACGGCGGTCGCCCGGCCCGAAACCGCAGCCCGGTCGACCCGCGCCGGCGCGGCCGAGTTTTTGACCAAGCCGTTCGACATCGACCGGATCGAGGCGCTCCTCCGCGACGTCGCCAAGGAGGCGGATTCGCGCGAGCGGCCCTTCCACGCGACCGAGCCGGGGGAATGGGCCGCTTCCCGCATCGTCGGGAAGAGCCGCGCGATCCTCGAGGTGTTCCAGAGCATCGGGAAGATCGCCGATTCCGATACCACCGTCCTGCTGCTTGGAGAGCGGGGCGTCGGCAAGGAGCTGGTCGCCCGCGCCATCCACGACCTGGGCCACCCCGAAAGCCCCTTCGTCGCGGTGAACGCATCGGCGATCCCTCGCGAACTGCAGGAAGCCGAGCTTTTCGGGGCCGACAAGGGAGCCTTCACCGGCGCGGATGCCGCGCGTGAAGGCAAGATCGAGGCCGCGGCCGGCGGCACCCTCTTCCTCGACGAGATCGGCGACACGCCGCCCGACCTCCAGGTCAAGTTGCTCCGGGTCCTCCAGGAGCGCGAATATACCCGCCTCGGCTCCAACCGGGTCCGCCGTTTCAACGGCCGGCTGATCGCCGCCACCAATCGCGACCTTCATCGCATGGTCGCCGAGGGGAAGTTCCGCGAGGATCTCTTCGACCGTCTCAATGTGTTCCCCATCCGCGTGCCGTCGCTATCCGAGCGGCGCGAGGACATCCCTCTGCTGGCCGATTTCTTCCTCCAGAAGTATTGCGCGCTGCTGTCGCGGCCGACCCGGTCCTTTTCGAAGGAGGCGCTCGAGACGCTTTCCCTGCACCACTGGAAAGGAAACATCCGGGAGCTCGAGAACTTCGTCCAGCGGCTGGCCGTGATCGCCCCGGGGAAGCTGCTCCGGCGGGATGAGGTCGCGCGGGAGCTGGCCAGGGCCGAAGGCGCCCCCGACCTTTCCGGCGCCCCGCTCGAACAAATCATCGAGGAGAGGGTGCGCGAGTTCGTGAAGCGGCTCGGCCCCGCCCTCGAGAACGAAAGCGCCCTGCTCGACCTGTTCATGCGCCAGACCGAAAAGCCGCTGATCCGGGTGATCCTCGAGGCGACGGGGGGCAACCAGATCCGCGCCGCCGCCATCCTCGGGATCAACCGGAACACGCTGCGCAAGAAGATCACCGATCTCGGGCTCGCCCCCAAAAAGAAGCCGGACCGGAAACGGTGACCGGTCTCTACGCCATCCTCGATCTGTCCGTCTCCGCCCGAGGTTCGGCCGACCCCGATGAGGCGCTCGACCGGGCGTTGGCGGAAGCCATGGCGGGAGGTTGCCGCCTGTTCCAGTATCGTGACAAGACGGCGACCGGCCGCGAGATGCTGGCGCGCGCCACGCGCCTTGCGACCGCCTGCCGCGCGGCGGATGCCACCTTCATCGTCAACGACCGGCTCGATGTCGCGCTGCTTTGCGGGGCGGACGGGTGCCATTTGGGGCAAGACGACCTGCCGCCGTCCGCGGCGCGCCGCCTCGCGCCGGCCGGCTTCCTCATCGGCGTCTCGACGCACGATGCGTCCGAGGCGCGGCGCGCCGCGGACGACGGTGCCGACTATGTCGGCGTGGGGGCCGTTTATCCCACCGAGACCAAGGCCGATGCCCGCCCGGCGCGCGGCCCGGCGCTTGTCGCCGAGATCGCGGCCGCCGTCGCCATCCCGTCGGTCGCCATCGGCGGTATCACGCACCGGAATGTCCGGCCCGTGATCCACGCGGGGGCGGCGGCCGTAGCCGTCGCCTCGGCGCTCTTCGCCGCCCCCGACATCGCCGCATCCGCGAGGGAGTTCATCCGCATATGGGACGAAGAAAAACGAAACCCGTGATTCTCGCGTTCGGCGGGTACGACCCCACGGCCGGCGCCGGCGTTTTGATGGACGCGCGCGCCGTGACGTCCGCGGGCGGCTATCCGGTCGCCGTGCCCTCCTGCCTTGCGCTCCAGAGCACGACCGCATTCGACCGCGTCGTCCCGCTCTCACGCGACACGATCGAACGCGCGCTGACCTGCGTCGAAAAGGCGCACCGGATCGCGGCCGTCAAGATCGGGATGGTGGGCACCCGCGCCGCCGCGCTCGCGATCCTGTCGTTCCTTGAAGCGCACGACGATCTTCCCCTGGTGCACGATCCGGTGATCCGCGCCTCATCAGGCGGATCGCTGCTCTCCCGGGACGCCCTCCCCGCCTTCCGGAAGCTTTTCGCCCGGGCCGACGTCCTCACCCCGAACCTGCCCGAGATCGAGAAGCTGCTCGACCGCACGGTGCGGCGCTTCGAGGATGCGGTCGTCGCGGCGCGCGACCTGGCCGACCGGACCGGCGCGGACATCGTGCTCAAGGGAGGCCATTTCCCTTGGCGGGGGAAGGCGGGGACGGATCTTGTCTTCGAGGAAGGAACGGCGACGCTGCTCGCCCCCGGCCGGAAGCTTCCAGGACGCGATGCCCACGGAACCGGTTGCGCCTTCGCCTCGGCGCTGGCAACGCGCATCGCGCTCGGGCAATCGCTTCCCGATGCGGCGCGGTTCGCGAAGACGCTGGTCGAAGACTTTATCGCAGGGGGATTCCCGTCGGCCGAGGGAAGGTGGACGCTCGACGACGGGCGATCCGGGGAGGAATGATGGACCGGCTGCTGCTCGCCCTCGCAATCCTGCTCGAGGTTTCCGGCACGACCTGCATGAAGCTATCGGTCGGCTTCACACGCCCGCTTCCGACGGTTCTGGTCCTGCTTTTTTACGTCGGCAGCTTCACGGCGTTGTCGATCACCCTGAAGACGCTGCCGGTCAGCGTGGTGTACGCCATCTGGTCCGGGGTCGGCACGGTGCTCGTGGCGGCAGTCGGGATGATCTGGTTCAAGGAGTCGCTCACGGCGCTGAAGGTCGTTTCGATCGCCTTGATCGTGGCCGGCGTGGTCGGCCTCAACCTGAGCCTCGGCGGGCGCTGAACTTCGCTACTGGAAATCGTCGGTCGCGCGATTCTCGAACTTGGTGTACTTCCCGAGCCACGTCAAAGGCACGGTGTCGGTCGGCCCGTTCCGGTGCTTCCCGATGATGATCTCGGCCGTCCCCTTCTTGTCGTCGGGCGTCTCGGCTTTCAGGTACATCTCCTCCCGGTGGATGAAGAGCACGATGTCGGCGTCCTGCTCAATGGCGCCAGACTCGCGCAGGTCGGACAGCTGCGGGCGCTTGTCGGTGCGGCCCTCGAGGCCCCGGTTGAGCTGCGACAGCGCGATGACCGGGATCTCGAGCTCCTTGGCCAGCGATTTCAGGCCGCGCGAGATATCGGAGATCTCCTGGACCCGGTTGTCGGAATTGCCCCGTCCGGACCCGCTCATGAGCTGGAGGTAGTCGATGATGAGCATCCCGATCTTCTTGTCCTTCTTGAGCCGCCGTGCCTTGGCGCGCAGCTCGAGCGAGCTCAGGCCGCCCGAGTCGTCGATGTAGATCGGCGCCTGGGACAGTTTGCTGACCGACTTGACGACGTGGACGAACTCGTTCTGGGAGACGAATCCGCGCCGCAGCTTCGTCGCCTCGACGTGCGCGTCGGAGCAGATCATCCTGAGCGCCAGCTCCTGCCGCCCCATTTCGAGCGAGAAGATCGCGACCGGGATGCGGGACTGGAGCGCCACGTTCTGGGCGATGTTGAGGCAGAGCGCGGTCTTGCCCATGCCGGGGCGGGCGGCGACGACGATGAGGTTCGAGGGCTGGAAGCCGGAAGTGATCCCGTCGAGGTCGCGGAAGCCGGACGGGACCCCCGTGATCATCTGCTTCTTCTCGTAGAGATCCTCGATGATCTTCATCGTCTCCTTGGCCATCTCGGCCATGGAATGATAGGAAGGGCGGATCCGGTTCTCGGCGATCGCGAAGACCGCCTGCTCGGTCTGGTCGAGGAAATCGTTGACGTTGCTCACGCCCTGATAGGCGCTGGCCGTGATCTCCTGGGCCACGGCGATGGCCTGCCGCAGGATCGCCTTCTCCTTCACGATCCGGGCGTATTCGTTGAGGTTGGCCGTCGTGGGGACCGACTGGAGAAGCTCGGAGATGTAGCTCAGCCCCCCGACCTGCTTCTCGATGCCCTTGTCGGAAAGGGCGGCCGACAGGGTGAGCTGGTCGATCGCCTGCCCGTTCTCGGAGAGGTCGAGCATCACGGTGAACAGCGTCCGGTGCGAGCCCTGATAGAAATCGTCGGGACGCAGCAGCTCGAGGACGTTGCTCATCAGGTCGTTGTTGAGCAGGATCGAGGCCAGGACCGACTGCTCGGCCTCGAGGTTGTAGGGCGGGACACGGGAGGAGGAGAGGTTCCCCCCGGGATTGCCGTGCGTTTCGCGTAGATCGGACATCTTGTTCCCCCCACGGCGGGACACATGCGGATGACGGTTCAAACGAAACGTGCCGCCCGGCGTCGAACGCCGGGCGGCACGTTTCTGGTCGAGTCGGTGCCGCGCCGATCATGCGGGCCGCGGCGCCGGATTCGGCGAGTGAAGCGTGCCTAGACTTCCGCCACCACGCTGACGGAGATCTCGGGCGAGAGGTCGGCCGAAAGGCGGACCTTGACCTTGTAGTCGCCCAGCTGCTTGATCGGGTCGGCCAGCTGCACCAGCTTGCGGTCGACCGGAACGCCCTGCTTCTCGAGCGCATCGGCGATGTCGCGCGAGGTGATCGCCCCGAACAGCTTGCCTTCCTCGCCGGCCTTGGCGGAAAGGGTCAGCGAGACGGCGGCCAGCTTGTCGGCGACGCCCTGGGCGGCCTTGCGGGACTTCTTCGCACGCGCCTCGATGACGGCGCGGTCATGCTCGAGCGTCTTGAGGTTCCGCGGATTGGCCTGCACCGCGAAGCTCTTGGGGATGAGGAAGTTGCGGCCGTAGCCGTCGGCGACCTTGACGATCTCGCCGGCCTTGCCCAACTTGTCGACGTCTTCCCTGAGTATCACTTTCATCGGCGCACCCCCTACCGGACCTGGGTCGCGGTGAACGGGATCAGGGCGATGATGCGCGCCTTCTTGATCTCGGTCGTCAGCTTCCGCTGGTGCTTGGCGCAGGTGCCCGAGATGCGGCGGGGGACGATCTTGCCGCGCTCGGAGACGAACTGCTTGACCAGGTAGACGTTCTTGTAGTCGAGCTGCAGCTCCTTTTCGGCACAGAAGCGGCAGAACTTCTTGCGGACGTACCGACGTTTCCCTCCGGGACCGCCCTCCCGTCCGCCGGGACCGGAAGGACGGGGCTTATACGGTGTGCTCATCGTGCTTTCCTCCTGATATTCTCTTGTTCATTATCGGTTTTAGAATGGGATGTCTTCGTCGGGCGCATCGCCGCCGGACCCGGCGGCGGGAGAACTGCCTCTGGGCCCTTCGGGAGCGCCGTTGCCCTTGCCGGCCGCCCCGAGAAACTGGACGTTGTCGGCGATGATCTCGATCTTGTTTTTCTTGACGCCGTCCTGCTCCCAGCGACGCTGCCGGAGACGCCCCTCGACGAGCGCCGGGCGCCCCTTGGAAAGGTACTCGGCGCAGTTCTCGCCCTGCTTGCCGAAGACGGTGACGTCAAAGAACGAGACATGCTCTTCCCATGCATCGCCCTTCTTGATGCGTTCGTTTACGGCCAGGCCGAAGCTCGTGACCGAGAGACCCGAAGGAAGATAGCGGATCTCGGGATCGCGGACGAGGTTTCCTGCGAGGATGACGCGATTGAAGGTGACCATCGCCGCTTCCGGCTGCTACTCGACGACCGGCGCGGGAGGCGCGGGGGTCGCGTCGGGCGGGATCGCCGGCGCCTCTTCCTGGACGGGCGCGGGCGCCACCTTGGCCTTGACCTCGGCCGTACAGAGGGTGGTCATGTGGCGAAGGACACCGTCGATGATCTTGATGTTGCGCTCGACTTCCTCGACCACGCCGCGATCGCCGGTGTAGAAAAGGAAGGTATAGAAGGCGCTGACCTTCTTGTTGATGGTGTAGGCGAGTCTCCGGGTGCCCCAGTCGTCCTGCTTGAGCACTTCGCCCTTGTAGGCGACGATGATGGCGGCCAGCTTCGCAAGGAACTCCTTGCGCGTGTCCTCGGATACCTCGGTGTCGAAAAGAATGACGGTTTCGTACTTGCGGATCATGTGTTCGAAAATCCTCCTCTCGGATGTTCAAGCCCCCGGTCGTTTTTGCCGGGAGCAAGGAGTTGTTCCCCCGTCAGGCGGGGGAGGCCTTGCGCTTCTGGTTCCAGCGCGTAGATGCCTTTTCGAAGCCGTCCCGGATGAGATCGAGGACGGCGTCGGCCGCGGAGGCGACCGAGCTTTCGAAAACGTCGCGCGATTCCTCGGGGATCGGGGCGAGCACGTAATCGGCGGCATCCCACCCCGGGGGGGGACGACCGACCCCGATGCGGACCCGGAGGAAATCGGGCGTCGACAATTCGGTTTGCAAAGAGCGTAACCCGTTGTGGCCGCCCGCGCCGCCGCCCCGCTTGAGCCGGACATCCCCGAGCGGGATGTCGAGGTCGTCGTGGAGGACGACAAGGTCTTCGGGCGATTCGGCGTAGTTCCGGAAGACGGAAGCGACCGCCGTGCCGCTCAGGTTCATGTAGGTCTGCGGACGCGCCAGCATCACGATCTCGCCGGCGGCATCGCCGATGCCGTACTCGAGCTTGCCTTCGACGTGGAGCCGGATGCCCAGCGTCCCGGCGAGACGGTCGATGGCCTGAAACCCCGCGTTATGGAAGGTCGGCGCGTAGCGCCGCCCGGGGTTCCCCAGCCCGACGATCAGGCGGGAGGGGCGCCGGTTATCCCTTTCCCTTCTTGGCGGGTTCGGCGACACTGGCTGCTGCCGGCGCTTCGACGGCGGCGCCCTCTTCGGATGCCTTCACGGCCTCGTCCTTGGGCGTGTGGACCGCGGCGATGGCCATCTTGAGGTCCTTCTCGACCGGCTTCACGCCTTCGGGGAAGGCCAGCGCGCCAAGGTGGAGCGTATCGCCGAGGTTAAGCTCGGACACGTCGATCTCGATGAACTCGGGGACGTTGTCGGGGGTGCAGCGGATCTCGAGCGACCGGATCATGACCTCGAGGATGCCACCGAACTCGACCCCCGCCGGCTTGCCCTTGACGCGGAGCGGAACCTCGACGTTGAACTTCTTGCCGGCCGCGACCTCGTAGAAGTCGACGTGGGTCACGCTGTCGGTCACCGGATGGAACTGGAATTCCTTGAGGACCGCGAACGACTCGCTCGACTCGGCCCCGTCGAGCACGCTCATCTTGACGATGACCGTGCCGTGCTTGGCCTTGGAAAGATACTTTTCGAGCGGCCGGCGCTCGAATTCGAGATTGCGGCTCGGAAGCCCCTTGCCATAGATCACGCCCGGGACGCGTCCTGCATGCTTGGCCTTCCGGTTGGCCTGCTTCCCGATACCCTGGCGGATCGTAGCCGCCAATTCGACGATTGCCATTGCCTTATCCTCCTATACGAACAGCGAACTGACTATACGAACAGCGAACTGACAGAATCGTGGAAATGGATGCGCTTGATGGCCTCGCCCAGCAGGTTGGCCACGGAGAGCACCTTGATCTTCTTGCAGGCCGTCTTGTCACCCAGCGGGATGGTGTTGGCGACGACGAGCTCACGGATCTGCGAGTTCTCGATTCGCTCGATGGCGGGGCCGGACAGGACGGCGTGCGTCGCACAGGCATAGACCGCCTTGACGCCCTTGGCGGTCAGCGCGTCGGCCGCCTGGACGAGTGTGCCGGCCGTGTCGACGATGTCGTCGAGCATGATCGCGGTCTTGCCCTCGACCGCGCCGATGATGTTCATGACCTCGGCGACGTTGGGCGCGACCCGCCGCTTGTCGATGATGGCCAGCGATGCGTTGAGCCGCTTGGCGAACGCCCGGGCCCGCTCGACGCCGCCGGCATCGGGGGAGACCACGACGATGTCGCCCTCGTTGGCGAACCTGGACTTGATGTATTCGAGCATCACCGGCGCCGAGTAGAGATGGTCGACCGGAATGTTGAAGAATCCCTGGATCTGGCCGGCGTGGAGATCCATCGTGATCACGCGGTTGACGCCGGCCGCCGTGAGGAGGTCGGCCACCAGCTTGGCCGTGATGGGGGCCCTCGGAAGGACCTTGCGGTCTTGCCGGGCGTATCCGTAGTAAGGAATGACCGCGTTGATGCGCTTGGCCGAGGCGCGCTTGAGCGCGTCGATCAGGACGAGCAACTCCATCAGGTGATCATTGGCGGGGCTGCAGGTCGGCTGGATGATGAATACGTCGGCGCCGCGGACGTTCTCGCGGATCTCGACGTTGATCTCGCCGTCGCTGAACCGCTTGGCCACCGTGGTCGCCAGCGGGATGCAGAGGTGGGCCGCGATCTCTTTCGCGAGGTCGATGTTTGCGTTTCCTGAAATAAGCTTTAGCCTGGTCACACGTATCCCCTGTAGGGAGTGATTAAACCGAAAGAGTTGAATATTATATCGGGCGAGGCCCGCTTGGCAAGCGTAAAAACAGGGACGATGGCTGGGAGGGAAGGGGTCGAACCTTCATTCGAGGCTTCAAAGGCCTCTGTCCTTCCGTTGAACGACCTCCCAGCGCACCGGTGATCTTACTGGGCGGCGGCTACAGCGTCAAGCACGGAGGCCTCCCGCCCGTATTCGCCGAGCACGGCCTGCTCGATCATGTCTCGCGTCTCGTTGTTGAGCGGGTGCGCCGTGTCCCGGTAACTGCCGTCCTTGGTCTTCTTGCTCGGCATGGCCACGAACATGCCGCTGGTTCCCTGGATGACCTTGAGATCCCTGACGACGAAGCAGTCGTCGAAGATGATCGTGGCGTACCCCTTCAGCTTCTCGTTGTCGAATACCGGATAGACCTTCACTTCCGTGATCTGCATGTCCCCCTCCTTCCGTTGCCCTAGATGTTTCGCGCCAGGAAAATCGTGTTGCCCGTGTCCCGGGAAAGCGCCCCCTGCGCTTCCCGCGCCTTGCCCTCTTCGCGGAACAGGCCGAAGATCGACGAGCCGCTGCCGGTCATCGCCGCGGTACCGGCGCCCGCGTCGAGCAGCTGTCGCTTGATCGCATCGACCTGGGGGTAGACGCCGGCCCATGCCCCCTCGAAATCGTTGTCGACGCAGCCGACCAGCGCGTCCCAATCGCGCGGAGGCTCGAACGCGTTCTCCCCCGGTGCTTCGCCGGGGCCGCGCCGGAGCCGCGCATATCCCTCGGCCGTCGGCATCCCGAACGGCGGCTTGACGACCACGGCATGGAACGGGACCGACCAGGTCAGCGGCGTCAGACGCTCGCCGATCCCCTCGGCCAACGCGGCCCCGCCCACCGTGAAGAAGGGTACGTCGGCGCCGACCTTCGCCGCCATGTCGCGCAGGACGTCGGGAGGCGGCTCCGCGCCCGTCAGGGCGGTCAGGCCCTTGAAGGTCGCGGCGGCGTCGGAGCTGCCTCCGCCGAGGCCCGCTTCCATCGGAATCACTTTCCGGATGCGGATTCGCACCCCGGAGGTCACGCCGGCCCACGCCAGGAAAAGCCCGGCGGCCTTTCCGCAGCTGTTGTCCGAGCCGGACGGCACGCCCGGCCGATCGGACAAGACCTCGATTCCCTGCGGAATCCCGGTCACCGTGACCATGTCATAAAGGGATATCGGAACCATCAGCGAACGAATGTCGTGATAGCCGTCGGGACGCTTTCCGAACACCTTGAGGGTGAGGTTGAGCTTGGCGGGCGCGAGCACGGAGACGGAGCAGGTCTTATCCAAAGGACGCCTTTTCAAACGATGTTTTCATAAAAGCATGACCCATGGGAGCTCGCCGTGTCAAGGATGAAAGCGCACGGGTCACGCCCCGGCTGCCGCCTTCCCGAACGAGAAGCCGCCCACCGCATCGGCGTCGATTCGCACCGTGTCGCCGGGCAGGAAGCCGCCCTGAAGCAACGCGAGCGCCAGCGGGTCCTGGAGGTGCTTCTGGATCGCGCGCCGCAAGGGCCTCGCGCCGTAGACCGGATCGTACCCAAGCTCGGCCAGTCGCGCCTTCGCCGCCGGCGTCATCTCGACGGTGATCTTCCGGTCGGCCAGCCGGACGTTCAGCTCGCCGAGCATCAGGTCGACGATGCGGGCGATCTGCTCGCGCCCCAACGCATGGAACAGGATGATCTCGTCGAGCCGGTTGAGGAACTCGGGCCGGAAGGTGGTCCGCAACTCGTCCATCACCCGGTCGCGGACGATTTCTTCCCCGCGGCCGGAAAGCTCCTGGATCCAGTGGGAGCCGACGTTCGAGGTGAGGATGACCACCGTGTTGCGGAAGTCGACCGTGCGCCCCTTCCCGTCGGTCAGCCGCCCGTCCTCGAGCACCTGGAGCAGCGCGTTGAACACGTCGGGGTGCGCCTTCTCGATCTCGTCGAACAGCACGACGGTGTACGG
Source organism: Candidatus Deferrimicrobiaceae bacterium (assembly GCA_036504035.1). Lineage (NCBI taxonomy): Bacteria > Candidatus Deferrimicrobiota > Candidatus Deferrimicrobia > Candidatus Deferrimicrobiales > Candidatus Deferrimicrobiaceae > Candidatus Deferrimicrobiaceae bacterium. The sequence goes on from DASXVV010000011.1 coordinate 198,621, forward strand.
CTTTCGCCGGATCGCCTCGGTCAGCGCGCCCCCTTCCTCGTAGCCGACGTATCCCGGCGGGGCGCCGATCATCCGGGCCACCGAGTGCTTTTCCATATATTCGGACATGTCGAGCCGCACCATCGCGGCCTCGTCGTCGAACAGGAATTGCGCCAGCGCCCGCGCGGTTTCCGTCTTGCCCACGCCCGTCGGCCCCAGGAACAGGAAGGAGCCGATCGGCCGCCTCGGATCCTTGAGGCCCGACTTCGCGCGCCGCACCGCGTTGGCCACCAGGCGAAGCGCCTCCTCCTGGCCGACGACGCGCTCACCCAGCCGCTCCTCCATGTGCACCAGCTTCTGCACCTCCCCCTCGACCAGCCGCGTCACCGGGATGCCGGTCCAGCGGGCCACGATCCGGGCGATGTCCTCCTCGTCGACCTCCTCCTTGAGCAGACGCCCCCCCGTCCCATCGGCCGTTGCGGGCGCCAGCGCCTCGACCTCCCGCTGCAGCGCCGGGATCGTCCCGTACTTCAGCTCGGAGGCCTTCGCGAGGTTCCCTTCCCGCTCGGCACGCTGCATCTCGGAAAGCGCCTTCTCGATCCTCTCCTTGATCGCGCGCCCCTTCCCGATCGACGCCTTCTCCTTTTCCCATCGGGCACGGTAGTCGTCGATCCGCCTCGTCAGTTCGGCCAGCTCTTCGTCGAGCAGCCCCATGCGCTCGAGCGACGCCGCGTCGGTCTCTTTCGCGAGCGCCTGCTTCTCCATCTGGAGCTGCGTCTTGCGCCGCTGCACCTCGTCGAGCTCCGTCGGCACGGAGTCGATCTCGATCTTGAGTCGCGAAGCCGCCTCGTCGACCAGGTCGATCGCCTTGTCGGGCAGGAAGCGGTCGGAGATGTAGCGGTGGGAAAGCGTGGCGGCCGCGATCAGCGCCGCGTCCTTGATGCGGACGCCGTGGTGTACCTCGTAGCGCCCCTTCAGGCCCCGCAGGATCGCGATCGTGTCCTCGACCGACGGTTCTTCGACCATGACCGGCTGAAACCGGCGCTCGAGCGCCGGGTCCTTCTCGACGTACTTGCGGTACTCGTCGATCGTGGTCGCCCCGACGCACCGGAGCTCGCCGCGCGCCAGCGCCGGCTTGAGCATATTGGATGCGTCCATCGCGCCGTCGGCCTTGCCCGCCCCGACGAGCGTGTGCATCTCGTCGATGAACAGGATGACCTTGCCCTCGGCTGCAGCGATCTCCTTGAGCACCGCCTTCAGCCGGTCCTCGAACTCGCCCCGGTACTTCGCGCCGGCGATCAGCGAGCCCATGTCGAGCGCGAGCACTCGCTTGTCCTTCAGCCCCTCGGGGACATCGCCGGAGACGACCCGCTGCGCAAGCCCCTCGACGATGGCCGTCTTGCCCACACCCGGCTCCCCGATCAGCACGGGGTTATTCTTGGTGCGCCGGGAAAGGACCTGGATCGTGCGCCGGATCTCCTCGTCGCGTCCGATCACGGGATCGAGCTTCTCGCGCCGCGCGCTCTCGGTCAGGTCGTTGCAGTACTTGTCGAGCGCCTGGTACTTGCCCTCGGGGTTCTCGTCGGTGATCCGCTGCGTCCCCCGGATGGCGGTGAGCGCCGACAGCAGCGCCTCGCGCGTCACGCCCGCCTTCCGCAGAAGGTCGGCCACCCTGCCCGGCTCGCCGCACAGCGCCAGCAGGAAATGCTCGGCCGACAGGAACTCGTCCTTGAACGCGTCGGCCTCGGATTGCGCCTTTTCGAAGATCGGCTCGAACCGGGGCGAGAGACCGCGGTTCACCGCCCCGGACACCCGGGGCATCGCGGCCAGCAGCGCATCGGCATCCGCCAGGAGGCGTCCCGGCGCCACCCCGGTGCGCGTCAGCAGGTCGGCGGCCACGCCGCCCTCCTGCCGCAGCAGCGCCGCAAACAGGTGCTCGGGCTCGACCTGCGCGTGACCGCGCTCGGACGCCATCCGAACGGCGTCCTGCAGCGCTTCCTGCGACTTGACCGTCAGCTTCTCGAGCGGAACCATCTTGTCCTCCTTATGCCGCCTGCTTCGCCCCGTCCCGGCGGGCGCACCCGCCCCTCCCGGTCCCGGCTGCGAATTCGCCGGACCGGCAGCCGGGCTCTGCCTTTGCGGAATATGCCCGCCCCCCGTCTGACGCGGGGGCGGGCGTCGATTGCGACGCTACTTGATCTTCACGGCGAGGAAGATGCGCGCCTCGCCCCGCTCGACGAGGAACATCGTCACCTTGTCGCCCTTCGACTTCTTGACGGCACTGTCGAACTCGGCCACGCTAGCGACCGGCTGCCGGTTGACCTGCCGTACGATATCGCCCTGCTCGAAACCGGCATTGTCGCCGACGCCGCCGTCCTCGACCGAAGAAACGACCACGCCCTTCCGGTTCTCGGTGCCCAGCCGGCGGGCTAGCTCGGCCGTGATGTCCTGGACGGAGATGCCCAGTTTCTTGACGGCATCGCTTTCGCCGGGCTCGGCCTTCTCGCCCGGGCCGCCCTCCATATCTGCGAGCGTCACCTTGACGGTCATTTCCTTGCCGTCACGGATCAGCTTGACGTCGACCCTGCTGCCGGGCCGGGACGCCGCCACGATCTGGGGCAGCTCGTTCTCCGCCACGACCTCCTTGCCGTCGAACGCGACGATCACGTCGCCGGACTTGATCCCGGCCTTCTCGGCCGGCCCGTCCTTGGTGGTGTCGGCGACCAGAACGCCCTTGCCGCCCGGGATGTTGAGCGACTCGGCCATGTCGGCCGTCAGCTTCTGGATGTGGACGCCCAGCCAGCCGCGCGTCACCTTGCCCTTGTCCTTCAGTTGTCCCATGACCGAGCGGGCCAGGTCGATCGGCGTCGCGAAGCCGATTCCCTGCCCGCCCTGGACGATCGCCGTATTGATGCCGACCACTTCGCCCTTGAGGTTGAAGAGCGGACCGCCCGAGTTGCCCGGGTTGATCGACGCGTCGGTCTGGATGAAATCGTCGTATGGACCCGATCCGATGATGCGTCCCTTCGCGCTGACGATGCCCGCAGTCACGGTGTGCCCGAGCCCAAACGGATTGCCGATGGCGACGACCCACTCCCCGACATCCAGACGGTTCGAATCGCCCAGATGGACATAGGTCAGTTTCGATTTCGGCTTGATCTTGATGAGCGCGATATCGGTCTTCGGGTCGTTCCCGACGACGGTGGCCTTGTACTCTTCCTTGTCGAGCAGCGTCACCGTGACCTCGTCGGCGTTCTCGACGACGTGGTTGTTGGTCAGGATGTAGCCGTCGTCCGAGACGATGAAGCCGGAACCGAGGCTCTTGCGCTTCTGCTCGCGCGGAACCGCGCCGCCCTGCCCGCCCCCGAAGAAATTATTGAAGAACTCGTCGAAAGGATCGCCATGGCCGCCGAACGGGTTGCGGAGCTTCGGCTGGCTGAACTTGACGACCTGCGTCGTGCTGATGTTGACGACGGCCGGCGACACTTCCTTGAACAGCGTCGGGATATCGATCGGCACCAGGCGGGACGCGGCGGCCGGCTCGACCTTTGACGTCCCCGGGTAAAACGCGTTGCAGCGCGGGGAAAGGTTGAAGGCCGACGACAGAACCACCCCCGCGGCGACTGCCGCCAGCAGCAGAACGATGACCTTGCCTCTCGGGACCATCAGGGTTTTCCTCCTCCTTGCGGTTTTCCGGCGTTCGTCGCGGCGAGGTAGCTCATCCTCAGTACATAAAGCCCCTCGGTCAGCACTTCGTCCTCTTCCGCCGTGAGATTTCCCTTCGTCTTTTCCTTGAGGATGTCCATCATGTCGATCGCGTCCCTGGCGCCGGGCAGGTCGACGGGCGACCGCCTGCCGTCCTGCTCCTGGACCATGCCGAGATGCATCATCGCACTGAACTGGAGCGACTGGAGCAGGTCGAGGAAAGCGGGGGGACCGGCTCCGGGCCCGTGCCCGTGCGGCGCGGCGTGGGGGTCTATCGGCGGCACATTCTCTCCCTGCGCGGCGCCCTCCGCGGGGGGCGCCGGAGCATGCGGGGGAGGAGGCGGCGGGATCGTCGCCGACTTTTGCTCGGCCTCCCGCTCCTCGTCGGACATCGTCCGCTTGTCGACGAACTTGAATCCCTTGTCTTCGGTCGATTCGGCCATTTATGCGGGCACCTTTTCCGTAATGACGGCCACCTCGCCGTTGACGGCGTCGAGATAGAAGTGGTCCGTTTCCTTCCAGCGCAGCGTGATCGGGATCTTGACCTTTTCGTCGATGTGACGCTTGAGGAACCGGGCGCCGTACTTGACGCTGAAGCCTGTGCGCGCCAGCGCGGACAGGGCGGCTTCGGTCACGTCGAGCGTTTTCCCGTGGGACGCCATCGTCTTGCGGAGCGCGCCCAGGTGGATACCGGCGATCTTCTTGACCTCGTCGGCCGAGAGCGGCGAGAAGACGACCACGTCGTCGAGCCGGTTGATGAACTCGGGCGAGAAGCGGTTCTCGACCGCCTTCAGGACGCTCTTCTTGACCGACCCGAAGTCTCCGGTCCCTTCGCCGAAGCCGAGCGGGCGCGACAGCTTGGACAACTCGTCGGCGCCGAGGTTGCTGGTCATGATGATGATCGAATCGGAGAAGTAGACCTTCTTGCCGCGCCCGTCGGTCAGCCATCCTTCGTCGAACACCTGGAGGAACAGGTTGTGGACGTAGGAGTCGGCCTTCTCGATCTCGTCGAGCAGCACGACCGTATACGGGTTGTCGCGGAGCTGGTTGGACAGGATGCCGCCCCGCTCGGAGCCGACGATGCCGCGCGGCATGCCGATGAGCTTGTCGACCGCGAGGTTGCCGTCGCGGTACTCGGACATGTCGACGCGCACCATGTGCTTCTCGTCGCCGAAGAGGTACTCGGCCAACGCCCGCGCCATCTCGGTCTTGCCGACGCCCGTGGGCCCCAAGAAGAGCAGGACCCCGTCGGGCCGGTTGAGGTTGGCCTTGAGCGGCCCCTTGTTGAGCCGGAGCGAGCGGGCGACCGCGTCGATCGCCTCCTTCTGGCCGACGACCCTGCGGGACAGCTTCTCCTCGAGGTCGCCGAACCGGTCGAGCACGTCGCGTCGGATGACGTCCTCGGGCGTCCGGGTCTCGTCGGCGATGACGTAGAGCACGTCTGCGGACGTGACGACCAGCTCCTCGCCCCCCCGAAGCTCGGCCCGCACGCAGGCGGTGTCGAGCCAGTTGATGACCTTGTCGGGCAGCCGCAGCGACCGGGCGTACCGTTCGGACATGGACAGCGCGAAGTCGATCGCGGCGTCCTCGATGGTCACGCCGTAGTTGGCTTCGAGCCGCGGCTTGAGCCCGATGAGGATCTCGCGGGCGTCCTCGAGCGACGGCTCCTCGATCTTGACGACGCGGAAGCGGCGCGCCAGCGCCTCGTCCTCCTGGATGATCTCCTTGAACTCGGTCGCGGTCGTGGCGCCGATGATCTGCAGCTCGCCGCGCGCGAGGCTCGACTTGAAGATGTTGGCCGCGTCGGACGGAACGCCCATCGCGGAGCCCGCCCCGACGATCGTGTGCGCCTCGTCGATGAACAGGATGAGGTTCTTGCGCTCCTTGACCTCGGAGATGACCTTCTCGATCCGGTCCTCGAACATCCCGCGGAAGACGGTGCCCGCGACGATCGTGTTCATCTGCAGGTTGACGATCTGGTGGCTGCGCAGCCGCTCGGGAATCCGGTGCGGCTCGTACTCGAGGCGCATCGCGAGCCCCTCGGCGACGGCGGTCTTGCCCACCCCGGGATCGCCGATGATCATGACCGAGTTGCTGCGGTCCTTGTGGCACAGGTATTCGACGATCCGGTCGATCTCGCGCTCGCGGCCGATGATCGGCGGGATCTTCCCCTCACGCGCAAGCTGGTTGAGGTTGACGGCGAACGTCTTGAGATTCGGCGGCAGTTCATACCGCTTCCGGACCTCCTCGACCTTTTCTTCGCGGCTGCGCAGCTGCCCGGCGAAGCGCGACAAGGCCACACCCGGGTCGAGCCCGTACCCCTTGAGGATGCGCGCCGGGATCGAATGGACCTCGTGGAAGATGCCCAGGAAGATGTCCTCGGCGTCGATGTTGGGGCGCCGGTTTCGCTGGGCGGTCTCCCAGGCGACGCGGAACACCTGCTTGGTAGCGGGCGGCACCTTGAGCCCGACGCCCAGGTACTGGCGCGAGATGTTGAGGTGCTCGTTGACCGAGTAGAGGACCGCGTCGACGTCGAGGCCGATGGAGGCCATCAGCTCGGCGAAGGTGGCTTTCTCTTCGATCGCAAATGCGATGAACAGGTGCTCGAGCCCGAGGTAATAGTGGTGCCGCCGCTGCGATTCCTCGATCGCCGCGTTGAGAACCCGGTGTCCCGAGTCGGAAAGCTTTTCGCGGTAGAACGCAATTTCCATCATTTAGTGTATCTATCCCCTCTACGTCTCTTCCTCTTCGATACCGGTTAACGTGCCCCTGCCGCCATCTCGCGAAGCCGCGCGACGCGCTCCTCGACCGGCGGGTGCGTGCTGAAAAGTCCGGCGATACCGCCGGCGGAAAGCGGGTTGACGATGAACAGGTGCGCCGTCGCCGGGCCCGCGGACTCGAGCGGGACGGTCTCGGCGACGCCCGAGATGCGCTGGAGCGCCCGGGCCAGCGCCAGCGGGTTGCCGCAAAGCTTGGCCCCCGTCGCGTCGGCCAGGTATTCGCGCGAGCGGGAGACCGCCATCTGGATCAGCATCGCGCCCAGCGGCGCCAGGATCGCCAGGAACACCATCCCGAGGATGCCCCCGCCGCCCTCGCCGTCCCGGTCGCGGCTTCCCCCGCCGAAGATGGCCGCGAACTGCGCCATCCGGGCGATCATCATGATGGCGCCGGCCAGCGTTGCCGCCACGGTCCCGATCAGGATGTCCCGGTTGCGGACATGCGACATCTCGTGGGCCAGGACCGCCTCGAGCTCGTCTTCGGGCAGCAGGCGGAGGATTCCCTCGGTCGCCGCCACGGCGGCATGCTCGGGGTTCCTCCCCGTCGCGAACGCGTTGGGGGAATCGCCCGGGATCACGCAGACTTTCGGCATCGGGGTGCCGGCCGCCGCCGCAAGGCGATGGACGATCGCATGGAGCCGCGGGGCCTCGGACTCGGGCACCTCGCGCGCGCCGTACATCCGCAGGACGATCGAGTCGGAAAACCAGTAGGATCCGACATTCATCACGACGGCCATCCCGAACGCGATCATCATGCCGCCCTGCCCGCCGACGGCCTGCCCGATCAGCAGGAACAGCGCCGTGAGGACCGCCAGCAGGAACGCCGTCTTCAATGTGTTGCCCATCTTCTTCGCCCTTCCCCTTCGTGCTCGAATCCTTCAACTAAAGATTCAATTATAACCCGCTCAGTTCCAGCTCTCCCGGATGCCGGAATCCTCGAACGGCACAAGCCGGTCGGCCAGCGTCGAAAGCTCGTCGGACGCCCCCTGGGGCACCACCACCTGAAGCACGAGGTACTGGTCGCCCCGCTCGGTCCCGCCCGGGGAGGGGACGCCCTTCCCCTTGAGCCGCAGCTTCCGTCCGCTCGAGGAGCCCGGGGGAATGGTCACCGTCACCGGCCCGTCGATCGTCGGCACCTCGATCCGGGCGCCCTTGATCGCCTCGGAGACGCGGATCGGGACGTCGAGGGAGATATCGTTGCCGTCGCGCCGGAAATACGGGTGCGGCCGCATCCGGAGACGGAGCAGGAGGTCTCCGTTCCTGCGTCCCTCGGCCTCGCCCCCCTTGCCGGGCACCCGGATCTTGGAGCCGTCCTGCGCGCCCGCCGGGATCTTGACCTTGATCCGCTCCTCGACCGGCGTATAGCCCGCCCCGTAGCATTTCGGGCAGCCTTTGCGGCCCGCGCGTCCCGTGCCGCCGCACGCGGCGCACGGCTTCGGCCGGCTGAACACGACCTCGCGGACCGCACCGCGGGCCATGTCGAGGAAGTCGATCGACAATTCCATCTCGAGGTCGTCGGCCGGGATGCCGCCGTGGCCGAAACCGGCGCCGCGTCCGCCCCCCCGGTTGAGCAGGTCGCCCAGCAGATCCTCGAAGCCCACCGTCTCGGTGTGCGAATATCGACCGCCGCCCCCGGGGAATCCGAACGGGCCGCCCTGGAAGCCCTCCTGGAAGCCATCCTGGACCCCGCCGGTGAACGCGCCGTGCCGCAAGGCGTCGTACTCGGCCCGCTTCTTCCCGTCGGACAGGATCTCGTTGGCCTCGTTCACTTCCTTGAACTTCGACTCGGCCGTCTTGTCGCCCGGGTTGTAGTCGGGGTGGAACTTCTTCGCGAGCCGGCGGTACGCCTTCCGGATCTCGTCCTCGGAAGCGCCCTCCGCCACGCCCAGCAGCTTGTAGTAATCCTTTTTCGGGTCCATGGACCCCTCCGATTCGCCCGGGACAGCCGGGATTGTCCCGGCGCTAAGGCGTCTCCGGGTGTCCCCTTCGGGGGGACGTCTTGCTCGGCCCGGCTCACGCTCGATGCGTCCGGCATCGAGCTGCCGCCGGCGGCCTCCACTCACTGACGGCGCCATCCATGGCGCCTCATCCTCGCTACCCGCTCGGCGTTCGCTTCGGAGCTCGAATCCCCGATCAATAATCAGTCGGACGGATTCTCGCTCCATGGCGGCAGACTCAAACGTCGCGGGACGGGTAGGCCCCCTATCAGGGTACATCCGGAGCCGCTACGCTCCGGAGGGCGTCGCCGACCAAGGGCCGCATGCGCGGCGCATTGCCAATCCACGTCGCGGTCGTCGCTCATGCGGAGCCTTGAAATCAAAGATCGGATCCTGCTATAACCTGCCGTTTCCGGGTCGTCGCCCCCCCCCAGGCCTGCGCAGCGGGGCGGCGTATCCCTCCCGGGGGCCTACCCGCCTCGCGACGTTCGGGTCTGCCGCCAGGGATGGCGGCGCGAGGCGGGATGGAGCCGCAGGCCGGCCATGGATGGCCGGACCAGGCGTCCCCCGGTCGGGGATACGGCGACCCGCGGAGCGGGACTGGAACCCGGCGACGACCTCTCGCGTCCCCCGTCGCGCCCCTACTTCACCGCCACGTTGATCTGCTTCGGCTTGGCGGCTTCCCTCTTCGGGAGCGTCACCTCGAGCACGCCGTCCTTCATGACCGCCGAGATGTTCTCCTGGTCGACCGAGGTCGGCAGCGAGAAGGCGCGCTGGAAGGTTCCGTAGGACCGCTCGATCCTGTGGAAGTTCTCCTCCTTCACTTCCTTCTCGTACTTGCGTTCGCCGCGCAGCGTCAGCACGCCGTCCTTCACCTCGACGCCCACCTGGTCCTTCTGGACGCCGGGCAGCTCGGCCTTCACGACGACGTTGGCGTCGGTCTCGTAGATGTCGACCGCGGGGGTCCACATCCCGCCCGTCAGCCCCTCTTCGCGGCCGCGGGTGTGCGTGAAGGTGTCCTCGAAGATCTGGTTCATCTTGTCCTGGATTCCCGCCAGGTCCCGCATGGGGTCCCACCACCGCACGATTGCCATGACGACTCCTCCTTTCATCCTGTTTATCGGACCCCCCTCGCCCCTCGCTTACGGGACGAGGGGATCCGATGTTTCGCGCATTCACCCGATCCCGATGCACCCGGGAGGGGGGCCGTTCGCCTCCGTTACTTCTTGCCCGGGTCCTCGTACTCGGCTTCGATGACGTCGCCCTCGGGGGCCTTCTTCTCGCCCTCGGCCTGCGTCCCTTCCGCCCCCGGAGGCGGGGTCGCCGACGCTTCCTTGTAGAGGTGCTCGGCGATCACCTGCGACTCCTTGAGGAGCGTCTCGGCCGCGTTCTTGAGAACCTGCTCGTCCTCGGAGACCAGCGACTTCTTCGCCTCTTCGATCGCCGCCTCGACCTTCGTCACCATCTCGGCCGGCAGCTTTTCCTTGTTGTCCTTCAGCGTCTTGTCGGTGTTGAAAATCATCGAGTCGAGGTGGTTGCGCGCATCGACCACAGCGCGCCGCTTCTTGTCTTCGGCGGCGTTGGCCTCGGCCTCCTTGACCATCTTGTCGATGTCGTCCTTGGACAGGCCGGTCGAGGCCGTGATCGTGATCTTCTGTTCCTTGCCCGTGCCCATGTCCTTCGCGTTGACGTGCAGGATGCCGTTGGCGTCGATGTCGAACGTCACCTCGATCTTGGGCACGCCGCGGGGCGCCGCCGGGATCCCTTCGAGGTTGAAGCGGCCCAGCGTCCGGTTGTAGGACGCCATCTCGCGCTCACCCTGGAGGACGTGCACCTCGACGCTCGGCTGGCTGTCGGCTGCCGTCGTGAAGGTCTCGCTCTTGCGGACCGGGATCGTCGTGTTGCGCTCGATCAGCTTGGTCATGACGCCGCCCAGCGTTTCGATGCCCAGCGAAAGCGGCGTGACGTCGAGCAGCAGCATGTCCTTGACCTCGCCGCCGAGCACGCCCGCCTGCACCGCCGCGCCCGCCGCGACGACCTCGTCGGGGTTGACGCCCTGGTGCGGGTCCTTGCCGAAGAATTTCTTGACCATCTCGACGACCTTCGGGATGCGCGTGGATCCGCCGACGAGGACGACCTCGTCGATCTTGCCGACGTCGATGCCCGCGTCCTTGACCGCCTGCTCGCACGGATGCAGCGCCCGCTGGAGGATGCCGTCGATCATCGCCTCGAATTTCGCGCGCGACAGCTTGAGCTGGAGATGCTTGGGACCGGTGGCGTCGGCCGTGACGAACGGCAGGCTGATCTCGGTCTCGGTCGTGGAGGACAGCTCGATCTTGGCCTTTTCGGCCGCCTCCTTCAGCCGCTGCAGCGCGGTGCGATCCTTGGACAGGTCGATTCCCTGGTCCTTCTTGAACTCGTCGACGATCCACTCGATGATCTTCTGGTCGATGTTGTCGCCGCCCAGGTGCGTGTCGCCGTTGGTGGACTTGACCTCGACGACGTTATCGCCCACCTCGAGCACCGAGATGTCGAACGTGCCGCCGCCGAAGTCGAACACCGCGATCAGCTCGTTCTTCTTCTTGTCGAGGCCGTACGCCAGCGCCGCGGCCGTCGGCTCGTTGATGATGCGGAGCACCTCGAGCCCGGCGATCTGGCCGGCGTCCTTGGTGGCCTGCCGCTGCGAGTCGTTGAAGTAGGCCGGAACGGTGATGACCGCCTGCTTGACGTCCTCGCCCAGGTAGGTCTCGGCCGCCTTCTTGAGCTTGCCGAGGATCATCGCGGAGACTTCCTGCGGGGTGTATTCCTTGCCGCCTGCCGACACGCGCGCGTCCTGCGCGGAACCCTTGACGACCCGGTAAGGCACCAGTTTCATTTCGTCGGTGACCTCGTCGTATCGGCGCCCCATGAAACGCTTGATCGAGAACACGGTGTTCTCGGGGTTGAGCACGGCCTGCCGCTTGGCGACCTGCCCGACCAGCGTATCGCCGTTCTTGCCGAAGCCGACGACCGACGGGGTAAGACGGCTTCCTTCCTCGTTGATGATGATCTTGGGCTCGCCGCCTTCCATGACTGCGACGACCGAGTTGGTCGTGCCCAGGTCGATTCCGATGATCTTCGCCATTGCAATAGCTCCTTTTCCCTTCGGTGAGTGATCTTGCTTATGCCCTGCCTAAAAGCCTTTCAGCACCTTCTCGATGAAGCGGGCGACGGTCCGGCCGTCGACCGGCTTCGTGACGTATCCGACGACGCCCACCTCGACCGCCCACATGCGCCGGGCCCGGCTGTTTTCGCCGGCCAGCAGCAGCACGGGAATGCGGGAGGCGACACGACCGATCTTCATCATCCCGTCGAGCCCGCCGAGCGACGGCGCATCGAGGTCGACCACCACGAGGTCAGCCATCCCCCCGGCCGCCTGGGTCAGCCCCGCGTCGCTGTCGGTGAACAGCTCGGGTTCCGCTCCCGCGTCGGAGAGCGCCCCGAGCAGCGGCCCGATGACGCCGTAGTCGTCGGACTGCCCATCCGTGATGACCACAACCCTGCGCGCCATTCGAAACCTCCGACTCCGATAACATCAACATCCGTGCCGAGGGAAGCGCCGCGGTCGCAGAAGAGATTGTGTACGGATATTCAAGGAGTTACGAATGGGTCCCCGAATGCTGTCACGTCCATCCGAGGGGAAACCGTGCCATTCAAGGCCGACAGGCGTGCCATTATGGCACGTTCGTGCCCAGGGCCGGTGCGATGCGGCGGATCAGAGACCGTGTTCCTTGACCTTGCGGTGCAGCGTGCGCAGACCGATGCCGAGCAGCTTCGCCGCCTGCGTCTTGTTGCCGCCGGTCTTTTCGAGCGCGGCGCGGATCGCTTCGCGCTCGGCCTCCTCGATCGTCTTGGGACCCGGAAGCGCGATCGGCCCCGTCGCGGTCGAGGGGAGGACGCCGCCGGTCACTTCGGCAGGCAGGGCATCGGGCTCGATCACTTCGCCGGGGGCGATGAGGGAAGCGGTTTCGAGCGCATTGCGGAGCTGCCGGACGTTTCCGGGCCAGCCGCACGACAGCAACGCCCGCATGGCGGCGGGAGACAGCCGCTTCGGGGGGAAACCGTTGTCGGCGGCTACTTCGGCCAAGAGCGCCTCGGCCAACTTCGGGATGTCCTCCCGCCGGTCGCGAAGCGGAGGCACGACGACCGGGAACACGTTGAGCCGGTAATAGAGGTCTTCGCGGAACTGCCCCTCGGCGACGCGCCCCGCCAAGTCGCGGTTGGTCGCGGCGATGATCCGGACGTCGACCTTGACGACGCGGGAGCTCCCGACCGGCGAGAACTCTTTCTGCTCGATCGCCCGGAGAAGCTTTGCCTGGATCGAAGAGGGAATCTCCCCCACCTCGTCGAGAAAGAGGGTGCCGCCTTCCGCATGCTCCATCTTCCCCTGGCGGGTCGAATTGGCCCCGGTGAAAGCGCCCTTCTCGTACCCGAACAGCTCGGATTCGAGCAACGTCTCGGGGATCGCCGCGCAGTTCATCGGGAGGAACGGCATCCCGTTGCGGGGACTCAACCGGTGGATGGCCCGGGCGACCAGCTCCTTGCCCGTGCCGCTCTCGCCCAGTACGAGCACGTTCATCCGCGTGGGAGCGACGAGCCGGATGCGGCGCAGCACGTCCTCCATCGCGCGGGAGCTGCCGACGATCTCCTCGATGCCGGCGGCCCCGCCGACCTCTTCCCGCAATCGGACGATCTCCTTCCGCATCGACCGTTCCTTGACCGCCTTGAAGACGGCGGCCCGCAGCCGCGGGATCTCGATCGGCTTCATCAGGAAGTCGGACGCGCCAGCGCGCACCGCCTCGACCGCGCTCTCGACCGAGCCGTAGGCCGTCATCACGACGACGGGCACGCCGTTGCTGTCGGCCGCGAGCTTCCCGATCACGTCCATGCCGGTCAGGCCGGGCATCCGCAGGTCGGTGAGGACGACGTCTGCCCCCTCCGCCTGCAATCGCGCCAGCCCCTCGGCCGGGTCGACGAACGGGTGGACGTCGTAGCCGTCGCGCCGCAGCGCCGCCACCACGCTGCCGAGGCTGTCCGCGTCGTCGTCGAACACGAAGATCTTGGGCGCCTCCTTCATTTCACCCGCTCCGGCAGCAGCATCTTGCCCGCCGCAAGGGAGGTGGCCGTCTTGAACACCTCCTCGGAGGGCAGCGAGAAGGTGATGGCGGTGCCGACCCCCTCGCGGCTGCGCACGGTGATCCGGCCGCCGTGGTCGCGCACGACCTGCCGCACGATGGGAAGCCCCATTCCGCTTCCGCTGCGCCGCGTCGTGAAGAACAGCCTGAAGATCTGCTTGCGGTCGGCCGCGGGGATGCCGCGCCCGTTGTCGGTCACGCGCACCCAGGGCCGGCCGCGCCGGATGCCCGTCTCGATGGCGATGCAGGGGGGCGTCTTGTCCATCGATTCCTCCGCGTTGAGGAGCACGTTCATGAGCGCCGCCTTGAGCTGCTTGTCGTCGGCGAAGAGCAACAGGGGCCCGGGATGGAGACGGACGTCCAACTGCACGCCGCGCCGCGAAAAATCGACCTCGAGGAAGCGGAGGGTGTCGGCCACGATCCGGTTGAGGTCGACCACCACAAGCTCTTTCACCGGCGGCCGGGCGAAGCGGAGGAACTCGGTCAGCAGGTCGTTGAGCCGCTGCGTCACCTTCATGTCGGCACGCGCCAGCGCCAGCATGTCGTCGCGCCGCTCCCCGAGCGAATCGGGCAACGCCTGGACCATCTCGACCAGCAGCTGGCTGTTGATGTAGAGCGAGTTCAGCGGGTTGCGGATCTCGTGGGCAAGCCCCGAGGCGACCGCGCCGAGGTCGGCAAGACGTTTCCTGGTTCCGGTGACGGTAGGCACGATGACGATTCTACAACAGCCGGGCGGCCGGCGGGCTAAAGCAACCCGAGCAGCCCGAGCCCGTCCCGGAGCAGCATCAGCGCGAAGGCGGCGAGGAAGACGCCGAGCAGCCGCATCAGCCGGACGTACCCCTTCCCGTTCAGCAACCGCCGCGAACGGGCGGCGACCTGGGCGAGGACGAGCTGCGAGCAGACGAGGCAAAGGTAGAGCCCGAGGACGAACGCGAGCGCGAAGGACGGCCCCTTCGCCCACCCCTTGAGGATCATGGGCGCCCCGACCGTCACCCAGAACAGATACGGGTGGGGGCTCAGGATATTGACGAGCACCCCTTTCCGGACCGAGTGCGGCTCGTCGGCCGCGACCTCCAGGCCGGGCGGCGCGGAGCGAAAGCTCTCGTACGCCAACATGCAAAGGAGCAGCGCCCCGGCGACCGAGACGGCGCCGAGCGCGGGCTTGAAATCTCCGATGCGCGACAGGAGGAACGTCGAGGCCAGGATGATCGGGACGTCGGTCAGCGCCGGCACGATGGCGACCTTCATCCCCTCCCGCGCCCCGTGCCGGACCGATTGGGAAACGATCAGCGCAAACAGCGGCCCCGGCGAGACGCCGGCCGAAAGCCCCATGACAACCCCTGCGGAAAGGAAGACGAGCATCCTCCCGATTCTACAACAGCCGCCGTGCGATGCCGCCGAGCCATATGTTAAAGTGGCTCGCAACATCGGGAGGGGGCGATTGCGCAGCATATTTTCGATCCGCAGGAACATGGCGTTCAAGATCCTGCTCGTGACGCTCGTCTCCGTCATGGCCGCCATGTCCGTCTCCGAGCTGGTCCTCTACGAGTCCGACCGGGCCGACGCGTTCCGCCAGCTCGAGAACCGGGCCGAGGTCGCCGCCGCCCGGCTGGCCTACAACCTGACCGATCCCGTCGCCAAGTCCGACCGCGCGCTCATCCGGACCACGATCTCCCACGAGATGAAAAGCCGCGAAGTGCTCGCGATCCTGCTCGAGGACCCTTCCGGCCGCCGGATCGCCGGCAGCGTGCTGCACGACGCCTGCTCGATCGCGCTGCTCGATCCCGCCGCGGTCGACGAAAAGCTGCTCGCAAGCGCCCGTGTGATATCGCGGCGCCCGATCGTCCGGGACGGGAAGATCCTCGGCACAGCCGAGGTCCATTTCTCGGATGTCGCCCTGCGGGAAACGATGGGCAAGCGGGCGATCGAGGGCATCAACCACACGGTCCTGCTGTCGATCGTCTTTTCCACGGTGCTGTTCCTCAGTCTCCGGCGGATCGTCATCCGCCCGCTGAGGACGCTCGAGACGTCGGTCGGCCGCGTCGCGCGGGGCGACTTCGACGTCGCGATCCCGGTCGGGTCCGCCGACGAAATGGGACGGCTCGGCGATTCGTTCAACCGGATGGTCGCGCGGCTGCGCCATCTTTACGAAGCGGTGCGGGAAAGCGAGGAACGGGTCCGGCAGCATGCCGCCTGGCAGCAGCGGACGCTCGAAGAGGAACGGGCGCGGATCGCCCGCGAGATCCACGACGACCTGAGCCAGCAGCTGACCGCCCTGCGGCTCGACCTGCACTGGGTCGGCAAACGGCTGCTCCCCGGGCAGGAGCCGGTCGCCGACAAGATCCGGGCGCTGATCGAGACCGTCGACGAGACGCACGACGTCGTCGAGCGGATCATCCGGGAGCTGCGGCCCCAGATCCTCGACGACCTCGGGCTTGTGCCGGCGGTCGAATGGCTGGCGCGCGAATTCGACGAACGATACGGCATCCCGGTCGATTTCGCGTCCCGGCCCGAAACCGTCTCCCCGACACCGGAACAGGCCACGGCGCTCTTCCGCATCGCCCAGGAGGCGCTGACGAACGTGGCGCGGCATGCCGACGCGGGTCGGGTCCGGATCCGGATCCGCGAGAAGCTGGGCGTCCTGTCGCTCGCGATATGCGACGACGGGAAGGGCTACGATCCCGCCCGTCGCTCCAGGGAAGGATCGCACGGTTTGATCGGCATCGGGGAGCGGGTGCGGCTGGTCGGCGGACGGCTCAGGATCCGGAGCAGGCCCGGCGCCGGCACGGAGCTGACGGTCCTCGTCCCGACGTCCGCGGCCAGGCCGCCCGAAGGAGCATCGGCATGATCCGTCTCATGATCGTCGACGACCATCCCATCGTCCGCAAGGGGCTCCGGCAGGCGCTCCTCGAGACCGGCGACCTCGATGTCGTCGGCGAAGGGGGCAACGAGGACGAGCTGCGGGCGCTCCTCGAGAACACCCTCTGCGATGTCCTGCTCCTCGACATCGCGCTCCCGGGCCGGAACGGCCTCGAAGTCCTCGCCTGGCTTCGGGAAACGCATCCCCGGATTGCGGTGATCATCCTCAGCACGCACAAAGAGCCGCTGTATGCCGTGCGCGCCCTCAAGGGAGGCGCCCATGGCTATGTGACCAAGCTCGCGCCGCCCGAGGAGCTGGTCGCGGCGATCCGGCTTGCGGCGGCGGGGCGCAAGTACATGGGGCCAGACCTTGCCGAGCAGGTGGCGGGTCTCCTTTCCGGCAACCTCGACGCACTGCCCCACGAATCGCTCTCGAGCCGGGAGCTCGAGGTGCTGAAGATGATCAGCCGGGGCTGCAAGCCGCAGGAGATCGCCGACGCCCTGGCCCTCAGCGTGAAAACGATCGGCACCTACCGCGACCGGCTGCTCCGGAAGATGAACATGGCCAGCAATGCCGACCTGGTCCGCTACGCCGCCGAGCATGACCTGTAGACGCCCCGCGTAGGGAATCTCCCTACCTGCATTTCAGCGATCCCCCTCTATTCCCGGGCCTCAAGACTTCCGAAAAGGTCTACGTGGCCGGCGAGACCGCCGGCGCGACACCTCCGACCGAAGGAAGGCCGCATATGCTGAAGAATTATTCCCTCTCGACCCGGATCATGGCGCTTGGGCTTGCCGTCACCCTCTGCTTCCTGCTGCTGCTGGGCTGGATGTACCCCAAGATCAAGGCGAACATGATGGAAGCCAAGGCGACCAAGACGCGCGACCTCGTCCAGTCCGCCTCCGGGACGGTCGACTTCTACGTGAAGCAGGCCGCATCGAAGGCGCTGCCCGAGCCTCTCGCGAAGTCCATGGCGCTCGAATCGCTGCGGAACATGAAGTACGGCCCGACCGGGAAAGATTACTTCTGGGTCAACGACCTGAACACCGTCATGCTCATGCACCCCTATTCCAAGGACATGGTCGGCAAGAGCCAAACCGAAAACCGGGACGTGAACGGCAAGTACCTGTTCCGGGAGATGGTCGAGGTCGCCCGCAAATCGGGCGAGGGGATGGTCGAATACTCCTGGAAAAAACCGAACGAGGAGACGGCGAGCCCCAAGGTCTCGTATGTCAAGCTGGTTCCGGAATGGGGATGGGTGGTCGGCTCCGGCATCTACGTCGACGACGTCATGCGGGAAGTGCATCGCCTCTTCGGCATCCTCTACGGCGTGGCCGCCGCGATCCTCGCGGGCAGCCTGCTCCTGTCCTGGTGGATGTCGCGCACGATTTCCCTCCCGATCACCCGGGTGATCCAGACCCTCGACGAGTCGACGGCGCAGATCTCCACCGCCTCCGAGGAAGTCGCCGTCGGCTCCCAGTCGCTCGCCGAAGGCGCTTCCGAGCAGGCGGCCTCGCTCGAGGAGACCGCGGCGGCGATGGAGGAAATTTCCTCGATGACGCGCCAGAACAGCGACAACTCGGGGATGGCCAGGAGCCTCTCCGAAAACACGGGCCGTTCGGTCGCCAAGGCGAACGCGTCGATGGAACAGCTCGTCGTCCGGATGAAGGACATCTCGTCGATGGGCGAGGAGATCGGCAAGATCATCAAGACGATCGACGAGATCGCCTTCCAGACCAACCTTTTGGCGCTTAACGCAGCGGTGGAGGCGGCGAGGGCCGGCGAGGCGGGGGCGGGATTCGCAGTCGTCGCCGACGAGGTGCGCAACCTGGCGCAGCGCGCGGCGGGCGCGGCAAAGAATACCGCCGGCCTGATCGAGCAGACGATCGGCAAGATCAAGGACGGCACGGTGCTGGTCCAGAAGACCGAGGCCGACTTCACCGAGGTTACCGCCTCCGTGAAGAAGGTGACCGAGCTCTCGGCCGAGGTCGCAGCGGCCTCGACGGAGCAGGCGCGCGGCGTCTCGGAGGTCAGCAGCGCGGTCTCGCAGATGGACAAGGTGACGCAGCAGAACGCGGCGAGCGCCGAGGAGATCGCAGCCTCCTCCGAGGAGATGAACAGCCAGGCGATCAACCTGCAGGAGATCGTGCATACGCTCGAACTCATGATGAAGGGGGAACGCAACCACCCGGCTGTTTTCGTGGCCAAGGAGGGGAAGCGGGGGACGCGCGGCCGCACCTTCCCGCCCGCCGGTCTCCGGGACGGCGGACGCCCCGGATTCCGGCAGTCCGTTTCCCCGGCCGAAGCGCTCCCGCTGGGCGAAGCGGCGATGAGCGCGTTCTGAAAAAGGGGCAAAGGAGACGCCGATGATCCGAATCCTCCTGGTCGAAGACCAGCCGCTGGTCCGGGAGATCGTCCGGGAAATCCTGCGCGATGCGCCCGAGATGCGCGTGACCGGCGAGGCGGGCGACGGCGACGAGATGGCGGTTATTTTGGCCGCGGGCGAATTCGACCTGATGCTGCTCGACATCTCGCTTCCCGGGAAGAGCGGCTTCGACCTGCTGAAATCGGTTCGGGTGCAGTATCCCGGGATGGCGGTGCTGATGCTCAGCACGCACTCGGAGCCTGACTATATCGCCCGGGCGATCGACCTGGGCGCCGCTGGATATGTCCAGAAGCGACACGCCGCCGAGCGGCTGGTCGACGCGATCCGGGGCATCCGGCTCAAGGCGGCCGGCTGATGCTTCCCGAAAGGATCCTCATCATCGACGACGAGCCCATGATCCGGACCGTCTTCCGGGGACTCTTGTCCTCGGAAGGCTACGCCTTCCTCGAGGCCGGCGACGGGCAGGAAGGGATCGACACGTTCCGGCGTGAACGGCCGGACCTGGTCATCACCGACCTCAGGATGCCCGGCGTGGACGGGCTCGGGGTCATCGCGGCGATCACGGCGGAAAGCCCTGCGACGCCGGTTATCGTGGTGTCCGGGATCGGCACCGTGCACGAAGCGATCGGAGCGATCCGCCTGGGCGCCTGGGACTACGTGACCAAGCCGGTGATGGAGGCTGCGGAGCTTCTCCATACGATCCGGAGAACCTTCGAGCGCGCCCGGCTCATGGCCGAAAACAGGAACTACAGGGAAGGGCTCGAGCACGAAATTCGCCGGAGGACGACGGAACTGCGCGACAGCGAGGAGCGGTTCCGCGCGCTGTTCGAGAACGCCAACGACGCGATCCTCCTCCTCGGGATCAACGGCCGGATCCTGAGCTGCAACCGAAAGGCGCTCGAGCTGTTTGCGCGCGGCGGGGACGAGATCGCCCGCCGCACACTCCTGGATTTTTCTCCCGCCGAGCAACCCGACGGCGCCTCATCAGCAAGCCTGTACTGGCAGCACGTCTCGCACGCCTTGGAGGGAGAGCCGCAGTTTTTCGAATGGCAGCACGTCCGGCCCGACGGGGAGACGTTCGACGCCGAGATCAGCCTGAATCAGGTCGTGATCCAGGAAACAACATTCATGCAGGCACTTATCCGCGACAATTCGGCGCACAAGCGGTACGAGGAGCAGCTGAAGCGCCAGGCAAGCCACGACGATCTGACGGGGCTCCCCAATCGGCGGCTCCTTCACGAGATGCTGAACGGACTCATCCCGGAAGCGGCCTCGGGGAATCGCCAGCTTTCCGCCCTCCTGCTCGACCTCGACAACTTCAAATACATCAACGACACACTGGGACACCCGCAGGGAGACGAGCTGCTGCGCCAGGTCGCAAATCGCCTGCTCGAAACGGCGACGGACGTCGAGATGGTGGGCCGCTTCATGGGCGACGAGTTCGTGCTGCTCATGTCGCCTCGCGAGCCCCGGGAAGCGGAGGGGCTTGCGAGGGGAATTCTGGAGGCATTCCGAACTCCGTTCCTCTTGGGCCAGACCGAGCTGTTCATGACTCCGAGCATCGGCATCGCCTCGTACCCCGGCGCCGGGGAGACGGCCGAGCTGCTCCTCCGCAACGGCGAGGCGGCCATGTACGAGGCGCGCAAGCAGGGCGCGGGCCGCTTCCAGGTCTACTCGCCCGAGATCAACGCCCAGGCCGACGCTCGCCTGAAAATGGGTAACCGCCTGCACAAGGCGCTCGACCGGGGCGAGTTCGCGCTGCATTACCAGCCGCAGTTCGACCTGTCGACGATGGCGATCACGGGAATGGAGGCGCTGCTGCGGTGGACGCCCGAAGGCGGGGCGATGGTCTCCCCCGCCGTGTTCATCCCCGTGCTGGAGGAGGCCGGGCTGATCGTGCCGGTCGGCGAGTGGGTGTTGTCGGAAGCTTGCCGGCAGTTGCGAGCCTGGCTCGACGCGGGGATCCCCCCGCTCAAGCTGTCGGTCAACGTATCGGCCTGGCAGTTCCACAGCGGGCGGCTCGTCGACACGGTCCGGACCGTCCTGGCGGAGACCCGGATCGACCCCGCGCTGGTCTGCCTGGAGCTGACCGAGAGCATCGTCATGCATGACGTCGAGGAGACGATCCGGCAACTGCACGCCCTGCGGGATCTCGGCGTCAGCCTCTCGATCGACGACTTCGGCACGGGTTATTCGTCGCTAAGCTACCTGCGGCGGATGCCGATCCACGAGCTCAAGATCGACCGCTCGTTCGTCATGAACCTGCCCCAGGACGCCAACTGCGCCGCGATCGTCAACACGATCCTGGGAATGGCCGACGGGCTCAACCTGTCGGTCGTGGCGGAGGGGGTCGAGACCGAGGAACAACTGCGGTTCCTGGCCGGCCTCAAATGCGAAACCGGCCAGGGTTACCTGTACAGCAAGCCGCTGCCGCCCGCGGCGTTGGAACGGTTCGTCCGGGAAACGGCCGCGCTGGCTAGCTGACGGACAAAGCAATGCGGGTATGCGAACGCTACTGGTAAGTAATCGTCAGCAGCGGGGCCTTGTCGGCGGCGCCATCGGCGAGCTCGACGATGCCGTTGGGGTTCGCGACGAAGTCGTAAAGGAATCGGAACTGGACGTGGGATACCCCTTGGACGAGCGCATCCTGGACCAGCGGCGTCACGTCAATCCGGACGAAGTTCCCCACGTCGGTCGACTGGAGGAATGTCAGCGAGCGAAATGAGGTGGGCGTCAGCGTCGCCGAGTTGTAGTCGTTGAGGACCGGTCCCGTCGTGCTCGAATAGGCGACCAGGTCGAGCAGCGTCGGGATCGCGGCCGCCACATTGATGCTGTTGACGAAGACCGTAAGGTCGGCCGAGGCAACCCGCGCGTCGACTGGGATGACCGAGCCGCCGTTGGTGCCGTTGAGCGGAAAATCGAGGAACGCCCGATACTCGGTCCCCGGGGAAACCCCGAAGAGAACGTTCCGGTTGGCCGCCGCCGCCGTGATGATCCCCGTCGAGGTGATATCGCCGTCGTTGCGTTGGTCGCTCAGGACCTGGCCCGTGATCAACGCGGGGCCGCCCCCTCCGCCACCGCAGCCGACCAAGAGCCCGATTGCCAGCACCATCATCATTACGATCATTTTGCGAACCATCTCGTCCCCCCGCCTTTCCGTTCTTGGCCGGATTCGCCGCAAAGACTGACGACCCTGCCCGGTATCCTATTCAACACGAATCCCGACGGGATGTTTCATGAAAATGGATGCGGCGTCGGGCCCGGACGACTCATTCCCCTTCCGCGATCGGCAGTGCTATAATTTTCTGTTATTCCGTCCATCACTTCCGTAATCGAAAAGGGCCTGCCGGTGGCGCGCAAACTGTCGTTCCTGAAACCTTCCACTCCCCCGTCCAGAAAAGGGTTCGCCGTACTCGCCGTCATCGCGACGATCGGCGTCTGTCTCGTGCTCGGCGGGCTGCTCGGCTTCTTCCTCCTGGCGAAGTTCGGCGATTTCCCGTCGATCCAGTCCGCTGCGGCCTATCGCCCCAGCGTCTCCTCCAAGATCTACGACCGCAACAACAAGGTCGTCGGCGAGATCTACCTCGAAAAACGAACGCTCGTCCCTTACGAATCCATTCCCCCCCACGTCGTCAACGCCTTCGTCGCGGCCGAGGACGCCCACTTCTTCAAGCACAAGGGCGTCGACTATTTCGCGATCCTGCGCGCCGTGGTCAAGGACATGCTGCACGGCGGGTATGCCCAGGGCGCCAGCACGATCACGCAGCAGACGGTCAAGTCGCTCTTCCTGACGCCCGAGAAAAACGTCCAGCGGAAGATGAAGGAGATCATCCTCTCCTACCGCATCGAGCACGCGATGACCAAGCAGGAGATCCTCTACCTCTACCTCAACCAGATCTACCTGGGCGACGGGGCATACGGCGTCGAGGCGGCCGCCCGCACCTTCTTCAACAAGAGCGTCGGCGAACTCAGCGTCGCCGAGGGCGCGATGCTCGCGGGCCTTGCCCAGGCCCCGACGCGGTATTCGCCGAGAAACCACTTCGACCAGGCCAAGGCGCGCCAAAAATATGTCCTCCGCCGGATGGGAGAGGTCGGCTTCATCACCCCTCAGCAGGCCGACGAGGCGTTCAACCTCAAGCTGACGATCGCCCCGCCTTCCACGTTCCGTTCGAAGGCCGCCTACTTCCTCGAATATGTCCGCAACTACCTGGCCGAAAAGTACGGCGCAGACGCGATCTACAAGAGCCAGCTCAATATCTACACGACGATCGACGCGCGGATGCAGGAAGCCGCCGACGACGCGCTGACCGAGGGGCTCAAGCGGCTCGACGCCGACCGAAAGCTGGCCGGCATCCAGGGGGCGCTGATCGCCCTCGACCCGCACACCGGCGGCGTGCTCTCGATGGTGGGGGGCGCCGACTTCGCGCAGTCGCAGTTCAACCGGGCGCTCCAGGCGAAGCGGCAGCCGGGATCGGCATTCAAGCCGATCGTCTACGCGGCCGCGATCGAAAAGGGCAAGACGGTCATCTCGACGGTCGACGACTCGCCGATCGAGTTCGAGAAGAGCGAGACCGAGATGTGGAAGCCGCGCAACTACGACGGCACCTTCCTGGGCCCCATCACGATGCTCGAGGCGCTGGCCAAATCACGCAACCTCGCCACCGTGCGTCTGCTCAGCGAGATCGGCGTCGACTCGGCGCTCGACATGGCCCGTTCGCTCGGCATCCAGTCTCCGATCGAGCGCAACCTGTCGATCGCCTTGGGATCGTCGAGCGTCTCGCCGATCGAGCTGTGCACCGTCTACGCAACCTTCGCGGCATTGGGCGAGCGGCCCACCCCCTATTTCATCCGCGAGGTGCGCGACGGGTCCGGAAACGTGCTTGAGAAGGCCGGCCCCCGGATCGAGCGCACCATCTCGCCCGAGACCGCCTACCTCACCGTGCGGTTGATGCAGGAGGTCGTCCGTAGCGGGACGGCCGCCTCGGCGCGCGGGCTCGGCCCCGACATCGCGGGCAAGACCGGCACCACAAACGATTCGAACGATGCCTGGTTCGTCGGCTTCTCGCCCGACATCGCGGCCGCCGTCTGGGTCGGGTACGACACCCCCAAACCGCTTGGGCACGGATCGGCTGCCTCGATCGCCCTGCCGATCTGGATCCGCTACATGGGCCGGGCGCTGGGCGTTGCGCCGTCGCACGAATTCCCGGTCCCCCCGGGCATCACCTTCGCGCACGTCGACCCGTCGACGAACAAGGTGCTGCCCTCCGGATCGACCGAGGGAGTGGTGTTGCCGTTCAAGCTGGGGACGGTACCCGAGGCGGGCGCGGCGGGAACCGGCGGAGGAACCGCCCCGAAGGCGGCCCCCGCCGACGATCTGCTGTAGCCTTCGACTAGCGCGCGGCGGCCATCGCCTCGGGAAAGGTGCGACGGGTCTTCTTGCGGGTCCGGTACTCGGCCACCAGGTCCATGAAGATCTCGAGCTCGTGCCGCCGGTCGGCGCCGGAGCCGTCGAAATAGAGCACCCGGACCGGCAACCCGTCGATCCCGCGCGAGACGCGCGGATAGACCGCCTCCGAGACGATCCCGTTCATGCACGAGAAGGGATTGATGTCGAGGATGCCGTCGACCCCCTTCCCATAAAGATAGATCGTCTTGCCCACCGAGAGCATCATCTCGCCCAACACCCCTTCAGGCGGCAGGTAGGGGCGCGCATTTTCCATGACCTCGCGGATGTCATGGGGCTCCTCGTATCCCCTGAAGTCTCCCCCGAACGCGCCCAGGAGCGCGTGCTCGTCGCGCCGCTGGACGTGCCACTTGATGCGGGCGCCGAAATTCTCTTTCGTGAAATGGCGCTTGTACCTGGAAATCAGGTCGAACTGTGCCGCGTTGGTGTACCACACCCACTCGGACACGTCGGAGATCCAGCATTCCCCGCCCGTCTCCTCGACCTTCCGGATCACGTCGTCGTTGCTGAACTTGTTGAGCCGGCAGAAGATCTCGCCGACGATCCCGATCAGGTGCCGCGGGTTCGAATAATCGGTCGGGACCGCGTGGATCAGCGTCCGCCCCCGGTTTAGCGCGTCGATCATCCGGGCCATCTTCGCCCGGACCCCGTCTCCCGGTTGCTCGATCGCGGCGCACAGGATCTCGATCGCCCGGTCGAAGGCGACGTCGGTCCCGCCCCGCTCGGTCTCGTACGGCCGCACCCGGAACAGCAGCTTCCTCAGGAGGTCTGACGCCACGATGCTGCGCCACGCTGTCCGCAGCAGCTTCCCCCCGTGCTCGCCGATGCCCGCGTAGCCGTCCTCGTTGGACGGGGAGACGAACAGGACGTCGCCGAACCCCATCTCGCCGAACACCATCTTCATATACGTCCCGTACATGCCGAAACGGCACGGACCGTCGGCGGCAGGCATGAAGATCGCCATCTTCTCGGGCGCAATCTCGCCGCGGACCACCAGCTTGAGCGCGTCGCCAAGCGTCACCTTGAGCGGCAGGCATTCCTCGCCGGAAGAGAAGCGCCCGCCGAGGGAAAGCGTCTCGCCGTCCGAGGGCGGCAGCGGCCGCGCCTCGATCCCGACCGACCGGAAGGCCGCAGCCGTCACCTTGACGCCCGCCTCGGTCATCGGGGGAAAAAATACCGTTCGTCCCTTGAGAGGGTTATCGCTCATTTTTCGGCCCACCAACGCAGAACTCCCTTGCTGTCGAGATACGCCTCGCACCGGGTCATGTAGCCGGCATCGTTCCCGTGCCCGTCGAACTGGAGGGCGAGGTGGGGCGAACCGGCGGCGCGGGGGATGAAATGCCGGACGAAGGAGTCCGGGCCGCACTTGAAATTGGTCAGGTAGACGACGTGGGCCCGGGGGCGGTCCTTGCACCACCGGGCGGCGGCGATCAGCTTGCGCCCGTAGTTCCAGAACATGTTGTCGTTGAGATCGCGGATGTCGAGGTCGTCGATGGGAAGGAAGTCGATCGGGATCACGTTGAGCCCGTAGCGGCTGCGCAGCTTCGACGGGACGTCGAGGTTGATGTCGCGGTCGTAGATGTTGTAGGGACGCCCGAGCAGCACGACGGCGTGCGCCTCGGCCGCCTCGATGGCCCGGATCGCCTCGGCGCCCGCCTGCCGCAGAAAGTTGCGGAAGGATTCCTGGGCCGCGCGCCCGGCCCGAAGCCCGTCGCGGACGAGGTTGCGCGGGACGCCCAGCGGCCCCATCACCGCGAGCAGATCCTTGATCTGGAGCTTTTCGGAATCGCGGAACCGGATGGTCGGCGCCAGCAGCTTGCGCCCCAGCTCTTCTTCCCACTGCGGAACCGACGCGATCACGAACGGAAGCGTCTGGCCCCAGGGACAGAAGTGCGACTCGGTGTGCCGGTGCTCGGTCTGGGCGTTGATCACGTTGGGGATGAACAGGTAGTCGACGCCGTCGCGAAGCAGCGCCGCCACGTGGCCGTGCGCCACCTGGATCGGGTAGCACGGCTCCGCGACGGTGCGCTCGAATCCTTCGCGCGCGATCGCCCGATCGGTGCGAGGGCTGACCTTGACGCCGAACCCCAGCGTCTCGAGCAGCGCCTTCCAGTATGGGAAATGGTCGTAGAAGTACATCGCGCGCGGGAAACCGATCGTCCCCCGGGGGCCCGGACGGAAATCGTCGGCGAGCGCATCCATGCGGCCGTTACGCAGGGCGACGAGGTCCTCGATGATCGGCTTGTTGCCGGTCTCGACGGCCTTCCGGTAGCGGTCGGAGCACTTGTCGCCCCAGTAGCTGTTGACCCCCTCGATGCGGATCTCCTGCATGTCGCAGTAGTTGCTGCACCCCTTGCAGACGAACTCCCGCCGGCTGTATTCGACCTTCGAGAGATCGAAGCCGCGGAAGCGGGTCGGCTCGGCGGTGGCGCGCACCTTGTCGCGCGCGAGCAGCGCCATGCCGATCGCGCCGATCACCCCGTTGTGCGGCGGAACGATGACCTGCTTGCCGAGCACCATCGAAAAGGCGGCCGCGACGGCGTCGTTGTAGGCGGTTCCGCCCTGGAAGTAGATGACGTCGCCGATCTTCCGGCCGCGCACCACCCGGTTGAGGTAATTGAGGGCGACCGAGTAGGCAAGCCCTGCGACGATGTCGGCCTTGCCGGCGCCCCGTTCCATGAAGCTGTTGACGTCCTGCTCCATGAAGACCGTGCAGCGCTCCCCCATCCGGAGGGGCGCCTTCGACGAAAGCGCAAGCTCGGCGAACTCGCCCTTGATCTGCACCCCGAGCCGCTCGGCCTGCTCCTCGAGGAAAGAGCCGGTGCCTGCAGCGCACGCGTCGTTCATCGCGAAGTCGGTGACGACGCCGTTCTCGAGCCCGATGAACTTGGCGTCCTGCCCCCCGATCTCGAGGATGGTGTCGACGGGGCGGTCGAAGTACCGGTTGCTGATAAAGGTCGACCCGGTCTTGTGCGCCGTGATCTCGTCCTGGACCGTGTCGGCGCCGCACAGCTCGCCGATCAGCTCGCGTCCCGAACCGGTGGTGCCGACGCCGCGGACGTTGAGCGTGTCGCCGAACTCCTCCTGCAGCATCCGGAGGCCGTCGGTCACGACCTGCACGGGCCGCGACTGCGTCCGGACGTAGATCTCCTTGATCAGGTTGCCCTCGACGTCGATGACGGCGAAGTTGGTGCTGACCGAGCCGATGTCGATGCCCAGGTAGACGTCGGGGCGACCCTCGATCTTCGGAGGCGGCTGCTGCCGGTCGCGCAGGAACACGACATTGTCGAGCTTGAGCGGGTCCCACGATGCGAAAACGGTCTTCTCTTCAGCCTCCGGCCGGTCGAAGGAGATGGCCTTGCGGTCTGCGGGCGCGAGCTGAGACGCGGCGATGGCGGCGCCGGCGGCGCCCAGGCAGGCGAAGCCTCGGGGCAGGATGAAGTCGGCGTCGGAGAATTCGAACACAGTGCGCACCGCCTCGACGACGCCCCGGTTGGCGAACAGGCCGCCGACCAGGGCGACGGGGGAGCGCGTGTCCTTCCCCTTGTTGATGTTGCTCTTGAAGTTGCGCGCGACCGCCTCGCACAGCCCTTTGAGGATCTCCTCGGGGGAGGCTCCCTTTTGCTGCGCATGGATCATGTCGCTCTTGGCGAATACGGAGCAGCGGCCGGCGATGCGGGCGGCGCTGCCCACCTTCGCCACCAGGTCGCCGATCTCCTCGACCGGGATCTTCATCCGAACGGCCTGCTGGTCGATGAAGGAGCCGGTGCCCGCGGCGCAATCGCCGTTGGTGTCGTAGTCGCGCACGCGGGGCGGCCCGCCGTCGCGGCCCGCGTCGAGCCGGATCACCTTGGCGTTCTCGCCGCCCATCTCGAAGATCGTGCGGACCTCCGGGCAGGTGGCCGCCACGCCCTTGACCAGGCAGCGGAAGTCGTTCTCGTACTTGCCACCGAGCGACTGGGCGATCTGCCGGCCGCTCCGGCCCGTGAACACGATGCCGGCCACCCGGCCGTCGCCGAGGACGTCGAGCCAGCAGCGCAGGCGATCGGTCACCTTCTTCCCGGGGTCGCCCAGGACGCGCTCGTTCGAGAGCAGGAAAAGTTCGCCCCCGCCGACGGCCAGCGGGACGGGCCCGGCTTCGAGAAACGACGCGCGAACGCCGTCCGGCGGGGATGCTTCCCCCGCGGGAACGTACAAAACGAATTTCATGCTGGTCGATCCGACATCTACGCCAAGAAACACAACGCCTCCATGCGGGGACATTCGATACTGCCGTTTTTTCGGGTATAGCCAGTATGTTATCAGAACCTGGGGCAAAACGGACCCCCGAACCCGGTTATATTGGATTTAGGGACACGCGACGCGGTATATTCGATTATCGGGGAAAGAAAGGATACCATCCATGTTCGGAATCGGCATGCCGGAACTGATTCTCATTCTTGTCGTGGCGCTGATCTTCTTCGGCCCCAAGAAATTGCCCGACCTCGCCCGCAACCTGGGCAAGGGAATGGCCGAATTCAAGAAGGCGTCCGAAGAGGTACGGCAGGGGCTCATCGACGCGACCCGCGAGCCCGAGTCAAAGGAGACGCCATCGCCGTCCGTCCAGGACCCGCAGCAGGGCTCGCCCTATCCACCGGAGGCGTTCGGTTTGCCCCCCGCGACGATGCCCGAGCCGGACAAGCCTTCGCCCTCTCCCGAGGCCGCGCAGCCCATCGTGCCCGGCGCTGACGCAAAGCCGGCCCCGACGCCCGAAACCCGCAAGGAGGCGTGACGGACCGGCGCATGACGCTTCCCGAGAACGACGCACCCGCGACTGAAGCCCCCGCGAAAGACGCTCCCGAGCCCGCCGGCACCGACGGCCGCCTTCCGCTGACCGGGCACCTCGAAGAGTTGCGCAAGCGGCTGGTCCGGGCGATGATCGCTGTCGGAATCGGCACTCTCCTTTGCTACAACTGGGCCGGGCCGATCTACAAGACGCTCATGGCACCGCTCACCCGTTCCCTTCCGCCCGAATCGCGCCTGATCTTCACCGAGCTGACCGAGGCGTTCCTGACCTATTTCAAGGTCGCGCTCTGGGGCGGCTTCCTGCTGGCCAGCCCGGTCGTCTTCCACCAGGTCTGGCGTTTCGTCAGCCCGGGCCTCTACGACAAGGAACGCGCGCTCGTCCTGCGCTTCGCCTTCTGGTCCGCCGCCGGGCTCGTCGCCGGGGTCGCTTTCGGCTATTTCGTGGCCATCCCCTCGATCTTCTCCTTCCTGCTGTCCTTCGGGCGGCAGACCGTCGTGCCGATGCCGTCGATGCAGGCCTCGCTCTCCCTGGTCATCCGCACGCTGACGATCTTCGGCGTGCTGTTCGAGCTGCCGCTGGCGCTCTATCTCGCGGGGCGGGGGGGAATCCTCACGTCGAGGCTGCTGCGCAAGGGGCGCAAGCTGGCGGTCCTCGGCGCGCTGATCCTCGCCGCCGTCCTTTCGCCTCCCGACGTGGTGTCCCAGCTCCTGATCGCCGTCCCGCTCTACGTCCTTTACGAGGTCGGCATCCTCACCTGCGGAGTGGGCGCCCGCCGGCACCGGAAGGCGGCCGCGGCATGACGGAGACCTTCGGCGCATTGCCCGCCGGCGCGCAGCTCCGGTTCTCGGCCGCCCGCATCCGGAGGCGGATCGCCCTGCTGGCCGGCCGCATCTCGGCCGATCACCCCCGGGGCGTCATCCTGGTCGGCGTCCTCAACGGCGGCGCCTTCCTGCTGGCCGACCTCGCTCGACGAGTCTCGGTCCCCGTGCAGGTCGACTTCCTCCGGCTGCGCAGCTACGGGGCCGGCCGATCCCCGGGCGATGCCGCCGAGATCACGAAGGACATCGAGATCGACATCACGGGGCAGGACGTCGTCGTCGTCGAGGACATCGTCGACACCGGTCGGTCGCTCCATTACCTGCGTCGCCACTTCGCGGCGAAGAACGCCCGAACGCTTCGCTGCTGCGCCCTCATCGACAAGCGCGAGCGGCGCGAGGTCGACGTCGCGATCGATTACCCGGGCTTCTGCCTGGACAAGGGATTCATCGTCGGATACGGCATGGATTACGCCGGGAAGTATCGGAATCTCCCGCACATCTATGCCCTGCCCGAACCCGAACAGGAAAACCAACCGTCGGAGGACCAGGAATGATCATCGAATGCCAGGCTTGCCATGCGCGTTTCCGGCTGGACGAGTCCAAGATCAAGGGAAAGGGCGCCCGCGTCCGATGCAGGCGATGCAACGAATCCATCCTGGTCATGAAGGAGGATCTTCCTGAAGTGCCGGTCGAGATGGAGCCGATCGACGCGGCGCCGGCCGCCGGACAATTCGATATCGGCCAGGCCCTCGAGGAATCGCTGGGCGCGAGAGCGTCCGCGTTCCAGCCGCAGGGGCAGGCACCGCCATCCCCGGAGCCCCCGGCCTATGCGGCCGAGCCGCCGGCTGTGGTCCCGGAGCTTCCGGCCCTCGCGCCGGAGCCCCCGCCCGTAGCTCCGGCGCCGCCGGCTTTCACGCCGGAGGACGACTTCATGGACCTCGGCGCGCTGTCCCCGACGGCGCAGCCGGAGAGCCCCGCCCAACAAGACGCGATTGAGACGACGGCGTTCCCCGGGGATTGGTCGCACCGTTCCGACGCCGGCGCTTCCGGGGAAGCGCCCCCGGTGGTCTACGAAAGCGGGATCGACCCTTTCGCCGATGCGGCAACCACCGCTCCCGAGACGCCGCTCCTGCTCACAGAGAAACCCCTTGAGCTGTCGTTCGAGAGCGCTCCGCCGCCTGCGTCTCCGCCGCTCGACGAAGTCGACCTGGCGTTCGAGCAGTTCCTGGCCGGGAACGAGCGCGAGGACGAGGCGTCCCTTCCGATGGATGCGCCCTTTCCCGAGCTCCCTCCCGAGCCCGCGCAGGAATCGCACCCCTTCGTGCTCAACGACATGGAAACGCTCGACCTGCTGGGAAACACGGTGACAGAGACGGCTCCCCCGGCGCCCCCCGCGTCCGACACGATGGTGGCGGACCCCTTTCCCTTCCAGCTTGACGAGGAGACGATGCGGGTCCCGGAACTCCCGGCCACGGGAACCGGCATGTCGCCGATCCTCACCCAGGAAGCGGAGGAGCCTCCGCCCGATCGGCAGCCGTCCCAGCCCCAGGCGCTTCCGCCGGAATACCCCGTCCAGAAGACCGCCGTCCGGGAAAGCGCGCAACGAAAGCGCCGGGAGTCGTCTTTTCGCCCCGCGGTCGCCGGGCTCGCCCTCCTGTTCCTGGCGATCGCAGGGACGGGCGGCTACCTGGGCTTCACCGACGCCGGACGCGCCAGGCTCGGCGCGCTGGTCCCGTCGCTCGCCCCGCTCCTGGGGGGCGACAACGCGGCGCGGCAGGCAGGATCGCCCTTCGACGTCCGAAACCTGATCGGGTACTACGACAACACCACGAAGGCCGGCCGGATGTTCGTCATCAAGGGGCAGGTCGCCAACATGGGGACCGTGGCGAAGGGACGCATCCGGATCCATGCGGCGCTGCTGGACGCCTCCAACAAGACCATGGCCGAGAAGACCGTCTATGCCGGGAACGTTTTGGGTGGCGAGGCGCTCAGGACCGCCGATCGGGAAACGATCGAGAAGACGCTATCGTCCCCGTTCGGCGAAAAGCTCGTCAACCTCGACATCGCCCCGGGCAAATCGGTGCCTTTCATGGTCGTGTTCCTGGACATTCCCGAAGGGATCGACGCCTACCGACTCGAGGCGAAAGAGGGAGAATAGAAGGGAAGAAAATCGGGGGGGGCGTCGATCGACGCCCCCCGGATTTTCGATCAGCGGGGTTCGTTCTTCCTGTTTTCTTCCTTTGTGGGGGGCTCGTCGCCCTTGAGCGCATCCTTGAAGCCCCGGATTCCCTCGCCCAACCCCTTGCCCACGCCCTGGAGCCTCCCGGCCCCGAAAAGCAGCACGACGATCACCAAGATAATCAGCAGTTCCGGCAATCCCAGTCCGAACATGTGACCTCCATCGGGGGCAGCGCCCCCCTCAGTTTTCCCGGATCGACTCTTCGACCGCGACGCCGAAGTGGCGCCCGGCAGCCTCTTCGGCGACAAGCACCGTGTCGCCCGCCGCCAGCGCCGCGACCGAGACCGCCTTCCCGCCTTCCCCCACCACGCGGATCGTCTCGGCGTTCTGGAGGATCACGGTGTGCTCGCGCCCTGATGGCGTCTTCGCCCGGATCAAGAGCAGCGGTCTTCTTTCTATTTTCGCACGGCCGACGGTCGCCGTCTCGCAGATTCCCTGCTCGTCGACCAGCAGAAGCTCGTTGCCCGCGGCGAGCTCGGACAAGTAGGCCGTCTTCCCGCCCCCGACGCGGCAATAAGAGTGGACCGCGCCGGCATTGACCCGGAACGGCCGGGGGAGGACGTAGGGGTTGGCGATGTTCTCGGCGCAAACCAGGAACAGGCCGGCGCTCGAGTTCCCGACCAGCATCCCCTTGCTCCCCGCGATGAGGGAACAGGTATCGACGCACACGCGGTCGCCGACGCCCAAAAGCTCGATCGCGGTCACCCGTGCCTCGACAAGCGGGATCCGCTCGGGTTCGGCCAGTGCGGCCGATGCGAGCTTCCGCATCGCCTCGGGACTGTCGGCGCGAAGCACCAGGCCGGCGACGCCCTTCTCGAGGACGCCAAGATAAAGGGAGATTTCGTCGGTCGTGCGCGCCTCGACCAGGATGCGCCGCCGCCACGCCACCAGGTTTTCGAGCGGGATGATCTCGCGGCCCGACGGGCGGACCACCCAGAGCGCCCCCTCGGGCGAGGCAGCGATGCGTGCCTCGTCGGCGGCGGTCTCGATGCCGGCCGTGTGGAAATCGCGGCCCTCGGCCAGGTCGCCGTCGGCGGCGACGACGGTGACGCGGCCCAGCTCGCGCGCCAACGGGGCGCATCCATCCGGCAGCCAGAGCGTCGAGACGCCCGACTCGAGCGCCGCGATGGCCATCTCCTTGTCCCAGGGATCGATCCGGGCCCAGAGGATGCGATGGCTCATGAAGGGCCGACACCGCCTGACAGGATGGATAGCGCGTCCTCGACGGAGGCGTCGAGATGGACGATGGCCGCGATCGCGCGGACCATCGCGGCCGGCGTGCCATGCTGGAACACGTTGCGGCCGATGGAAGCGCCCGCCCCGCCCACGTCGATCGAATCCTTGACCATCCGGAGGACGTCCTCGTCGCTCTCCATCTTTTCGCCGCCCGCGATGAGCACGGGCACCGCGCATCCCTCGACGACTTCCCGGAACGTCTCGGGCGAGCCCGTGTAGCCCACCTTGACCAGGTCGGCGCCCATCTCGGCGCCCACGCGCGCGGCGTGCGCGATCCTGTGCACCTCGAACTCGTCGTCGATCCGGGGCCCGCGCGTGTAGATCATGGCCAGGAGCGGCATGCCCCAGCGGAAGCAGTCGGACGAGACGCGGCCGAAATCGTGCAGCATCTGCGCTTCGTCCTCGGCCCCCAGGTTGACGTGGATCGAGACCGCGTCGGCGCCCATCCGCAGCGCATCCTCGACGCCGGCGACCAGCACCTTCCGGTTGGCGTCGGGCGACATGCTGGTGCTGCCGGAAAGGTGCAGGATGAAGCCGAGATCGGGGCCGTAGCCCCGGTGGCCGAACATGGCGGCGCCCCGGTGCAGGACGACGGCGTTGGCCCCGCCCTCGGCAATGAGGTTGGCCGCGGGGGGAATCTGTTTGAGGCCCGGGATCGGGCCGACGGTCACCCCGTGGTCCATCGGGACGATGACGGTCCGGCGGGTCCGGCGGTCCATGATGCGTTCGATACGAATCTTCTTCCCGATCATTTGAGGGCTCCACGCACCTTGAGCAGGTCATTGAGGTAGGAACTGTTGTCGGCGTACTTGATCGCCTCGTCGTAGCGGACCCGACCGGCGGCGACGAGGTCGGCGAGCGTCCAGTCGATGCTGGTCATCTCGTCGATGTTGGACTGCATCATGTTGCGCAGCATGTGTACCTTGCCTTCGCGGATGGCGTTGCGCACCCTGACCGAGCTGGTCATCTTTTCCCACGCAAGGACACGGCCTGCGCCGCTCGCGCGCTGGAGCAGCCGCTGGGAGAACACGAGCTGGAGGCAGTCGGCGAGCTGGGCGCGGACCTGCGACTGCTGGTTGCCCGGGAAGCAGTCGATCAGCCGGTCGACCGCCGAGGTCGCGTTGTTGGAGTGGAGCGTGGCCATCACGAGGTGCCCCGTCTCGGCCGCCGAGATCGCGATCGACATGCTCTCGTAGTCGCGCAGCTCGCCGATGACGATCACGTCGGGGTTCTGCCGGAAGATGTGGCGCAGCCCCTCGGCGAAGGAGCGGGTGTCCGTGCCGACCTCGCGCTGGTTGATGTTCGAGTTCTTGTGCTTGTGCGTGAATTCGATCGGGTCCTCGATCGAGATGACGTTGGCCTTCCGCTCCCGGTTGATGACGTCGATCATATAAGCGAGCGTCGTGGACTTGCCGTGCCCGTTGGGGCCCGTGACGAGGATGAGCCCTTGCGTCTTCAGGGCGAATTCGCGCAGGAAGTCGGGGAGGCCCAGTTCGGCGGCCGTCGGAACGTTCTCGGCGACGTGGCGCGCAGTGAACCCGATCGAATGTCGCTGGCGGTAGACGTTGCAGCGGAAGCGGCCTACCCCTTCGAGGGAATAGGCGAAGTCGAGCTCGAGCAGCCGGTTGAAGATCTCCTTCTGGTCGGGAGACAGGATGCCGAAGATCATCTCTTCGATCTCGCCCGGCTTGACCGCCGGCAGGTTGAGCCGCCGGAGCTCGTTGTCGATCCGGATCGAGGGAACCGCTCCCGCCGACAGGTGGAGGTCCTGCCCCTTCCAGGTCACCAGCGCCGAGAGGAAGCTGGCCAGGTTGCTGTCGAGCTTGACGCTGCGCACGGGATGCTCGCCTTGGAGAACGAGCGGGACCATGCCGTATTCATGCTTGTTGAAGAAGGCGAGCGCCTGCTCGAACTGGATCGACGGCAGAACGACCGGCTTGGTGCTGTGGCCCGACTGGAACTCGATGTCGGAAAGGGCCGTCAGGTCGGTCGGGTCGACCATCCCCACCACGAGCATCTTCCCCTCGAAGCCGATCGGGAGCACGCGGCGAAGCCGCACGGTCTCGAACTTGATCAGTTTCTGGATGGAAACGGGCACCTCGATCTTGTTGAGGTTGATGTGCTGAAGCCCCATCTGCTCGGAGAGCGCGGCCAGCAGCGCGTCCTCGGTCACGTACCCCATCCGGATCAGGTTCTCGCCCAGCGTTCCCCCGAGCTGGCTCTGGCTCTTGAGGGCGTCCTGAAGCTGATCGTCGCGAATCACGCCGGCCTTGATGAGAAGCGTCCCGATCTTGACCTTGCGCTCAGCCATGCCGCCCCCGAAATCCCGATAGTGGTCGAGGTTCAAATCTATCGCGTGGGGGACAGGACGGCAATATCATTTTCCCGCCCCCTCCGCCCCCCGGGCGCGCCGGCAGAGCGGCGCAAGCGGACACCGGGTGCAATCCCCGACGCGCCTCGCGGTGCAGTCGCCCATGATGCCGATCCGGGTGAGAGCATAGTCGAAACGGACCGGGTCGGCAGGGCAAACGGCGCGAAACGCCTCGGTGATCTCCTCGGCCGCCCGCCAGTCGGCTGTCGTGCGCTGCGTGAGCCCGAGACAACGCGCCAGGCGCGCCATGTGGGTGTCGACCGGGACGATCAGCCCCGATGGGGGCACCGAAGTCCAGACGCCCAGGTCGACGCCGTCTCCCGGGCGCACCATCCAGCGGAGGAACAGGTGGTGCCGCTTGCAGGCGCTCCCGAGCGCCGGATCGGGAAAGAGGAAGTTGCGCTCCCGCGGGAGATCGTCGCCCCAGCTCGACCGGAAGAACGCGAGGAACCGGGCCAGGTTGCCGCGCGCATCCCCCTCGCGCATCCCGGCGGCATAAAGCCGCTCGAGGGTGCCGTGCCCAAGGTAGGCCGAGCGCATCGCACGCAGGAACCGGTGGACTCCCGCGGGCGAGATGAACCGGTGCCTAAGCGACGCGGTACGGGACGCGGGAAGCGGCCGATGCGCGGTCAGCGCAGCGTGCGGGGAGGGGGACAGGACGGCGAAGAGCCGCTCGAGGAAGGCCCGGATCTGCGGCACGCCGCCGAAAGCGAACGAGGCCGCGGCGAACGCCGCGGCCTCGATGTCTTCCGGATTTTTGTACCGGTGCGCGAACTCGACCGGATCGGTGGACAGGTCGGCCCCGCCCCGGCCGGCGAGGACGCCCTGGAGCACCTCGCCCAAGCGAACACTTCCGGCTGCGTCTATGCGATCACCTTGTTGAGTGGGTACTCGACGATGCCCGAGGCGCCCTCTTTCTTGAGCACGGGAATCAGGTCGCGCACGATCTTTTCGTCGACGATGACCTCGATGCTGAACCAGCCCGCCTCGGAGAGCGAGGAGATGGTCGGGTTCTGCATCGATGGCAGCACCTTGAGGATCCCGTCGAGGTCGTTGCGGTTGACGTTCATCTTGAGGCCCACTTTCTCTTCGGCTGCCAGTGCGCCGTTGAGCAGCATCGCGAGCGTCTCGATCTTCTGCCGCTTCCAGGGATCTTTCCAGGATTCCTTGTTGGCGATGAGCAGCGTTGTGGATTCGAGGATCGTCTCGACGATGCGCAGGTTGTTGGCGCGCAGCGAGCTGCCGGTCTCGGTCAGCTCGACGATGGCGTCGGCCAGGCGCGGCGGCTTGACCTCGGTCGCCCCCCAGGAAAACTCGACCAGGACGTCGAGCCCCTTTTCCTTGAGGTAGCGGCGGGTGAACTGCACCAACTCGGTGGCGACCCGCTTGCCGTCGAGGTCTTCGACCTTCTTGATTGGCGAGTCGTTGGGAACCGCGACCACCCAGCGGACCGGCCGAAGCCCGCCCTTGGCATAGTTGAGCGTGCACACTTCCTTGACCTTGGCGTTGTTCTCGAGCACCCAGTCGCGGCCGGTCAGGCCGACGTCGAGAATGCCGTCCTGGACGTAGCGGGCCATTTCCTGGGCGCGGATCAGCATGCCGGAAAGCTCTGCGTCGTCGATGCTCGGGAAGTAGCTGCGCGACCCGACGGTGATGTTGTAGCCCGCCTTCTTGAACAGGTGGAAGGTGGAATCCTGCAGGCTGCCCTTGGGCAGGCCGATATTGAGCACGTTGTTCGGCTTCTCTTTCATGACGCTCCTCTCGGGACTGAACAGTAAATAAACGCGGTATTCTAATATAAAAGTACCGTCATTGCAACGCGGGGCCATCTTCCCCCGACATCTTCTGAACCGCCCGCTGGGCCGCTTGCCGGACTTCCGGATCGGTGTCGCGCAGCAGGTCGCGGAGCGGCTTGACGACCCGGCTCAATCCGATCTCGCCGAGGGCGGACGCCGCACGCGCCCGCTTGGCGGCGTTCTCGTCCTTGAGGACGGCGATCAGCGGCTCGACCGCGATCTCCCCCATCTGCCCGAGCACGGAAGCGGCCAGGTAGCCCAGCTTCTCGTCGCCGAGCATCGCGATCAGCGGATAAACGGCCCGAGTGTCCTTGATCTGTCGCATCGAACAGACGGTGGCGATCCGCACGTCGGTGTTCTCTTCGGTATCGAGGGAATCGAGGCAGCCCTCGAGGATCCGGTTGCCCATGCCGTCGAGGACATACTGCTTCCAGTGGTTCATGAGCGGATCGCTGCCGCGCCGAAGCAGCGGGCGCAGGTTCGTCTCCCCGAACTTTCGGAGCGCCATCACACAAATCCAGCGGACCTCGGGGTCTCCCAGGCCGTTGACCAGGTCCTCGACCGACGCGGGATCGGCGATGGCCATCAAGGCCGCGACGGCCGAGACCTTGACCTCGGGCGTCCGGTCGCGCATCGCCTCGGAGAGAAGCCGGAC
This sequence comes from Candidatus Deferrimicrobiaceae bacterium, assembly GCA_036504035.1. Classification (NCBI taxonomy): domain Bacteria; phylum Candidatus Deferrimicrobiota; class Candidatus Deferrimicrobia; order Candidatus Deferrimicrobiales; family Candidatus Deferrimicrobiaceae; species Candidatus Deferrimicrobiaceae bacterium. The sequence continues at coordinate 236,804 of DASXVV010000011.1, forward strand.
GGCGGGGCGGTGGCGGGCCTTCCGGAGCGTGACCGTCGCGCTGATCTTCTGGTTCGCATTCCCCTCCCGCAGGAAGCGGAACAGGATCGGCTGGGCCGCCTGCACCATCCGGGATGCGGCTTCGCTCGCCGCCTCGCGAACGGTCGCGTCGGGATCGTCGAACCGGGTCGCGATATCGGGAAGCACCTCGGGGTCGTTCGTATCCCCAAGCGCCTCGGTGGCGTAGAAACGCACCGCGGGGGAAGGGTCGGTGAGCCCCTTCCGGATGAGGGAGCGCGTCTCGGGCGTTCCCAGCATCCCGATCTCCCGCATGGCCGCGGAGCGGACGTCGGGGCTTCCGTAGGCCATGAGCGAGGTCAGTGTCGTGATCCCGGAGGGGCCGAACCTGGGCAGGGCGGCCACGGCCGCGTCGCGCACCGTCGGGCTGTCGCTTTCGATCTTGTCCCGGATCGCCTGGAGCCCCTCTTCCCCGCCGAACTGGGCGACCGCCTGGATCGCCTGGGTCTGCACGGTACGGTCGGGATCCGAGAGCGCCTTGCGGATCGCCGGGAGCGCCTCGCTCGCCTCGAGCTGGCGAAGGATGAACAGCGAATTGCGGCGGACCGCCGGCGACGCGTTGTCGAGCGCCTCGATCGTGGCGGGAACCGCGGGGGACCCGATATTGATCAACGCACCGCTGACCAACCAGCGGATATCCTCCTGGTCGACGATGGCGATAAGCGGCGGTACGGCGCTCTTGCCCAGGTCCACGAGTCGGGTCATCGCGTGCGTACGGACATCCGGGTCGGGATCGCGCAGGAAAATCGTGATGCCGGTTGCGCCTGCCTCGCCGCCTTCCTTGAACAGGGTGTCGACCCGCGTCATGCGCGCCTGAGGATTGAGGACCTCCCCGGAATCGCCTGCGAAGGCGACAGGCCCCTGAATCGCCGCAACGGCAATGAGTGCAGCCAGAAATGGCGCGAGAGCGTTTTTCCCCATGATGATTCGCCCTTTTGCATGGAATGGCCCCAATCTAGACCGAAACGGGATTCGAGGCAATCGCGACGTGTATCATGGCGGAATGGAAACCGTGGTCCTCATGGCCAAGGCGCCGGTGGCGGGACGGGTCAAGACGCGTCTTTCCCCCCCGCTCTCATCCGAAGAGGCCTCTTCGCTCTACGAGGGGATGCTATGGGATACGGCCGCCTGTCTCGCCTCGCCTCCCGGAATCCGATGCCGCGTCTTTTTCTCGCCGCGCGAATCCGCACCGTACTTCGGCCGCGAGCCGTTCGACGTCTTCCGGGCCGATCGGCAACAGGGCGCCGACCTCGGTGAACGGATGTCGCATGCGATCGGGGCGGCGTTCGCGGAAGGCGCGCGGCGCGTGGCCGTCGTGGGCGCGGATTGCCCGGCCCTCTCGCCCCGCCGGATCCGTCAGGCGTTTCGCGAGCTGCGCGACGGGGCGGAGGCCGTCTTCGGGCCGACCTCCGATGGCGGTTTTTACCTCGCCGGCTTTGTTTCGGACCCGGGGGAGATCTTCGGGAAGGGCGTGGCCTGGAGCACCGGATCGGTGCTGTCGACCGTCACGGAACGGTGCCGTAAACGGGGGATGGCCTGGTCGCTGCTGGCGGAGGAGCGGGATATCGACACGATGGACGACCTGGCTTGGCTGCGGGACCAGGTGGCGGGCGGGCGAAGCCCCCGCTGCCCGGAAACGCGAAGGCGGATCAGCGGGATTTTTTCCGGGTTCGGGCGACCGGAGGATTTTCGCATCGCTGGCTCGGCTGGCCGCACGTCAGGTCGATGACCTCGGAGGACAGGGTGGCCTCCTCGACCTCTTTCTCGGGGACCGTAAACCGGAAGGTCCCGGTCTCGCCGCGGAGCAGGGAGCCCTCTCCCCGGTCCCGGGATCGGGGAAAGACCGATTCGATCCGCTTGCGCCCGCCTTCGAGTTCGAAGGTCGCGGTCACCCGGATCGACTTGAGCGACAGGTCGGGGACGTCCTCTCCCAGGTTGCGGATGGTCCCGTCGAGGATCAGCATGCCGTCCTCGATCTTGTAGTCGACCTTCATGTGGAAGGACGGATTACCGACGACGACCAGACGGTGACCGGCCCAGCCGTAGTAGACGATGGCTGCGACCAGGAACGCCAGCGCGATCGCCGCGCCCAGCGCGACCGCCTGCCAGTTCCGGCGAAAGAACGCCTTGACCGCCGGGAATCGCTCGGGTTCCACGAGCAGCTCGCGGAACTCGCGCACCGCCGGGTTCCGGGAATGGCAGTGCGGGCAGACCGGCAGATTGGGCGCCATCTGCATCGTGCAGAACGGGCAGGTCGTGTAATCGGGCTCCTGGCGCTCCTCCAGGGAGGGCAGGTCGAAAATCGGGGGAATGTCGGCGGGCCCGCTCATCTTTGCGGTCTCCTGGAAACGGCGCCGTCTACCGGCGAGCCGCGGAGCGCTCGAGGTGCTCGACGAGGAGACGCACCGGGGCGCAGGTCGGCCCGGGTGCGTACCCCATCCGGTCCTTTTCGCGCCAGGCGACGCCCGCGATGTCGAAGTGGGCCCACGGCGTGTCGCCGGCGAACTCCTTGAGGAAGCACCCGGCCGTGATCGTGCCCGCCTCCGGCCCTCCGGTGTTCTTGATCTCGCCGATGTCGCTCTTGATCTGCTCGAAATATTCCTCGTGGAGCGGCAGCTCCCACGCCTTTTCGCCGCTGGCGGCGGAGGCATCCTTCAATTTTTCGACGAGCCCCGCGTCGTTGCCCATGAGCCCCATCGAGACGCTGCCCAGCGCGACGACGCAGGCGCCCGTCAGCGTCGCGGCGTCGATCATCTCGGCAGGGGCGTACTGCCCGCGGGCGTAGGTGAGCGCGTCGGCCAGGATCAGCCGTCCCTCCGCGTCGGTCGAGAGCACCTCGATCGTCTTGCCCGACATGGCCCTCAGTACATCACCCGGACGGTAGGCGGTGCCCGAGGGCATGTTCTCGACGGCCGGCACGATCGCCACGACGTTCAGCGGGATCGCGAGCGCGGCGGCGGCCCGGAGCGTCGACAGCATCGCGGCGGCGCCCGCCATGTCGTACTTCATCTTGTCCATCCCGTCGGGCTTCTTGAGGGAGATGCCGCCGGTGTCGAACGTGACGCCCTTGCCGACCAGGGCGATCCAGGGCGCCCCCTTCTTCCCTCCCCGGTACTCGGCGACGATCAGGCGCGGGGGGATCTCGCTGCCACGGCCGACCGCCAGGATGCCGCCCGCCTTCATCTTCTCGAGCTCTTTCCGTCCGTGGACCGTCACGCTCACCTTGCCGCCGGCGAGCGTTTTCGCCGCGCGGGCGAGGTCATCCGGCCGCATGTCGGCAGGCGGGGCGGCGACGAGGTCACGCCCCCAGTTGATCGATTCGCCGAGAAGGACGCCCTTCTCCAGCGCCGCCGACGCGGCGGACACCGTCTTCGCATCGGAAGCGACGACGACCAGCCGCTCGACCCGGTGCGCCTTCTCGGGCTTGTAAAGGTCGTATTCGTACGCCGAAAGGACAGCCCCCAGAGCAGTGAACCGTGCGCAGGATGCGGGATCGACCCCGCCCTCCCCCGCGCCGTTGAGGAGCGTCGCGACCGTTTTCGCCTTGCATTTCTTCGCTGCCCGCAGGATGGGCAGCATCGCCTGTCGCACGTGGTCGGCTGTGAAACGGTCCTTCCTCCCCAGCCCGACGAGAAGCAGCCGGGGGGAGGCGATCCCCTTCCCGGGCCTCATCAGCAGCGTCTCGCCGAGTTCGCCCTTGAAGTCGCCGTCGGCGATCGCAGCCGAGACGGCGCCGCCCAACGCGGTGTCGATCGTCGCAGAAGCGCCGGACGTTTTTTTCGCTCCCTCGAAGAGTCCCAAGGCCAGCAGGTCCGCCTTCCGGCGGACGATATCTCCAGAGACCAGTTCGATCCTCATTGCGTGGAATTCCCCCCAGGTCAGCCGATATCAACTACTTTATTCAAGTTATTTGTTATCAGTGGGAATTGTCAAGGATGACGCGGGGCGGAACGTTGACAATCCGCCATGGCTATACTACCGTCAGCCCATGCGCCGAACGCACTTCCTCGCCGTCTTCACGCCGCTCCTGGCTCTGCTCGTTTTCGCCCAGGCCGGCTGCTCCGAAAAGATCACCCGCCAGACCAAGCTGCCCGACGCCGAGATCTTCGCGCGGGGGAGCCGCTTTTATTCTCAAAAATCTTACCGGGCCGCGGCCGAGCATTTCCAGGTCATGCTCGAGAAATACCCCGCTTCGCCGATCGCCTCCCGCGCGCAGCTCTGCCTGGCCGACGCCCGCATGGAACGGGGCGACGACATCGAGGCCGAGGCCGCGTTCGACGATTTCCTGCGGCTCTACCCTTCCGACGACAACGTCCCATACGCCCTCTACCGGAAAGGCGAGCTGCTGGGCCGCGAAGCGGCCGATCCCGGCCGCGACCAGGTCAAGACCGTCGAGGCGATCCGCGCCTACGGGCAGTTCCTGCAGAAGGAGCCGGCCGGGCCGCGTGCCGCCGTCGCGAGCGGGCAGATCCGGACGCTGCGTGGCCGTCTCGCCGAGCACGAGGTGCTGGTCGTCCGGCATTACCTGAAGCGGAAGCTCCCCGAAAGCGCCGCGTTGCGCGCCATGCGGGCTGCGGCCGATTATCCCGACGTCCCCGCGACGCCGGTACTCCTCTCGCTCCAGGCCGATGCACTCGACCGGCAGGGGAAATCCTCCGACGCCGCGACGATCCGCGCCGACCTCGCCAAGCGGTTCCCCGCCTTCCCGGGAGGCAAGAAATGAGCAGCGACCTGTCCACCCTGATCATGATGGGAAAGCGCGCCTTCGAAGAGAAGGATTTCCCGCGCGCAGAGCGGCTGCTGCGGGAGGCCGTCGACGGGGGCGCCGCCTACGCCGACCTCCATCACACTTTGGGGCTCATCCACCACCAGTGGGGCGACTTCGAACGGGCGATCGCATGCTTCGAGCAGGCGCTCGTCCTCAACCCCTCCTACACCGAGGCGCTGCTGTCGCTCTCGATCACGCTCAACGAGTTGGGGCGCTACGAGGAGGCAAAGGATGCCTACCGCCGCGCCAACGCCTCCATTTCGGCGCCCGCCGAGGAGCCGTCCGCCCAAGGCAACCTTTTCCGCGGCAGGATCGCGAACCTGCACGCCGAGCTCGGAGAACTATACATGGCGCTCGGCCAGCACGACGACGCCATCCGGGAATATCGGCAGGCGCTGACGGTCGCGCCGGGATTCCCCGACCTGCGCATCCGGCTGGCGACCGCCCTCCGGGAGGCGGGACGCCTCGAGGACGCGCTCGTCGAAACGGGCCGCGTCATCGCCGAGCATCCCGAGAACGTGACCGCGCTCGTGCAGGAGGGAATCATCAACTATCTGCTCGGGCGGAAGAACGACGCCCGGCGCGCCTGGGAAACCGCTCTCTTCCGCGAGCCGCTCAACAAACTGGTCCAGCTTTACCTGAACACGCTCGACCGCGACGGCGGAGAGATTCACCTCCCCTGACCGCCCATCTTCCCGGCGGGCACGCGTTCCACCTTCACCGTCTCGACCCGAATTCCCCGCCGCACCGTGAATTCCACCTTCGTGCCGGCCCGGCCGAACATGAGCATCCGCGCCTCGCGCCTGCCCCGCACCGGCTGCCCCTTGATCCGCACCAGGTAATCTCCCGCCGCGACCCCGGACGCGGCGGCCGGTGACCCCGGCACCACCTTGAGGATCCTCAACCCCTTCCCCGGCTCGGCCGATTCGGCGACCGTGATGCCGACCACGCCGATCTGCTCCTGCTCGACGTAGCCCGCCGCCCGCGCTCCTGCGATGCATGCGCTTTCCTCGCGGGGGGGACACGCGCGGACGTCGCCCCCCGCGCTCACCAGCGTCCGGGACGCGGGGGCGCACCCGGCCGCCAGCAGCAGGAACAGCGCCGCCGCGCCGCGCCCGGCCCACCTTCCCGTCCTGTCTTTTCGTCCGACGCTTCCCATATATCGACTATAACCCCTGCCGGCCGGCGGCAACAACCGCCCCCATTGACAAGCGGGACACATGGGAATATGCTCTCCCGCCATAACCGCCAGGGGTGCTTTTGCTGAGAGTCCGCGCGCCGTTTTCGCCAGTCGCGCGCGGGCAACCCGTCGAACCTGATCCGGATAATGCCGGCGTTAGGGAGCGTGGTCCTTCGACGAACCGCAAACCGTATTCCATGGCGCGCGGTTTTTTCATTTTCGAAGGAAGGTCGTGCCCCCCATGAACCCCCCGAACTGCCCGTCCGGCGCCATGCCCTTGCCGGTCGACGCCGATGCCGTCTCGACGCTGCTGGCCTCGTCTCCCCCTTACGCGCGCACCGAAGCGCTCGCACTCCTCGAATCGCTTTCGCCTGGGCGGCGACTCGCCTGCACCGAGGCGGCCCGGCTGCTCGCGACCGACGACATCCCGACCTGGGAGGCCGCCGCAAGGACCGCGGGCCGCATCCGCCAGGCGGTATTCGGCCGGCGGGTCGTCCTCTTCGCCCCGCTCTACCTTTCGAACCACTGCGGCAACAACTGCCTCTATTGCGGGTTCCGCCGCGACAACCTGCGCGAGAAACGGGTATCTCTGACCCCCGCCCAGGCTGCGGCCGAGGCGGCCTTCCTCGTGAAGAAGGGGTTCCGCCGGCTGCTGCTCGTCACCGGGGAGCACCCGGCGAGAACGCAGATCGATTACCTGTGCGACGTCCTGCGGACGATCTATCGCGACACCGGCATGCGCATCCTGCACGTCAACGCCGCGCCGATGGCCGTCGAGCAGCTCCGCGAGCTCAAGGCCGCGGGCGCGGGCGTTTTCCAGGTCTTCCAGGAGACGTACCACCCGGAGACGTACAAGGTCATGCACCCGTCGGGCCCCAAGGCCGATTACGCATGGAGGCTCACCGTCATGGACCGGGCGTTCGAAGCCGGGTTCGAGGACGTCGGGATCGGGCCGCTGCTGGGGCTTTACGATTTCCGGTTCGAAGTGCTAGCCGCGATCCGCCACGCCGAGCACCTGCTGGACAAATTCGGGGCTTTCCCGCACACGATCTCGGTCCCTCGCTTCAAGGAGGCGTTCGGGTCGGCGCTCGCCGCCGCTCCCTGCCCCGTCTCCGACGCGGATTTCGAAAAGGCCGTCATCCTCTACCGGCTCTGCGTCCCCTCCGCGGGCGTCGTCGTCTCTACCCGCGAGCCGGCCGCGCTGCGCGAGCGGACGCTCGACATCGGCGCTTCCCAGATCAGTGCCGGCTCCAAGGTCGATCCCGGCGGCTACGTCGCGGGAGAGCGGAAGGCGGCATCCGAGCAGTTCGTCGTCGGCGATACCCGCCCCATCGAGACGATGCTTCGCGTGGTCCTGGACCGCGGCTATCTCCCCTCGCTGTGCACGAGCTGCTACCGGAGCGCGCGGACCGGACGGACGTTCACCGGGATGGCGACCCGCGGCGAGATCCGCGGCTTCTGTCTGCCCAACGCGCTGCTGACGCTGGCCGAGTTCGGTACGTCGGCCGAAGACCCGGCGCTCCGGAAGGCGTGCCTCGACGCGGTCGAGTCCGGGCGCGGCGAAATGTCGGGCGCCCCGCTCGAAGCCGAGTTCGGGCGGAAGCTTTCTCGCATCCTTTCGGGCGAGCGCGATCTGTTTTTCTAGTCCGATGCGAGAGGAAATGAATATGGAGATCGTGCTCAACGGCGAGCCGCGCGCGGTCGAAGCGGGCGCGACCGTCCTGTCGCTGGTCGCTTCGCTGTCGCTGCCCGCGACCCGGGTCGCCGTCGAACGCAACCGGGCCATCATTCGCAAAAGCGATTACGGGACGACGGCGCTGGCCGACGGAGACCGGATCGAGATCGTCACATTCGTGGGAGGTGGTTGAAGCAAATGGACAAGCCATTGGTCATCGGTGGAAAGACGTTCGGTTCGCGGCTGCTGGTCGGGACCGGGAAATATCCGAACAATCAGACCATGGTCCGGGCGCTTGAAGCGTCGGGCGCCGAGATTGTCACCGTCGCGGTTCGCCGCGTCGAGCTCGACCGGGGCAAGGCGTCGCTGCTCGACCACATCGACCTGAAGAAATACACGCTGTTGCCCAATACGGCCGGCTGCTTCACCGCGGACGACGCCATCCGGACCTGCATGCTGGCACGCGAGGCGGGCATGTCGAACATGGTCAAGCTCGAGGTGCTGGGCGACGAGAAAACGCTTTTCCCCGACGTCGAGGCGCTGCTCGAAGCGGCCCGGGTCCTGGTCCGGGAAGGGTTCGTCGTTTTGCCGTACACGAACGACGACCCCATAACCGCACGAAAGCTCGAGGATGCCGGCTGCGCGGCCGTCATGCCGCTCGCCGCGCCGATCGGATCCGGGCTGGGCATCCGCAACCCGTTCAACCTCAAGATCATCCTCGAAACGGTCAAAGTGCCGGTCATCGTCGACGCCGGCGTGGGGACTGCCTCAGACGCGGCCGTCGCGCTGGAGCTCGGCTGTGATGGTATCCTGATGAATACGGCGATCGCCTCGGCGAAGGATCCCGTGATGATGGCCGAAGCGATGCGCGAGGCGGTTTCAGCCGGGCGCAAGGCCCTCCTCTCCGGGCGGATCCCGAAGAAGCTGTACGCGACCGCCTCGTCGCCGCTCGACGGAATGTTTTTCTAGCCCGGGCATGCGGCGCGCCGGCTTTCGTCTCTGCCTGGTCACTGACCGGAAAGCGGCGCCCGAAGGCGACCTGCTCCGGGCGGTCGAGAGCGCGCTCGACGGGGGCCTCCGCTGCGTCCAGCTTCGCGAGAAGGATCTGGGCGCACGCGCGCTGATCCGGCTCGCCGATCGGATGCGGACGCTGACCGGCCGGTACGGCGCGACACTCCTGGTCAACGACCGCGTCGACATCGCGATGGCGGTCGGCGCCGACGGCGTCCACCTGGGGGCGGCCTCGATCCCGCCGGCCGAGGCGCGGCGGCTGCTCGGCCCGGGCGCCCTGATCGGCTGCTCGACGCATTCGCATTGCGAGCTTCGGGCCGCCGAGGACGGCGGCGCCGACTTCGTTACCTTCGGTCCGGTCTTCTTCACCGCCTCGAAGGCGGCGTACGGCGCCCCCGTCGGACTGTCGGCGCTGGACGCGGCATGCCGCGCGACCCGTCTGCCGGTGTTCGCCCTGGGCGGCATCGGCGCGGCGCAGATTTCGGAAACATTGAACGCGGGCGCGTACGGCGTCGCCCTGATCACGGAAGTCATGGCGGCGCCCGATCCGGCCGCCGCCGTTCGAAATTTGCTCCTGCTTCTTACCGACGAATAAGGAAGGTACCCCATGACTCTCATGCACCGCGCACGCAACGGAAAGCCGGTTCCAGAAATCCTCGCGGCGGCGCAGCGCGAAAACGTCGACCCCGAGATGCTCCGCCGCAAGGTCGCGGAGGGGAAAGTCGTCATCCCTAAAAACATAAGGCGGCGCCCGATCGCGCCGATCGCCGTAGGCGAAGGGCTCAAGGTCAAGGTCAACGCCAACATCGGTTCGTCCCGCGACCGGGCCGACGTCGCCCTCGAGCTCGAAAAGATGCGGGTGGCCGTGGCGGCCGGCGCGGACGCCGTGATGGATCTCTCGACCGGCGGGCCGATCGACGAGATCCGCCGGGCGATTCTGGCCGACTGCCCCGTGATGATCGGGACGGTCCCGATCTACCAGGCCGCCTCCGACGGCATCCTGTCGAAGAAATCTTGGGTCGAGCTGACCGCCGACGATTTCTTCAAGGGAGTCGAGAAGCAGGCCGAGGACGGCGTCGACTTCATGACGATCCACTGCGGCGTCACGCGCGCCACGATCGAGCGGCTCCAACGCGAAGGCCGTCGGCTCGACATCGTCTCCCGCGGCGGATCGCTGCTCGCCGAGTGGATGGACGTCAACGGCAAGGAAAATCCGTTTTACGAGCAGTACGACCGGCTGCTCGACCTGTGCCGGGAATACGACATCACGCTATCCCTGGGAGACGGGCTGCGCCCCGGCTGCCTCTCCGACGCGACCGACCGGGCGCAGATCCACGAGCTGTCCACCCTGGGCGAGCTGACCGAGCGGGCGTGGGCGCGCGACGTCCAGGTGATGATCGAGGGGCCGGGACACGTCCCCCTCAACCAGATCGTCACCAACATGCAGCTTCAGAAGCGGCTGTGCCACGGGGCGCCCTTCTACGTCCTCGGGCCGCTCGTCACCGACGTCGCCCCGGGCTACGACCACATCACCGCGGCCATCGGCGGCGCAATCGCCGCCTGGCACGGCGCCGACTTCCTCTGCTACGTCACGCCCTCCGAACATTTGCGGCTCCCGCCGCTCGAGGACGTCCGCACCGGCGTCATCGCCTCCCGCATCGCCGGGCACGCGGCCGACATCGCTCGCGGCATCCCCGGCGCGATCGACTGGGACAACAAGATGGCCGACGCGCGGCAGCGTCTCGACTGGAAAGCCCAGATCGAGCTGTCGATCGACCCCGACATGGCGCGCGAGATGCGGGGCGGCACGATGCCCACCACCGACGACACCACCTGCACGATGTGCGCGGACCTGTGCGCGATCAAGACGTCGCAGAAGGCGATCCGACACGCAAAATAACCCGCCCGTCCGCGGGCATGGACAAGAGGGGCCGCGGGGCAACCGACCGCGGCCCTTTTTTTATTCGCGCGACGGGACACTCGCGCTTCCTCCCGGCATCTAACTCGTTGAGGGGAAGATCATGCCGCGTTTCCGGGACCGTCGTGATGCGGGGAGAAAGCTGGCCGAAAAGTTGATCCATCTTGTCGGGCAGGCGGGGCTGCTCGTGGCCGCCCTCCCCCGGGGCGGCGTCATCGTCGCGGACGAGATCGCCCGGGCGCTGGCGGCACCGCTCGACGTGCTCGTCGTCCGAAAGCTGGGGGCACCCGGGCAGGAGGAGCTGGCGATGGGGGCGATCGGCCCGGGCGGAATCCGGGTGTTGAACCGGCAGGTGATCCGGCCCTTGGGCATCACCGATCGCCAGATCGAGGAAGTCGCCCGGGTCGAACAGGCCGAGATCGTGCGACGCGAGCGGGCCTACCGTGGCGACCAGCCGCCGCTGGCGCTATCGGGTCGGATTGTCCTCCTCGTCGATGACGGGCTCGCGACCGGCGCCACGATGCGGGCCGCGATCGCTGTCGCGAAAGCGGGCGGGGCCGCCCGGGTCGTCGTGGCCGTCCCGGGCGCGCCACCGGATACGGCGGCAGCGATCGCACGCGAGGCCGACGAGATGATTGTCCTCGAGACCCCTCCCCTTTTCCACGCTGTCGGCCAACTTTACCGCGAATTCGACCAGGTGTCCGACGCCGAGGTGTGCCGCGTCATGGCCGAGGCGCTTTCCGTCCGGAAAACGGGAATCCCTTCCCGATCCCGGGCATCGAAGTCGTAAACCGGGTTGTCACGGAGGAAACCATGCGATATTTCGTTGCGCTGATGCTCGTCATGACCCTTGCGACCGCCGGTAGCGCGGCCGTCAAGGGCAAGCGGATCGCCTACAAGCAGGGGGATGCGGTGCTCGAAGGGCACCTCGCCTGGAACGACGCCGTCAAGGGCAGGCGACCCGGCGTGCTGGTCGTGCACGAGTGGTGGGGCCGCAACGCCTATGCGGACCACCGGGCAGATATGGTCGCGGCGCTGGGGTATGTCGCGCTCGCGGTCGACATGTACGGCAAGGGCGTCGTGACGGACGACGCCAAGCGGGCCGGCGAGCTTTCCGGCCAGTTCAAGCAGGACCCCGCCCTGATGCGCGCGCGCATCAACGAAGCGCTGAACGTCCTGCGAAAGGACCCCCGCGTCGATCCGAAGCGGATCGCGGCCATCGGCTACTGCTTCGGCGGGACCACCGTGCTCGAGCTCGCCCGCAGCGGGGCCCCCGTGCGCGGCGTGGTGAGTTTCCATGGCGGACTGCAGACGGCGCATCCCGAGGATGCGAAGAACATCAAGGGGAAGGTTCTCGTGCTGGCGGGCGGGGACGACCCGTTCGTGCCCCCGGCCCAGGTGAGCGCTTTCGAGGACGAGATGCGGAACGCCGGGACCGACTGGCAGGTCGTTCTCTATGGGGGTGCGAAGCACAGCTTCACGAACCCGGGCGTCGACCGGTACAAGCTCGACGGGGCGGTCTACAACGAGAAGGCCGACAAGCGCTCCTGGGAGGCGATGAAGCTGTTCCTGGCCGAGGCGTTCAAGTAACCGGCAGACGTCGCTAGCGCAGCTTTTCCATGAACGCTTCGCGCACCTTGTCGGGAAATGCGGGCGCCATCCATCGCGCGGCGACGACGATCTTGGGGGTCAGTTTCGAGTTGCGCAGATACTGGGTGTCCCTGGGCAGCAGCGACACCAGCAGGAACACCAGCAGGATGGACAGCAGGAGGCCCTTGAGCAGCCCCGCCGCCCCACCCGTGAGCCGGTCGGCCCCCGAGAGTTTCGACCCGCGCACGCGGCGCTCGGCCATCGACCCCACGACGCGCACCGCGATATAGACCGCCAGGAAGGTCACCAGGTAGGCGACCGTCTCGGCGCGCGAGAATTCGAACCCGAGCATACGCTGGACGACCCCGCCGAATTTCAGCCCCGCCAGGTGCCCCAGGATCAGCCCGGCCCAGCCCGCCGCCTGGCGGACCAACCCGTTGAGTAGCCCCGAAACCGCAAAACCGATGCAGAATGCCGCGATGAGGATGTCGATCAGGTTCACGCTGCCCTCCGTTTATCGTTCATGCCTGGACCACGCGCATCTTGTCGCAATGCCCGCCGCTGGAACCGTAGACGAACACCAGCCGGTCGCCGCGGGCGATCAGCCGGCGCGACAGGAGGAAAGCGACCGTCAGATCGACCACCCGGTCGGCGCCCAGGGTCTCGGTCTCGGGGAGCAGGAACGGCTCGACCCCCCGGTAGAGCGCCATCCGGCATGCGGCCGGCTCGAATGCGGTGAAGGCGACGACCGGCGTCGACGGACGGAACTTCGACAGGATGCGGGCGGTCAGACCCGACCGGGTGAACACGACGATCCGGCGGGCGCACGCCTTGATTGCCGCCCGGCAAGCCGCCTCGGCCACGACGCCCGGAATCCCGAGCGCCTCGGAGAGATCGGCGGGAACCGGCGACCGTTCCGCTTCGGCTGAAAGCGCCACCTTGCGCATCATGGCTGCGGCCTCGACCGGAAAATCGCCGGACGCCGTTTCGCCCGAGAGCATCACGGCATCGGTCCCGTCGAGCACCGCGTTGGCGACATCGGACACCTCGGCGCGTGTGGGCATCGGGTTGTGCGTCATCGATTCGAGCATCTGGGTTGCGGTGATCGCGACCACCCCGGCCCGCGACGCCTCCTGCAGGATGCGCTTCTGCAGCATGGGCAGCTCGGACAGCTCGGTCTCGACCCCCAGGTCGCCTCGCGCCACGAGGATGCCGTCGGCCACGGAGAGGATCGACGCCAGATTGGCGATCGCCTGGGCCTTCTCGAGCTTCGCGATGACGGGGGTATCCTTCCCCGCAGCGCGAATCCTTTTCTTCAGGCCGGCGATATCGGCGGCGGTCCGGACGAACGACAGCGCGACAGAGTCGATGCCAAGCGCAAGTCCGAAGGCGAGATCGGCGACATCCTTCCGGGTCAGCGAGGGGAGCGACACGTCGCGGCCGGGCAGGTTGATCCCCTTCCGGTCGCCGATCTCTCCCCCCTCGATCACCGTGCACATCACACGCTGTTCCTTGATTCCGCGGACCTTGAGCCGGACGAGCCCGTCGTTGATCCGGACCTCGTCGCCCACCCGGACATCGCCCGGGAAACCGCGGTGGGACACGGAGGCGATCGAGGCATCGCCGGACACCGCTTCGGTCGTCAGGGTGAAGGGGGCGCCCGTCGGGAGCACCACGCGCCCGGCGGCAAAAACGCCGAGCCGGATCTTGGGCCCCTGCAGGTCCTGCAGGACGGCAACGAAGCGGCCTTGGCGGCGCGCTTCCTTTCGGACCATGGAAACCACCTTGGCATGATCCTGCTGGGTGCCGTGCGAGAAGTTGAGGCGGGCAACCGACATGCCCGAAGAGACCAGGCCGGCGATGACGGCCGGTGAGGCACTGGCCGGTCCGATGGTGCAGACGATCTTGGTCGCGGGCAACTGGGGGGGCGTCATGGCGTCCCCATTCTCCCCCGTTCAGCCCCTTTTTTCCAGTGGCGCGGCGAGCGCCTCTTCGACAACCCGGGCAAGCTGCTCGAGCCGATACGGTTTCTGGATGAAGCCCAGGATCCCCTCGCGCAGCGTTTCTTCAACGACGCCGTCGAGGCTGTAGCCGGTCGAGAGGACGGCGCGGACGTCAGGCCGGATATCGCGAATCTGCCGGAAGCAATCGCGCCCGGAGAGATTGGGCATCACCATGTCGATGACCACGAGGTCGACGTCGTGCCCGATCCGGGAATAGGTCTCGACCCCATCGACACCATCGACCGCCGTCACCACGGTGTAGCCGAGTGTCGACAGCATCGCGCTGCAGACATCGCGCACCTCTTCCTGGTCGTCGATCAAAAGGATCTTCCCGCTGGCCGAGCCCGGCACGAACCGGAACGGCACCCGCTCCTCGGGCGCTTCCTCGACTTCGTCGGAAAGCGGCAGGTAGACCCTGAAGACGGCGCCGCAGCCGGGGCGGCTGTCGACGTCGATGTAGCCGCCGTGGTTCTTGACGATCCCGAACACCATGGACAGACCGAGCCCGGTCCCCTTGCCCGGCTCCTTGGTCGTGAAGAACGGGTCGAAGATCTTGCCGATCAGGTCGGGGGCGATGCCGGTCCCGGTGTCGCCGACGTAGAACGCGGCATATTGCCCGGGCCGGGCGCCCCGGTGCATTCGGCACCAGGCGTCGTCGAACGCGACGCGCTCGGTGTAAAATCGCAGCTCGCCGCCCTCGGGCATCGCGTCGCACGCGTTCATCGCCAGGTTCATCAACACCTGCTCGAGCTGGGAGGGATCGCCGACCGTCGGCAGCGGTTCGGTCTCGAAGCGCGACACGATGGTGACCTTCTTGTCGAGCGTCCGGTCGAGCAGGCCGATGACGCTCCCGATCATCTTGTGCAGGTCGACGGAAACGGCACGGTGCTTCCCCTTGCGGGCAAAGCCGAGAAGCTGGGCGGTCAGCCGCGACGCCCGCTCGGCCGCCCCCTGGATGACGCCGGCCGCCTTGAGCGTCTCGGGGTCCCGGGATTCGCTTTGCAACAGCAGATTGGCGTACCCCATGATCCCCGTGAGCAGGTTGTTGAAATCGTGCGCGATCCCCCCCGCCAGGAGGCCGATCGCCTCCATCTTCTGGGACTGGATCAGCTGCGCCTCGAGCGCCCGGCTCTCCTCCTGCGCCTCGAGGCGAAGAGAGATGTCGCGCGCCGACGCGCAATTGTATTCGTGACCGTCGAACGAGACGTGATTCGCGGTGACCTCGAGGGGGATGAGCCGGCCGTCCTTCGCCTGGTGGGAGGTTTCGAGGATGAGGTGCTTCTCTTTCCGGAGACGGTCCCAATGCTCGCCCCACCTGGCGGCCGGGAACTGCGGATTGATGTCGTGGATGGTCATCGACAGCAGCTCGTCGCGCGAGTAGCCCAGCGCCCGGCAGGCCATCTCGTTCACATAGAGGATTCGTCCCGACCGATCGATCCAGTAGGCGATGTCGCCGGAATGATCGACGGCAAACTGCGTCAGCCGAAGCTGTTCCTCGTATTTCTTCCGGCGGTTGATGTCGAGGAGGAGGCCGTCGACGTAGAGGAAGCTCCCGTCGGCGTCGTAGACGTGCTGCCGGCGGTCGGCGATCCATACGTAGCGGCCGTCTTCGTGGCGGATCCGGTATTCGACGCGCAGCACTTTTTTGCGCTTCCGCACCGATTCGCGGAAGATGGCTAGGAGTCCGGCCTGATCTTCTGGGTGGATCAACGATTTCCAGGAGAGCGCACCCGAGAGGAAATCGGCGGCCGAGTACCCGGTCATCCGCCTGACGTCGGCCGAGATCATCGAGATCGACCAGTCGGGCCTCCCCCGGTAGACCGCGCCCGGCACGTTGTTCATGAGCGAGATCAGCCGGCCGGCCAGCTCTCCCTGCTCGCCGGGGAAGCGGCCGTCCCCTGCGGAATCGTCCGCCGGGGAGCCGTTGCCCAGAAGCGTGCGGACGCGCTGGTAAGCGCTCGGTAAGAAGGACAGCTTTTGCGACAACGCCATCGGATCCCTTGAACCCCCTGGTCAGTTACTTATCGGCGGGAGAAGCCGTCAACATTAGCCGATTTTGTGTTACTATTCGACCTCTCCGCCGGAGTGGTGGAACTGGCAGACGCGCGGGACTCAAAATCCCGTGTCCGCAAGGACATGAGGGTTCGACCCCCTCCTCCGGCACCATGCGATACCCAAAGCCCCAAGCGCACGCGCTTGGGGCTTTTTCAATGGAGCATGGTGCTCATGGAGGGGGTCGAACACGGAGCAGGCCGCCGAGCGAATCGCGAGGAAGAGCCGCCAGGATGGCGGCGGAAGGCCTGCGAAGCGCCGAGGGGTCGGGCGCACCGGGTATAAAGGGCCGGCGATCGACATCGAAAAGATGACTTCGGAATCATATTGCCCTTCTAACTGCGAAGCGCCTCGATGGGGTCGAGAAGCGAGGCGCGCTGGGCGGGGTAGATGCCGAAAAAGATGCCCACCGCGCCTGAAAACCCGAATCCGACGACGATCGCATCGGGCCGGACCTGCACCAGCCACCCCGATGCGGAGGCGATGCCGAACGCCCCGGCGACCCCCAATCCTGTTCCGATCACCCCCCCGATCACCGACAGGATTACGGATTCGAGCAGGAACTGGACGAGGATGTCCCGGCCGCGCGCCCCGACCGCCATCCGGATGCCGATCTCCCGCGTGCGTTCCGCCACGGAGACCAGCATGATGTTCATGATCCCGATCCCGGCGACCACGAGCGCAACCGCCGCGATGCACCCCAGGAGAATCGTCATCGTATGCTGGGTCTCGGCGCGGGCCTTCGCGATCTCCGAGGTGTGGCGCAAGTTGAAATCGTCCTCTTGCCCATTCTGGATCCGATGCCGTTCCCGCATCAGCGAGGCGATTTCCTTTTCCGCATCCGGCACATCTTCCGGCGTGATCGCCGAACAGAAGATGTCGTCGAGATACGTGACCCCCCGCAGTTTCTTCATGACCGTCGTGAAAGGCATCAAAAGAACGTCGTCCCGATCCTGGCCGCTCGGTGAAGACCCCTTGACTGCGAGGACGCCGGCGACCTTGCACGGAATCCCTTGCACGCGGACGATCCGCCCGACAGGGTCCTCCGTGGCGAACAGCGTCGTCGCCAATGTCTGGCCCAGCAGGCAGACTTTCGCATCATACGTCACCTGAGCCGCGGTAAAGGCAGCGCCGCCGGCGACCGGCCACCGCTGGATCTCCAGATACTCCGGCGACACGCCGCGCACCTGCGTCCCCCAGTTCTGGTTCTGGTAGACCACCTGCACCCGCATGTCCACGTTCGGGGAAACATACATCACGAGCGGAATCTGCTGCTCGATCGCCCGCACGTCTTTATACGTGAGGCTTGTCTCGCCATGCGAGCCGCTCCGGACCCCGTTGACGTTCCGTGACCCGGCCTCGATCTGGATAAGGTCGTCGCTCAGGTTCCGGACCTGCTCGTCGATCCGGGCAGAGGCTCCCCGGCCGATGGCCACGCTGCAGATGAAGGCGCCCACCCCGATGCAGATCCCCAGGATCGAGAGCGTGCTTCGGACCTTGTGGCGCCCCAGCGTCCGCAATCCGAATCGGAGTTCCGTCGCGAGATCCATTCGTTTCCCCCGGGGCGGACTTACCGCCCCAGCACCATGATGGAGAACGTGTCCGGCTTGATCGGCGGCCGGGGCTTGGGATTATCCTTCGTTGCGGCCGGCGCCGGCTGCAATCCGGGCTTCACGTACAGTATAGACCGGCAGACCCGCCAGGGAGGATGAACGGCTATTCCGCCAGGGATGTCTCGACCCTTCTCGCGAACTCGTCGATGGAGAACGGCTTCTGGATGAATTGCATCCCGCCGTCCGGCACCCCCTGCCGCGCAATGACGTTGTCGGAGTAGCCGGACATGAACAGCACCTTCAGTCCCTGATATCGGTCAAGCAGTCTGGCGTGCAGCTCCGGGCCGGTCATGCCGGGCATGACGACGTCGGTGACGAGCAGGTCGAGCGATCGGTTCTCGCTGAGCTGCAGCGCCTGTTTCGGATCTTCCGCCACCAGCAGGTCGAACCCCTGCCGCTTCAGAAGTTCGCTCACAAGCGTCCGGACCATCTCGTTGTCTTCCACCAGAAGGATGGTCCGTCGATCGCCGGCCGGCAAGTCCGGAATGTGCATAGCAGGCTGTTCGCTTGCCGGCAGCTCGTCGACGAGGGGGAAGTAGCATCTGAACGCCGTTCCTTTGCCCGGCTCGCTCTCGACCCGGATGTTCCCTCCGTGCTGCCGGACGATCCCGTACACGGTAGCCAGTCCCAGTCCGGTCCCTTTTCCGACCCCCTTTGAGGTAAAGAACGGCTCGAAGATCCGCTGGAGCGTTTCCGGAGCCATCCCGCAGCCGTCGTCGGTGATCGCCAGCACCAGGTAGCGTCCGGGGGGCGCTCCCGGATGCCGGCGCGCATCCTCGTCGTCGATCCGCACGGGAGACGTTCCGATGGTGATGCTTCCGCGCGCGCCGATGGCATCCTGTGCGTTGACGGCCAGGTTCATGATGACCTGCTCGATCTGGTTGCCGTCCGCGCGGATACAGAGCCCCTCTTCGGTCAGATCGAGGCGGATGTCGATGCTCTCGCGAATGGTGTGTCGAAGGATGCCCTGGAAAGCCTTTACGACCTGATTGAGGTCGACGATCTTCATCTCCATGACCTGTTTGCGGCTGAAGCTCAAGAGCTGCTGGACGATCTCCTTGGACCGGTTGGCGGCGCTCAGGATATTTCCGACCCTTCCGAGCGCCGATTCATCGCCCTTCAGGTCTTTCTTCAACAATTCCGAGTAGCCGATGATCGGCGTCAGCAGGTTGTTGAAATCGTGGGCCACCCCGCCGGCCAGCCGCCCGATCGATTCCATCTTGTGCGCCTGGATCAGCTGGCCGGTCAGGAGATCCTTCTCGGCCTCGGCCTTCAGGCGCTCCGCCTCGCGCACGGCAAGCTGCTCCGCCATCGCGTCGAACGTCTTCCCGAGGCTGCCGAGTTCTCCCCCCGCCACCAGCTCGGACACCCTTACCTGCAGATCGCCGGCTGCGAGTCGCTGGGAAGCGTCCTCCAGCAGCTTGAAGCGATCCACGATCGAGCGCTTGCCGATCAGCGCCGCGGCGAAACAGGCCAGGACCAGGAACGAAGTGAACAGCGCCACGGTTTTCGTGAGCGCCTTGTTGGCCTCGCGCGCAGCCATCGCCACCGGTATTCCGGCCCCGACGTACAAATAGGGGCTCTGCTCCCCGGGAAGGCGAATCTTCCGGTAGGAAATGATCCGCTTGTCCCCCCCGATCGAGGTTCGCACAGTCGTGCCCGATTCCGGCCCCCTCTCCATCTTCATGAATTCATCTTCGGGGTAGGGTTTGCCGATGAACGATTCCGGGTTGATGGCTCTGGACAGGACCACCCCGCGATGATCGAGGAGCACGAAGCTGGACCCTGCAGGCAGCTTCATCTGCTCCGGCAGCTGCCGATACCGGTCGATGACGAAACCGACGCTGATGACCCCGACGATCGCACCATGAACGTTTCTCAAGGGATAGGCCAGGTTCAGCGCCGGCCTGGCGGTGGCCCGGCTGACGACGTATTCTCCGGACGACAGCCGTCCGCTGGCCAGGGCATTCCGGAAGTACCGCCGGTCCCCGATGACGAAAGGGGGCTTGACCGGAACAGCCGTCGCCCAGACGGTCCCCCTCGGGTCCGCGATGAAGATGTTCGAATACATCGGGTTCAGCTTGCGCAGCTCCCGAAGGACCGGCTCGACACGGGCGGCATCGCGCCCCCTGACCTCCGGAAGCAGGCTCAGGGCGGCCATCAACTGTTCGGCGCCGGCGACCAGGTTCTGCTGATCGGTGGCGATCCGGTCGGCAAGCTTGGCGGTATCGTTTTTCGCTTCATTGAACATCGCGTTGCGGAACTGGATCCCCGAATAAAGGATGAGGCCCGCCGCAGGCAGGGCAACCACGAGTGTGATCAGCAGAAGCAACGATCGGATGGAAAGGGTCGCAAGGCAGGGCGGGGGAATCATCGTCTCCAATCGTCTCCCGTGTCGATAAGTTTCGCTACGGCGTCAATTTCGGCCGGAGGGCTCGCCAACCCACCGCAATCAGATAATGTCAGAGGTAAGCGGAGAGTTCCACAATGAACGGACGGCGGGTTCACTCCGCGGCAAACCGGCGGAAGAACCACCGCTTCATCCCTTCCACGGCCAGGAGATAGGCGACCAGCATGGCGGCCAGGACCAGGAAAAACAGGGCCGGCGGCGCCGTGAACCCGAGATATCTGCCGACGAACGTGAACGGCAGCGCGGCGGCTACCGCCACCATGGCCAGCGAACAGGCGATCAGCCAGGGGTTGGGGCGGCTCTTGAAGGGGTTCCTGCGGGTGCGGATGACGAAGATGACCAGCACCTGCGTGGCCATCGACTCGATGAACCAGCCGGTGTGGAACAGCGACTCCCCGGCATGGAAGAGCTTCAGCATGACGAAGAACGTGAGGAAATCGAAGACCGAGCTGACCGGGCCGATGCACAGCATGAAGTTCCGGATGAAGTTCATGTCCCAGTGGCGGGGATGGCTCAGGTAGTCTTCATCCACCCGGTCCAGCGGAATGGGCAGCTCGGAGACGTCGTAGAGCAGGTTGTTGAGCAGGATCTGCACCGGCAGCATCGGCAGGAAGGGAAGAAAGAGCGAGGCGCCGGCCATGCTGAACATGTTGCCGAAATTGGAACTGGTCCCCATCATGATGTACTTCATGATGTTGCCGAAGGTACGGCGTCCTTCCAAAACGCCCGCGTGGAGCACCCCCAGGTCCTGCTCCATGAGGATCATGTCCGCAGCCGCCTTCGCCACGTCCACCGCGCTGTCCACCGAGATGCCCACGTCGGCGGAATGGAGCGACGGGGCATCGTTGATGCCGTCGCCGAGATACCCCACGACATGGCCCCGCCGCTTGAGGGCGAGGATGATCCGGTTCTTCTGGGCGGGCGCCACGCGGCAGAACAGGTTCGCCTGCTCGACCCGCGCGGCGAGTGTCGGGTCGTCCAGCTGCTGGATCTCCGCGCCCGTCAGCACCCCCGTCACGGGAATGCCGAGCTGCGCGAAGACGTGCTGGGTCACCAGCTCGTTGTCGCCGGTAATCACCTTGACCGCGACCCGGTCGGAGGCGAGTCCGGCGAGCGCCGCGCCGGCGCTTTTCTTGGGGGGATCGAGAAAAGCGGCAAAGCCCGCGAAGACCAGCTCCGACTCATCGCCGACCACGGCGTGGGGATGGTCCATCCCCACGTTTCGCACGGCGATTCCCAGCACGCGGAAACCGTCGTTCCCGAGCGCATCGCATTGCGCATTGATCTTCGCCCGCGCCGCATCGTTCATGGGAAGCGGCTCGGTCCCCTCGTCCACCTCGTAGGCGACTGACAGCCGAAGGACATCTTCGGGCGCCCCCTTGACCACCAGCAACCGGCCGGAACCGTTTTCGAGAAGCACCGAGATCCGGCGGCGCTCGAAGTCGAACGGCACTTCGTCGATCTTTTTCCAGCCGCTGACGTCGATCTCCTTGTGCTCCAGGATGGCGTCGTCCAGGGTGCTCTTCACCCCGGTCTCGAAATAGCTGTTGTAGTAGGCCAGCGCCAGGACCCGCTCGCTTTCCTTTCCCGACGGCGCCAGGTGGCGTTCCAGGTGGATGCGCGCCTCGGTCAGCGTACCGGTCTTGTCGGTGCAGAAGACGTCCATGCTCCCCAGGTTCTGGATCGCCGCAAGACGCTTGACGATCACCTTGCTGGCCGCCATGCGCATCGCGCCCCGCGACAGCGTCACCGAGACCACCATGGGGAGCAGCTCGGGCGTCAGCCCTACCGCAAGGGCCACGGCGAACAGGAACGATTCGAGCCAGGGACGGTGGAAGAAGGCGTTGACCAGCAGGACGAACAGGACGAGCAGGATCGTCATCCGCATGATGAGCAGCCCGAACCGGCGGGTTCCCTGCTCGAAGTCGGTGGGGGGAGCCTTGGCGATCAGCGTGTCGGCGATCTCGCCGAGCTCGGTGTCCTGCCCGGTGCGGCACATCAGCACCCGGGCCGTGCCGCTGATCACCGAGGTGCCCATGAGCACGGTGTTGCCGGCCGCAAGCACCTCGGTCTCATCAGCCGAATCCGCCGGCATTTTTTCCACCGGAAACGCTTCCCCGGTCAGCAGCGCCTCGTTGACGAAAAAGTCTTTCGCCTCCAGCAACCGGCCGTCGCAGGGAACCAGGTCGCCGGCCGAAAGGAGCGTCACGTCGCCCGGTACCAACTCCGCAAGAGGGATCTCAGTGACCCTGCCGTCCCGCAGCACGTGGCCGCGCACCGCCACGGACCGGCGCAGGCGGTCCGCGGCCTGTCCTGCCCGGTATTCCTGGACGAAGTCGAGGGTCACGCTGGCCAGGACGATAGCGCCGATGATGAAGAAGCTGGTCGCGTCCCCGGTGAACGCGGAGAGCGCGCTGGCGACCAGGAGGATGATGACCAGGGGATTCTTGAACTTGGCGAGGAACTGAAGGGCGAGGGCCCGCTTGCGCTCTCCGTGGATCAGGTTCGGACCGAACCTTGCCAGTCGGATCGTCGCTTCGGCTCCGGTCAGTCCGTCGGGACCGGCGTCAAGCCGTTCCAGGAGTTCCTTATAGGGGAGCCGCCAGAAAGGAAAATCCGGCTTCAAGACGAATCACCCGATCCGCTTGAAATCGATGAAGCCCCGTTCCACATCGGTATGCACCAGCCTCACGCGAACCCGGTGCCCGACGTCGACCCCCTCGAAGCCTCCGACCAATTTCCCCTCGATCGGAGGATGAAGAATGCGGACCCATGTCCCCTTGTCGGCGGCGCCGGTGACGAGGGCGTCGAACGTCTCCCCGATCCGGGATTCCACCAGCAAGGCGGCCGCGGATTTTTCGACCTGCCGCTCCACTTTCCGGGCCGCATCCTCCTCTTCGGTGCAGTGAGCCCCGAGCCCCTCCAGCTCCTCCCGGCCGTAGGGAACGGGCGTCCCCGACATCGCGGCTTTCAGCAGCCTCTGGGTCACCAGGTCCGGGTAACGGCGATTAGGCGCCGTCGAGTGGGTGTAGTCCCGGACCGCAAGCCCGAAGTGTCCTTCCGCTTGTTCCCCCGGGAACTCGACCGTGTACTCCCCGGCGCCCATCAGCTTGATGATCGAGAGCGAAAGATCGGGAAAGCGAAGTGGGTCCGATGCCTTCGCTTTCAGGAGGAACGCTTCCAGCGCCCGCGAATCCGGGTCTCCGGGAAGGGTGACGCCCGATTCGGCGGCCAGTTCCACGATCCGCTCCCAGCGCTTCGGCTTTCTGACGACTCGCCGGACCGAGGGAAGATTCCTGGACGCGAGATAGCGGGCCGTCACGCCGTTCGCCCCGATCATGAAATCCTCGATGATGTCCTTCGCCCGGTTCCGGCTTTCGACCGCGAGATCCACCAGGTCGTCGGCATCGAACACCGCGCGCGCCTTGATGGTTTCCAGGTTCAGGGCGCCGTGGGCTTGCCGGACGCTTTTCATCTTTTGGGCCGTGCGGTCCTGCAGCATCAGGTTCCCGGCCAATCCGTCGACGGCCGCGATTCCTTCGGGCATCACCCCGGTTCCCTCGAGCCAGGCGGCCAGGCTGTCGTACGCGAGTTTCGCCTGGTTCCGGACGATCGCCGCCCGGATATCGGAGGAACGGAGGGAACCGTCCCCGGCGATCACCATCTCGACGACGATCGCGCGGCGGTCCTCGCCGGGATTGAGGGACGTCAGGTCGGTCGAGAGCTTCTCGGGGAGCATGGGGAAGATGCCGCCGGCGGTGTAGACGGAGGTCGTGTTGTGCCGCGCATGGTCGTCGAGAGGCGCTCCCCGCTTCACGAGGGCGTCGACGTCGGCAATGGCGACGAGAAGCTTCGCTGCGTCCCCGGGAAGCGCCTCGGCGACGCTGAGCTGGTCCAGGTCGCGGGAGTCGTCATTGTCGATGGAGCACCAGGGAAGGGCTCTCAAGTCCTGCACGGTCGCATCGGCGGGGAGGGGGAAAGGGAGGATCCCGCCAAGCTCGGCCAGCACCTCGGGAGAGAAGTCGGGCAGCAGCCCGCGTTCGAGCATGGCCCGGCGGGCGATGCCCCGGAGGATCGAGCGGTGCGTATCCCCTGGCTTCATCGTCATGATGGGGGCCCCCTTTCGGATCGGCATGCGATCCCGCCCCTCAGTGTACTCCTCCCGTGCCCGCAACCAGGCCATCGAGGAGATCCCGGCGCCTTAAGGCTCCAGAACGAGAATCGCGAATGTCCCGGCCCGGACCGGGGGACGCGGGCGCGGGTTTTCCTTCGTGGGAGTCGGCGCGGGATCGTATTCGGCGACGGGCAGAAACACCTTGTGCGTTTTCGGATCGAGCGCCATGGTTCTGGCGCCGCGTTGCGTCGCGACCGTTTCTTCGACATGGAACGCATCGGGAGAATCCTCACGGGTCACGATCAGCGTTCCATCCCCATCGGAGCTGAACGCCAGCCCGGTTATCGGGTCGAACGCGTTGGCGTCGACGCCGGTTCCGATCGGCAGCGTCGTCATCAGCTTCCCGTTCCGTGAATCCATCACCGCCATCAGCTTGTTTCCGCAGCCGACGAACAGCCGATGGTTCCGGATGTCGATCGCCATGCCGGTGGGATCCTCCCCGGGCGCGAGCGGCCATCGGGCATCGATCGCCTTCGCGCTTGAATCGATACGCGCCACGATGTTCTTGTCCTGGAGATTCACGAATAGGTGCCCCTCGCCGTCCGCCGCGGCGAATTCCGGCTTCCCGCCGAGCGGGAGCGTGCCGGTGACGACGCCCTTGGCCGCGTCGAAAACGGTGGCATCGTCGCTGCCCCGGTTGAAGGTAAAGACCTGATGCGTGGACGGATCGTAGACGATAGCGTCCGGGTTTTTCCCGGTAGACACCTCGCCAAGCACGGCCAGCGTCTTCAAGTCGAAGATGGTGGCCGTTGCCGCGCGCCCGTTGCTCGTGAAGCCCCGCCCCAGGTCGGGCGCGAGGGCGATGCCGTGGACGCCGGCGGTGCCGGACACCCGCCCGGCGACCGCGCCGTGATCGATGTCGATCACCTCGACCTGCGTTGCGTGCGAGACGTATAGCCGACGCGACGATGCATCGGCCACCAGGTAATCCCACCCTCCCGTGCCCCCCACCGGAATCTTGCCGGTCACGTGATATCCCCCGGCCATAACGGGGGGAACGGCGATCAGAATTGCGGCAAGAACCGGCAGGCAGAGCCGGAATACATATCGCCGCATCACGCCTTCGTGTCCACGCCCGAACCGCTCGCGATGGTCTGCGCCACCTGAAGAAGGTCTGTCGCCTGGCTGGCGTCAACCGCGGATGCCGCCGGGATATCCGATGTCGACGAATTCGTCTGGTCTGCAAATGCCTGCCGGACCGCTTGCGGGTCGAAACCGTTCTGCTGAAGGATCTGGTCGATCGCGTTCTTCGAGCCCCCCTTGCCGCCCCCGCCGTGCGCGTGGCCGTGGTGATGCCCTCCGCCGGTGCCCGATCCTTGCTGGAACTGCGCGGGATCGATCCCGTTCTGCTTCAGCGTGTTCTGGACGGCTCCCTGGATGGCCGAAGCCACTTCCTGGGGGCTGCTCGTCTTGTCGAGCTTTCCGACCGCGTCCGACACCGCCGAGAGGATCTGCTGACGCAGGGCCCCGAGACCGCCGGCCTGGCTTCCTTGCGCTGCCGCAGCACCCGCAACGCCCGTCCGCGTGGCGTCGTTGTCGCCGTCGTCGCCTTTTCTGACGGCGCCTCCGGCCGCCTGGGACAGCCATTGGTAGATCGATTGCTGGTTTCCGTTGATACTCCCGATCGTGGACATGATTCCCCCTTCGGATTCCTGGTGTTCACTCGCTGTTGCCCTGCATAGGCAATGCGTCGGAGGAAAAGGTTACATCCCGGATCCGATGAGGATCGCGCGGCGTTACGCCAAGCCGGACGACGACGCGGTGGATCACGAGCCCCCGCTCCAGCGGAATCGTGTCGCCGGACAGGCGCCGGCCGTCGAGTTCGACCCAGCCGATTCCGCGCCCGATGCCGTCCGGATTCTCCACCTGGACCTCGTACACCGATTCACCGTGCCGATAGCGAAGGCTGAAGCCCGGCCAGGACGCGGGAATGACCGGATCGATCCGCATCTGTCCAGCCTGCACCTTCAGCCCCAGCACCTCTTCGACCCAGGCCCGGTACATCCAGGCCGCCGATCCGGTGTACCAGGACCATCCCCCCTGCCCGATCCGTCCGGGCAGGCGGTAGACATCGGCCGCGACCACGTACGGCTCGATCCCGTAGTGCCAGACTGCGGCCGCATCGCGGGCATGCTCGATCGGGTTGAGCATGCGCAGCACCCCGACCGCACGTTCCCCGTCCCCTTTTCGAGCCATGGCCATGGCCATCCAGAGGGCGGCGTGGGTATACTGCCCGCCGTTCTCGCGCACGCCGGGCGGATACCCCTGGATGTATCCGGGGGAGGGGTCCGAGCGGTCGAAGGGAGGCGTAAAGAGCAGCACCAGCCCTTCATCCTCGCGGACGAGCTGTCGCCAGGCCGACTCCAGCGCCTGGGTAGCGCGTGCCGGGTCGGCGGCGCCGGAAAGCCAGGCCCACGACTGCGGCAGCGAATCGATCCGCGCCTCCGCATTGGCCGCGGAGCCGAGCGGGGTTCCGTCGTCGAAGGTGCCCCGCAGATACCACTCCCCGTCCCACCCCGCCTGCTCGATCCTCCGGATCAGGGCAAGACGGTCCGCACGGTAGATTTCGGCCAGCTCCGGCTGCCGCACCAGGCCCGACAGCTCGGCCATCCCCTGCAACACGTCGCACAGGAACCAGCCCAGCCACACGCTCTCTCCTTTTCCCCCGGCACCCACCCGGTTCATCCCGTCGTTCCAGTCGCCCGTCCCCATCAGGGGCAGGCCGTGGGGGCCGGTTGTCAAGCCGCGGGCGACCGCGCGCCGGCAGTGGTCGAAGAGCGTCCCCCGCTCGCGGGAAGTATCCGGCGCCAGGAACTGCTCGTTCTGACCCTCCGCCAGGGCGGGGGCATCGAGAAAAGGCACCTCGGCCGCAAGGATGTCGATATCTCCGGTTGTCTTTACGTAAGCCGCGACGGCGTGGGGCAGCCAGAGGAGGTCGTCGGAAATTCGCGATCGGATCCCGGAGCCGCCCGGCGGATGCCACCAGTGCTGGACATCCCCCTCCCTGAATTGCCGGCCGGCGGCCAGGAGAATCTGGTCGCGCGCCAGGCCGGATCGGGCATGGAGAAAGGCCAGGGCGTCCTGCAGCTGGTCGCGATAGCCGAACGCGCCGCCGGATTGATAGAACGCGGAGCGCCCCCAGATGCGGCAGCTCAACGCCTGGTACAGGAGCCAGCGATTGACCAGGAGGTCGGCGGACGGTTCGGGCGTATGCACTTCGACCGTGCCGAGCAGGGCGTTCCACCAGTCCCGGGTCCGATCGAACGCGCTCTCGAAAGCCATCTCCTCGCGACAGCCTTCCAACAGCTCCCGGGCCTCCGTAGCGGACCCCGCCTGGCCCAGCACACAGTGGATGTCCCGCTGCTCGCCCGGAGCCAATTCGATGGTGACGCGGAGCACGGCGCACGGGTCCAGCCCCGCCCCGGTCCGTTGCGACAGGCGGGTCTGTTCCATGCCCGCCGGGTCGGTCATCGAACGGTTGCGGCCGATGAAGGCGGTGCGGTCGCCGCCGTACGATTCGGCCCGGGGGGTGATCGCCGCGAAGGCCACCCGCTCGCCGTAGTCGGGGTTGTACCGGTTTCGTGCGAACAGCCCGCAGGATTCCTCGTCCCATTGGGTCGCGACATGCATCTGCGTGCTCTCGCGGTTCTCGCCGAGCGTCATGTCCGTGTAATAGGTGACCGAGAGGCTGCGCCTTCTGGAAGAAGCGTTCTTGAGCCGCAGCCGCTGAAGCTTGACGGGCTTTCCCCCTTCGTCGTCCACGGGGACGAAAACGGTCAGCTCCTGCTCGATCCCGTGGCTGTTGTGCTCGAAGACGGTGTAGCCGGCCCCGTGCCGGGCGCGATATGCGCTTTCCTCACGGATCGGCGCCGCGGTCGGCGACCAGAAGCTGCCGCTCTCCTCGTCGCGGATGTAGAGCGCCTCCGACGCCGGGTCCAGCACCGGGTCGTTCGACCAGGAAGACAGGCGATTGCGCTGGCTGTTGCCGTACCAGGTGAAGCCGGATCCCGTTTCGCTGACCAGCGTGCCGAAGGTCGGGTTGGCGATGACATTGACCCAGGGCGCCGGCGTGTGGGTGCCCGGGCCGAGGTAGATCGCGTATTCGCGACCGTCCCGCGTGAAGCCGCCGAGGCTGTTGAAGTAGTCCAGCTCCATGAAGGGAAGCGGGGCCGAGGGCTCCCGGGAAGGACGTCTCCGGACCAACGTCTCGGGTCGCTCGGGCGCTTCCGCCAGCCCTCCCAGCTGCTGGGGCAGCGTGCCGCGCGCCGCCACCAGCACGACGCCGGCCGCGGCCTTGAGGAGCTTCAGGTCATCCTCCGGGATCTGCGCCACCTGCATCAGGAAGATCGCCCCAGCCCGGTCGGTCGCCCCGGAAAGGGCATGGAGCCGGATCAGCTGCTCCAGCCGTTCCTGGAGCGGCCGTTCGTAGGACCCGGCCTCCTCGTTCAGGATGACCAGGTCGGTCGAGAAACCGTGCATCCGCCAATAGGTGTGCGCCTGCAGCACCTGGCGGACAAGCCCGATATCCCGGACCTCGCCAATGGTGACCAGAGCAATCGGCAGGTCGCCCGAGATCGCGTAGGGCCACAGCCCGGCCTGCCCCTTCCGGTTTTCTTCAAGCCGTTCGGGGGGTGCGCGCAGGAGGTGCCCCGGAAACAGAAGGTGGCTCGCCAGCTGCTGGAAACGGCGCGCCTCGTCGGGCTGGATGTGCAGCATCTGCATCTGTTGCTGGGCCGAGCGCCAGGCGAAATCCAGGGCGCGCTCGGTCGCATGGGGGTCGCTGTACTTGTTCATCATCGGCACGACCGCCTCGCGGGTCGCCCCGGCCGCAAGCACCAGGGAAAGCCGGGCGCGCCGGCCGGGCTCCAGCGTGATGCTCCGCCGAAGGCCGAGCATCGGATCGAGGACGAACCCCTGGCTGTTGCCGAGATCCTGCACGGCGCCCATGGGATCCGCCGGCGTCCGGCCGCGGCCGATGAACCGCCCCCGGTCGGTCTCGAACTGCCAGCCGCTATCCGGTGGAAGATCGACGCCGTCCTGATGGAGCGTCAGGCAGTGCGCCACGAACAGCGGCGGCTCGCCTTCGCTGCGCGCCCTCCGAAAGGCCAGGAGCGCCTGCTGCTCCGGGAGCGCCTCGGTCCGGATGAACAGCTTGTTGAAGGCCGGGTGCTGCCGGTCCGCGTTGTGCGGCGCCATCGACAGCTCGACGTAGCTGGTCAGGTTGAGGCGGCGCACCTGGGTGGAGCGGTTGACCAGGGTGATCCGGCGGACTTCCACATCGTCTTCCGGCGAAACGATGATCTCGGTCTCGGTGTGGATCCCGTGGTCTTCCCTGCGAAAGACGGCCCGGTCGGGCGCAAATTCGACGGAATACCCGTCGGCCTTCCCGCCGACCGGGTGATAGCCGGCGGACCAGACGCGATCCGTATCGGCCTCGTGGATGTAGCAGAAGATTCCCCCCGCGTCGCAGGTCGGATCCGATCGCCAGCGGGTCAATTCCATGTTCCCCCACCGGCTGTATCCGCCGCCGCTGTTGGTGATCATCAACCCGTAACGTCCGTTGCTGAGCAGCAGGCTCCTGGGCGTAGCGGTATGAGGCGTATCGAAGGTGGTCCCGGCCGGCGCGACCGGCTCTCCGCCCGGAAGCAGCGGCTCGCCCGTCCGCGTCGAGATCAGGTGCAGCGGCGGGAGCGTCGGGATCCGTTCCTGAAGGAGCGCCTCGAACGCACGCACCCGCGGGTCGGCATGAAAACGGCGCGGGAACGGATTGCCGTGCAGGAAGTTCGTCAGCGACAGGAACGCCATCCCCTGGTGATGGGCCATGTACGCCTCGACCACCACCCCGCGCCGGCCCTCGCGCTGCGTTTGCCGGCTGAAATCCATCGCCTCGAAATAGCCGTAATCGCCGAGCAGCCCCAGCCCGCCCAGCCGCCTCAGGTTCTCCACGGACTCGGCCGGCGCCAGGTTCAGCGCCAGCAGGGTGGCATAGGGCGCCACGACCAGCTGTTCCTCGAGGCCGCGCTTCAAGCCGAGCGCCGGCACGCCGAAGGCCTTGTACTGGTAGGTCTTGGCCAGGTCGAGATCGGCATAGGCAGACTCGGAAATCCCCCACGGCACGCGCCGCTGCCGGCCGTAGGCGATCTGGACCTTCACCGCTTCGCGTGCCGCCTTGTCCAGGAGCGAGTGGCCGTAGGAGCGCTGGAACAGGAGCGGCATCAGGTATTCGAACATCGTCCCGGTCCAGCTGAGCAGAACACGCCGCTTTCCGATGCCTCCGTAGGGACGCCCCAGCGAGAACCAGTGCTCCATGGGAACGTCGCCCCGGGCGATCGCGACGAAGCTGCCGAGCCGCGCCTCGCTCGCCAGCAGGTCGTAGCTGGAAACGTCCAGCCGGGCCTCGGAGACGTTGTAGCCGATGGCAAACAGCTTGCGCTTTGGATCGTAGAGGAACCGCATGTCCATTCCGGCCGAAAGCAAGGCGATGTCGCGGGTCAGACGTTCGAGCTTGCCCAGCGTTTCCCCGGCCAGCCACTGCGACGTGGCGAAGGCGTCGATCACCCGGTCGATCCACGGGCGGATCGATGCGCAATCCTCGGGAGATGCGGCGCGCATCGCGCGAAGCATTGTGATCGCGCCGACCCGATCTTGCGCCAGGTCGAAGAGGGAGGGCGCCTGCGAAAGATCCCGTTGGATGGCGGCGAGCGCGTCCGGCCCCAGCGGGGCCAGCGCATCTGCGCTTTTTTCCGCGAGGATTTCCATCCAGCCCAGGTAGCTGTCGCTGTTCCGGCGCCAGGCGGAAAGCTGCCGGTCCAGCTCGGCGGCCCAGCGCGCATCGCCCGCGGCTGCAACGGCGGCCCCCAGCTCGACCTGCATCCGCCGTTGCAGCCCGAGGAGCGCGGCGATTCCGGCAGGCGGCGCATTCAGCTCCGTGAAAGGCGGCGCGTCCACCCGGCCCGGGCTCAGGATATCCAGGGTATCGGCAAGGCCGGCAAAGGCATTCCCGGCGAGGAGCGGGGCATGCGCCAGCTCGGCAAGCCCCTGCTCCAGCGCCCACAAGGCGCCCAGCAGGTTCCCGCTGTCGACGGTAGAGACGTAGCGCGGCTCGAGCGGCGCCAGGCTCCGGATGTCGTACCAGTTCAGGAGATGGCCTTCGTGTCGCTCAAGGCGAACGATGGTCTCCATCGTGAGGGTCAGCGTCTCGACCACCTGGTCGAGCGTCAGGTAGCCGGAATCGTGGGCTCCCAGGACGCTGCTCATCCAAAGCCCGATATTGGTCGGACTGGTGCGCATGGCCAGCCGGCTCTGGTGGGAGACCTGATAGTTGTCGGGCGGCAGCCAGGAGGAATCGACGTCGACAAACGCCGAGAAATAGCGCCAAGTCCGCCTTGCGACCTGCCGAAGGAAGCGAAGATCCCTCTCCGGCAGCCCGAGCGTGAGGCCCGGCTCGCCCTTGCTGGGCCGGTTCAGGAGCCGGCCCAGCAAGGGGGAGATAAACCACAGAAGCAGCCAGGGGGCGGCCTGCGGAAGGCTGGCCGGCATGAAGTGCAGGATGGCCAACGCCACGAGGACGCTGAAGAAACTTCCCGGCGCAAGCGCCGCGACGAAGACCGGCTGCCTGCGGGATGCGCTCAGATGGCTTGCCTGGGCCGCCCACTCCAGCAGGTGGCGCCGGGAGACGTGCCGCCGGTAGACGACCCGGGCGATCGCATCCAGCGCCACCGAGGCCTGGTGGGGCAGCAGGGCGGCGTCGGCCGTCGCCCGCAGCAGATCGTGCCCAAGCTTCGACAAAGAAAAGTAGGCCAGCCCCTTGCGGGTGGTCGCCATGGTGAAGGGCTGCGACAGCGGGTGGAAGAGAAGCTGGACACCGACCACCATCGAGGCGATTCCGCCGGTCTTCGGCGAGACGAGCCATGAGGTCGCGAGCAGCGCGAGGCTCGCGGCGGGCAGGACGCTGCGCCGAAGATTGTCGATGATCTTCCAGCGGTCGAGCATGGAGAGCGGGTTTCGCACGCGGCCGCCGGAAGCATCCGGAACCCGGGGAAAGATCCACCCGGCGATCTGCCAGTCGCCGCGAATCCAGCGATGGGCCCGGCTGCTGTAGCTTTGGTAGCCCTGCGGAAATTCGTCGAAGAGCTCGATATCGCTGGCCAGCCCGACCCGGACATGCGCCCCCTCGATCAGGTCGTGGCTCAGAATTCTTCCCTCGGGGAATCGCTCCGACAGCACGCGGCTGAAGGCGCGGACGTCGTAGATTCCCTTTCCGTGGTAGGAGCCCTCGCCGCTCAGATCCTGATAGACATCCGAGATCGCCTGGGTATAGGGATCGATCCCGACCGCGTCGCTGAACAGCCGGCTGAAGGTCGAGGCGCTCGTGCTCGGCAGCGTCGGGCTCACCCGCGGCTGGATGATGGTGTAGGAGCCGGCCTCGATGCTTCCGTCCGCGCCGAAGCGGGGCTGGTTCAAGGGGTGCGCCAGCGTCTCGATCATCCTGCGGGCCGCGCCGTGCGGCAGCTGGGTGTCGCTGTCCAGGGTGATGACGAAACGAACGTCCGCCAGGCGATCCGCCTCGCCCACGTAGACCATGCGCGGGGAGGATACCGGACGCGTGCCGTCGATCAGCCGGTTCAGTTCCTCGAGCTTCCCGCGTTTGCGCTCCCATCCGATGTATTTCTGCTCGGATTCGCTCCAGCGGCGTTCCCGGTGGAAGAGGAAGAAGCGCTCGCCGCCATGGCGTCGATTGAGCTCCGACAGGCTCGCGACCGCGGTCTCGAGCAGTCGGCTGTCGTCGTCGCGCGAGGGCGTCGCGGAATCGGTGTAGTCGGTGAACAGGCTGAAGAGCAGGTTCGCTTCCTTGTTCGCCAGGAAACGGATTTCCAGCTTCTCCACCTCGGCGCGCACCGTCTCCGGGTTCGAGAGCATCATCGGCACGACCACCAGCGTGCGAAACGCATCCGGAATCCCCGATTCCTCGAAATCCATCTTCGGCAAGGTCAGGGGCGGCAGGAGTCGCGTGATCAGATAGTTGACCACCTCGATCGCCAGCTGGCTGACCGGAATCAGCAAGAGCAGCAGCACGAGGCATGGAAGGCCTTCCGACCAGGCCCGGATCAGGGAAACGAACAGCGCCGAGAAACCGGCGATGCCGAGGGAATAGACGGCGCCGGGGTGTCGACGAATCCAGCCGAATGCCCGGGGACGAAGCGATTCGCGGCCGCCGAGCTGTCGGACCAGCTCGGCGCGTCCTTCCCCGATCAGCCAGCTGCCGACGTGGATGCGCCGTTCGTCGGTCGCCGATTCCTGCTTTGCCTTCGCCGCCTGGGCGACCGCGGCCTCGGCGACCCGCTCCTCGGCCATGCCGGTAGCCCGGGCAAGCGCTTCGACCGCGCGCCGGCACTGGTCCCGCGTCGCGAAATCCATCCCGGCGTAGACGCCGGACGGATCGCCGCGGAGCACGTGCTCCACCCGACAGAGCTGCTCGAAGATCTTCCGCCAATCCATCAGAGCGAGCCGGCGCAGGCTTGTGAACGCATTCCCGCAGGACAGCTGCTCGCTGGTCTGCCGGTTCTGCTCGCGCAGCGTCAGGTCGTGCAGGGGGGTCTTGAGAGTGCGCTCCAGCCAGCTCCGGACCGGCGCCAGCACAGCCGCCTCGTCGTAGAGCAGGCCGACCAGCTGCGACCCGAAATAGGGGCTGGGAGACGGTTCCGCGTTCGCAAGTTCCGCAAGGATCACGAAGAGCCGGTTGGAATCGCGGCGGTTGGCGGCGATCAGGCGGTTCGCCCAGAAGTCGGCGAGCTGTCGTTCGTGCAGGTCCGAAAGCGCGGTGACCGCCAGGCTCTCGATGCTTTCGACCAGCGCGATGCGCAGCATCTGGGGAATCGCCCAGAGCTCGCCGATCGTCAAGTGCCGGACGTCCTGGAAAGCGCCGATGAACGCCAGGATATTCTCCCGGTCCAGCCGCATCTCCGTGTGGGAAACGATATTTTTGGCCAGCCCGTAGATGCACGGAAGCCCCCGGTGGGGATCGGAAGCCAGCGTGGGCAGCTGCCGGTAAAAACGCAGGGGGAGGTTCAGCAGGACATCGCGGGCGGTCCCCTCCAGGATGTACTCGTTGTCGAGGATCCAGTCGGCGGCCGGCGTGGCTTTCTGTTCCAGACGACTCGCCGCGGCGAGATCCGCACAGATCCGGCGGACCCTTTGACGGGAAAGCTTCATGCGCCGGAGAAGCTCGGCCGTATGCGGCGGTTTCGGATCCACCTGCTGCTCCCGGGCATGGCGCCGGGAATGATCAAGAACCTGCGCCGGGGATAGCCTGCCCCCGGAAGAACGGGGTTCCGTCCGCCGCTCGAGCACGGGGTGCAGGATGAACAGCGTCGGAGGGATGTCGCCTTTTTCCCGCAGCAATGCCACCGGTCGCTGCAACGATTCGACGGGCGCCTCGAGAATCAGTGCGGTTTCCCCCGACACGAGACGACGCGCTTGATCCCGCAAGACTTCCGGCGACACCCGGTACCACGAACGATTGATCCGGACCTCGCCGTCCGTCCCCATGTGGATCAGGGCGGCGCGTCGATAGCCCCGGCCCGCGAGTTCCCGAAGGGCGCTGCGGGCTTCCTCCTGTCTGGCGAAATAACCGATCAGAACGGCTTGGCCCACTATTTGTCCTTTACTGGGTTGCGTGCGCAAACCGCTGCAAGGCAGTTGGCCGGGGTCGTCGGTACGAGTTACCGAAGGGAGGGAATGATCATGTCACGAATGGGCCATCCTCCCCGAGGATTTCGGTGCCCACGGAGGCGATGCGGCTAGGGATAGATGTAGGCGTAGCCCCGGGCCTGGAGGGCCATCAGGGAGATCCATCCGTTCTCGACGACCTTGATCCCCGGGAGCACCTTCTCCGCACTCGTCCCCTGGAGGCGGATCGCGACGGCGCACTGCTCCAGAGCTTCCACCCCCTCTGAGCGGGCCAGCTCAGCGATCTTCTTTTCGATCCGGGCGGCGATCTCCCGGTCTTCGTCCCGGATCATCTCCGGGTCTGTTTGCACAAGGCGCGTGGCGCCGCCCCGGAAGGCCAGGACGAGGCGCGGCCGGATGCCCTGCGCAAGGAGAGACCGGCGCGTCTCGTCGACGGTCTCGAGCTTGGTGAGCAGCACCCTGGCGCTTCCCTCGGTGAAGTCGAAGGCGGCCTTGACCTCCTTCCGCCCCGCGAGCGCCGCCGGCTTCTCGAACGCATCCGCATAGGCGAAGGCCACCGTCGATATCAGGAACGCCAGGAACAATAACTTTTTCACGGGCATTTCTCCCCTCCGGGACTTGGCATACAATCATTTTCGTCCCCCGGCTTCCGTCCCGGCAAGGACGCAATCTGCCGTTCACAGGAGGATCGATGAAAATCCAGGACGTGCGCACGGTCGCGAAAGAGAAAGGGATCAAATCCGCCCGCATGGGCAAGGCCGACCTCATTCGCGCGATCCAGCGGTCGGAGGGAAATTTCGATTGCTACGGCTCGGCCTCGGCGTCGTATTGCGACCAGGCCGCCTGCATCTGGCGAGACGACTGCATGATCGAAAGCGAGCTCTCCAGG
Source organism: Candidatus Deferrimicrobiaceae bacterium (assembly GCA_036504035.1). NCBI lineage: Bacteria > Candidatus Deferrimicrobiota > Candidatus Deferrimicrobia > Candidatus Deferrimicrobiales > Candidatus Deferrimicrobiaceae > Candidatus Deferrimicrobiaceae bacterium. The sequence goes on from DASXVV010000011.1 coordinate 272,833, forward strand.
CCGGACTAGTCCTTCAGGATCCGCTCGATCTCCCCATCGACCGATTCCGGAGACGACGCCGGCCTGGGCGAAGCCGCGGGTGGCCGTTCTTTCGCTCCGCCCCGGCTTCCCGAAGTGGCGGCAAGCGTCCCCATGAGATCCGCCGTTGCCTCCGCGAACATCCCCTGCATCACCCGGTTCGCATCCGCGTGATGCCGGTCCACCATGCACTGGATCGAGAACGGGCCGCATCCTTCGTAGAGCGTGGCGGCTGAATTTTTCCAGCTCCTTGCGACTTCCTTCTCCCAGACCGGCCGGTTGTCCGCACGACGCACGGCCCGCATGCGGATCGCGAATTCGTTCGACGAGGTCCAGGCGCCTGCGATGATGGCCTTTTCCAGCGTTCCATCGATGGCCAGCTCTTCGTCCACCAGTTCGGAGGGGCCGAAAACGAATCGGACCGCCTGAAAGCCGCCCGAGGCCGCCAATTCGTCGGAAAAGGCCTTCGCCCACAGGTCCGGCGTCAGGGCGGTCATCTGGCCGCCGATCCCCGCTTTCGCCATGTTGTAGAAGAGGGTTTCCGGGGCGAGCACGCTTCCGCGCTTCGTGAAATCCTCGGTGCCGTCCTTGAAGGGCAGGACCGCGACCTTCACCGGCAACCTCGTCCAGCCCTCTACCGAGCCGACCGGCTTGTAGACGAACGTCGAGTTGGTCGAACAACCCGACAGCAATATCAGCCCCAACGCGACAATCGGTATTCGCTTCATCATTTCCCCTTGAGGATTGCTTCGATCGTCTCGTCCACCGATCCCGGGACCGGCGACTGCGCGGGCGTTGCAGCGGGCGTGCGTTCATCCCCGCCCGTCTGGCCGCCCGGAAGTGACGCAAGCGTCCTGGCGAGGTCGGACCCTGCCTCCGCGAAGAGCTCGCGCATCACCCGGTTCACCTCCGCGTGGCTTTCATCCGCGATGCATTGCCTGCTGATCCCGCATCGGGTGAAAGCCGCCTCATCGGTATTCCAGACCCTTTCGACCCCCTTTTCCCAGAACGGTTTACGGTCCTTCCTCCACGAGGCGCGGAGGCGGAGCGCAAACCGGTTCGGCGTGTAGAACGCCCCGAAGGCGTAAGCCTTCTCGACCGTCCCCTCGATGCTGATCTCTTCGTCCACCAGTTCGGAAGGGCTGTAGACGAACCGGACCTCCCGGAAGATTCCGGAGGCGGCCAGGTCTTCGGCAAGGGCCTTCGCCCACAGTTCCGGCGGGAGGGCGGTGATGAAACCGCTGTAGCCGGTCTTCGCGAGGTTGAAGATCAGGTTTTTCTGATCGACCAGGAATCCTCCACGCTGCGTGAAGTCCTCGGTGCCGTCACCGAACGGAAGGACCGCAACCTTCATCGGCAGCTTCGCCCCCGCCACCGGAGGCATTCCCGGCTTGAACACGAACCGGTCGTTGACCGAGCAGCCTGCCAGCACCCACAGGACCAATCCGGCAACAAGGCAGCTCTTCATCGACAATTTAGTCCTCCCGGTTTCCATCTCAATTTCCTTTCAGGATCCCTTCGATCGTCTCGTACACCGATCCCGAGGATGGCGGCGTCGCAGGCGATTCGGCTTGCGAAGCCCCGTCTTCCCCGACCCGGCTCCCCGGGAGACGCGCCAGCGTCCGCACGAAATCGGTCCGGGCCTCCGCGAAGAGCTCCTGCATCGCCCGGTTGATATCCTCGTATCGCTGGTCGATCACGCACTTTAGTCCGAACCCGCAATTCCGTTTTATCCTCGGGGTCCACACCCGCGCGACTCCCTTTTCCCAGACCACCCGGTTGTCCGCCTTCCGCAGCGCGCGGAAGGCAAGCGCGATTTCGGTCGGCTGGTCCCAGGTTCCGATGCCGTAGGCCTTCCTCACCGTCCCCTCGATATAGAGATCTTCGTCCACCAGCTCCGACAAGTTGAAAAAGAAGCCGGCCGACCGGAAGTCCCCCGAGGCCGTCAGGTCGTCGGCAAAGGCTTTCCCCCACAGCTCCGGCGTCAGGGCGCTTGCGGTGCCGGGGATGCCGGCTTTCACGAGGTTGAGCGTCAACCCGGACGGGACGAAGAGGCTTCCACGCGTCGTGAAATCCTCCGTGGCGTCCTGGAACGGGAGCACTGCGACCTTCACCGGCAACTTCGTCTCGCCCGCCGGAGATGCAGCCGGCTTGTAGACGAACGTCGCGATCGGTGCGCAACCCGCGATCATCAACAGGATCACCGCGGCAACAAGATATCGCTTCATCGGCCCATCCCTCTCAATGTTCTTATTTCAGTTTCCCTTGAGAATCCGATCAATCTCTCCGTCCACCGACTCGTGAGACTGCGGTTGCACGGGTGCGATGGCGGAGGGCGGCACAACATCCCCGGGCAGGCTACCGGAAAGGGACGCCAGCTTCTCGACAAGGCCCGCCCGGGCTTCCGCAAAGAGTTCCTGCATCATCCGGTTGTGATGCCCGTGGACCAGGTCGAGCGAGCACTGGACGGATAAGCCGCACCCCGCCCCGTATTTCTTGCCGAGCGCCATCTCGCGCGAAACCGGCTTCTCCCAGAACGGCTTGCCCTGCCCGCCGACCCTTGCGTTCAGGGCAACGGCAAACCGGCTCGGGTCGGTCCTGTGGATCGCAAAGTACGCCTTCGTGACGGTTCCCTCGACGATCACTTCGTCGTCGGCTGCTTCCGATACGTCGGAAACGAACCTGGCCGACCGGAAGTTGCCCGAAGCCGCCAGGTCGTCGGCGAAGAACTTCGCCCATACCGGGGGGGGAAGCGCCTCGATCATCCCGGAATAGCCGGATTTCGCGAGGTTGAAGTAGCCCCCGTTCAGGACCGAGCCGCGCCTCGTGAAATCCTCGGTTCCGTCCTTGAAGGGGAGGACCGCCACCTTCACCGGAAGTTTCCGAACGCCGGCCACCGGCGCGGGGGGCTTGTATACGAAGTTGAAATTGTACGAGCAGCCTCCCGCCACAGCGAGAAGCAGCGCGGCCATCATGGCGGAACGCCCCCGCAAGCAACGCGTCATCGGATCTCCTCCCACCATTTGTTGAGTCGATCCAGATCGGCCGGCACGGGATTTCCGGGATGCTCGCCTCGCTTCACCTCGAACGTCTCGCCGGATGAGACGATCACCGTCTCGCCCTCCCGGGTCACCGCCTTCACACGGCCATCGAGGACGGCGACGGTGGCCGTGCCCCCCGAGACGAAGGCCGCAAACCGCGCCGCGCCGAACCGCAGGCGCACCGCCTCAATGGCGACCTCGTAATCCCGATTTGCCGGGGGCGGCATTCCCTCGACCGGCGGCACATACGGCTCGAAATAGAGAAGGCCGTTCCCTAGCGTCAGCCGGCATTCGCCCGACGGCCCGCACGCATCGAGGACCGCCTTCGAGTCGGGGCCGATCCGGATGCCGCTGCCGTCCCACAGGGAGATCCCGACGCCTTTCTCCTCCGTCGCGATCAAGAAGCCGGCGCGAATCGTCTTCGGTTCGAGACCGCCGCCCCACAGGGCCGCCTGCGCGCCCGATACCGCTTCTTTCCCGAGCCCGGCGCGGATCCGCTCAAACTCCTTTTTCTGCTCCGCCATACCGGCGGCGAGATCGTTTCGCGATGCGACGTCCCCGGGTTCGAGCGAGCCTTCAAGCGTCGCGAACGCCTTGAAGAACGCCCGCTTCTCTTCCGCCTCGCAGTAGAGCGACAGGACGGGCGGCCGGCAAGGGTCCTCGGGCGGAACGAGCGTCCCTGCGGAGGCAAGCGCCTCGGGCAGGCCGTCCATCCGGAGCAGGACGTGATCGCGCGCGGAAAGGATATAGAGGCTTCCGTCCCGCCAGCGAAGCATCCCCCCGACGCCTCGCCGGACGATGCCGAAGTCCTTCCCGCGAACGGCGTAAAGGTGGTCGCCGTCGGAGAAATAGAGCACGCCGTCCCGGCCGTCCACCGCCAGGGAACGAATGTGAGAAAAGCCGGGAAGATGCGCGAGGAGCCTAGCGGGGCCGCCCTCCCGGAGGGTATAGATCCTGGAACCGGCGGAAAAATACAGCGCTCCCTGCGCGAGCGCCATCGCGTCGATCGGGGCGTCGAGCTCGAGCAGCGGTTTGTGCCCCGAGCCTTCCTTGTAGATGTAAAGGACCGGCTTGCCGGACGACGTGACGCCGCTGATGAAGGTCCGCTCGCCTTCGGAAGCGAAGACGCTCTTTTCCAAGGGAACCTCGATGAGCTGCCTCGGCTTTCCTCCGTCCACGACGAAGAGCGCGCCGCCCGAAATCAACTGGAGTTTACCGCCCGCGAAGCCGAGCCATGCGGGATTCACAAGCGGCTCCCCGAAGAGAGACTTCCCCGATCCGGCTTCGAACACGTTGTCGCGGGTGAGAAAAAGAACGGCGCCTCCCGGACCGACGTCGAAGGCGAGGGGATCGCCGAGCGTGGCGGTATCGAGCACTTTCCGGGCCTCGACACGCGGCGCGGCGAACGACCCGGTCGGCATCCCGAAAAGGACCGTCAGCGCCGGCAAGGCGAACACGATCCAGGCTCGGCGTATGCAGATCATCTGCCCTTGACCTCTTTTGGCTTGTCGTCGCGCACCCGGGCCGGGAGGGTGTAGCCGTCGACGCCCAGTTCGTTCGCGATGCCGGGGAAGTACGACGACTCGACATAGTGGGGGGCGATGAGCGTCTCGGCCATCCGTTTCCCGCTGCCGATGACGCCGTCCGGCTTGCCCAGGATCCGGTAGTCGGCGCCCCACATGAACCGATAGTCGACGCCCGAGGATGGTACGCCGACGACCTTCCTCGCCATCGACTCCATCGCGTCGGCGCCGCTCGCCATCAACTCCGCCGGGGCGATGCTCGTCCCCCAGGGAACGGGATCGTTCAGGTTGACCCAGACGACGACCCGCTTCACCTTTCCGGAATCGACCAGCTCCTGGTAATGGCCGCTCTTCGCCAGCGACAGGTCGCCGCCGACGATGTCCAGCTCGTTCACCCGGACGAGGTCTTCCCGTATCAGCGCTTCGGCGACGGTCGCTCCGTTGCTGTGGGCGACGAGCCTGTCGCACTCCTTCCCCGAGACCTGCTCGAGCGCCTTGCGGGCCTGGGGGGTGTTCAGGGAGATCGCCCCGTCGGTGAGGTGGTCGCCGACGATGCGTCCCGACTCGGTCAGGCCGTAGCCTGCCCGGTACTCCTTTTCCTTGTCCATGCCGAACGAGACGACGACCGCGCCGCCGACTCCGTCCTTGCCTTCCGCGCCGGCCTTCTTCGCTGCTTCGTTCATGCTCGCGTACGTCTTCCCGCTCCAGGGGCTGACGCCGTTCGTCATCATCCGACTCGCGTCGTTGTTGTCTGTGCCGAACCCGAGGACAACCATCTCGTGCACCTTCTCGAAAGACTTCTTCAATGGCGGGACCGCCGAGAGCAGTTCCTTCTGCGTGCGCACCTGGCGGGCGTCGTATGCCGCCCGCTCGGCCATCATCCGCTTCTGCATCTCGAGCCACGTCTCCTCGCGCAGGGATGGGATGGAGGGGACCGGCGGACGGAACGACTCAGGGTCCTTGCCGGCGCCGAGGGCGCGCAGGACGCGGACCGCTTCCTCCCTCGACTCGCCGGCACGCTTTTTCGCGGCGTCGTGCGCCGACCTCGCCTTCTCCCACGCGGCGTCAACTTCGGGCCCGCCACCTTTCTTCCGCGCCCTCGCCTCCTTCAGCGCGGCCTCGCTCTTCGCGAGGGCGTCGCGCGCCCAGGCGTATTCGTCGTGGACCTTCCGGAACGCATGGAGCCCCTTCTCGTCGACGGCGGGCGCGACGGTTCCGGCGGGGGGTTCGGAAATCTCGCCGGTCGCGGCGCCCAGCGCCTTATCCAACAGTGCCGGCACCTGTTCGGCCGTCGCCGTCTCGACCGCCTGGACCGTGGTGGACGCTTGCCGGAGGTGGCGGAGGTCGACCACCATCGGGTCGTTCCCCGGCTCCGGCTGGAGAATCGTCTTGTCCGGCCCGGGCCCGCCGCCCAACCCGAAGAACGCGGTGCCGCCGGCCTTCGCCTTGTCCCGCCACCAGGACCCGCCCTCGCCCTCCGGATCGCCGGTCGAGGCAGGCCCCGCTTCGCCGTTCGCCCAAACGGACACTTTCGGAAGCGGCACGCCGGGCGCCTCCAGGCGCGTCCCCTTTTCCCACGGCTGCTCCCATCCCGCCTTGAGGTCGACGACCTTCCCTTCGATGGGAATTTCCCGGTCGGGCTTCCGCTCCCGCGTTCCGGCGGCGCGGAGGGCGGCCACCGCGGCCCGGGCCTTCGGCGCATCCGTCCGATGACGCGACCGGATGGCGCAGTAACCCCGCACGCCCGATGCCCGGTCGGCCTCCTGCCGATCCTGCTGCGCTTCCCGCCGAAGCGTTTCGGCCCGGCGCAGTTGAAGGTCCACCTCCCCGAAGCGTTCCGCCGGTTCGTTTCCGGCGCTCCCCGCGCCTGCCGCCGAAGCCCGGCCCTCCCGCTTGAGGCGTTCGACCTCTCCCCGTACCCCTCCGCTCAGATCCAGGCAGGACTGGCGAGCCTGGTTCGCCGCCTGGGCATAGGTCTGCTGGACCTGCCGGATGAACTCGGCGCTGCCCGAGTGGCTGAAGGACGGCATTGGGGGGGGCGGGGGACAAACGGTCGCCGGGATGTTGCAGGCGCCGGGATTGTCGAGGCAGGCGTCGACCGCCTGGAGCATCCGGCCGAGGCTGCTTTCCATCTGGTTGAAGTATTGGGCGAGGCCGGGGACGATTCCCCGGTCCCGGGTGGCGGATTCCGCGCCCTGCCGGAGCTGCGCGAGGATCGCCCGGGCCTGCGCGGTCTGGGCCTTGATGGACTGCCGGGCGACGGACGTGTCGACTTTCGGAGCGGACGTGGTCCCGGGTGCAATACCGCCCTTGCCCGTCAGGAACCGCCGGCGCTTTTCGGATTCCCGGTCGGCGACTCCGGCATCCCGCTCGGCGGCCTCGGCCTTTTCGCAGAACCGGTCGGCCCGGGCCCTGTCGGCATCCGCCCGGGCGGGCGGGACCGGCAGCGCGAGGACGAGCAGGAGCAGGAATCCCGCCGCCCCCGCCCGCTTCGTGCCTTCGCGCATGCGGAAGATCAGCGGCTCGCCATCGCGGCGGCGAGATCCCGGGAGCTCTCCTTGAGCCGATCCAGCCGACGGCTGTCGCCGTCGAGTTTCTTCAGGATCTCCTCGGAGGCGACGAGCAGGAATTTCGCGTTCGCGATGGCAGCGAGGCGGTTGTGCGCCTCCATGAGCCGATTCCCCTCGTTCTCGAGCTCGTCGGCGCGCATCTCGAGGGGCCCGGCCTTCTTCTCGGCATCCATTGAGATCTGGCCGGCCTGCCCGTGCGCGTCGGCCACGCCCTTGGCGTCCACCGACTGCATGCCCTGGATCATCTTGCCCGTCAGCGCCTGGGTGAGCGCCCCGTTGGACGACAAGCCCCCCCCGCCCATCCCCGACATGAGGCCGAACATGTCGCCGAGGAGGCCGGAGATCTCGGCGCTCTGCGCGGCCTGGTTCCTCAGAAGATCGCCCTTGGCCGTGGCATCGGAGCGGAATCCGCCGGCCTTCTTCCGCAGGTCGCTCGAGGCCGCGTATTTCTTGCCCGCCGCCGTCTTCAGCAGCTCCGCCTTCCGCTTTAGCGCCTCCCCTTCCTTCTTGAGCGCGTCCACCTCGGAGCCGGACATGAGCGCGGGCCCCGCCTCGGACTTGGGAAGGAAGAGCGGGCTCTCGGCCAGCGCCGCCCCTTGCGCCCCGAGCATGCACAACGCGAGAACGCCCGCCTTGAGGGTCTTGTGCCTCATCGTCCGCCTCCGGGAAGCGATTGCGCGACCAGGACGCCGGTCACGTAGTATTGCAGCGGCTTGAAGTAGCCGTCGGTCTCGAGCAGCTGCCGCTTGATGTCGGCCCGGTCGCGCGCGATCGCCGGCAGCGCCAGCCGGAACCGCTCGAGCGCCTTCCGGGCCGAGGCCGACCCCTTTTCCCTGCCGACGTCCAGCCCCCCGAGGGGACCGGCGCCCAACACGTCTTCGGAAAGCTCGGCGGCCTCCAGCTCGTCGGCGACCTTCTCGCTCGCGACGATGGCGGAGCCGGCCATCTCTTCCCCCTGGCTGTAGGCTTTCCAGTGGGCCGCCAGCGCCTTCCGGTGCTCCTCGATCCGCGCCATCGTCCGGAGCGCCTCGCCGAGCGCCTCCCCCGATCCGGGCTTCGCTGCAAGCGTAGCGGGCGCCAGGCCTTCCGACAATCCCGGGGAGCCCCCTTTCTCGAGATCGTAGAGCGCGCGTCGCAGGGCATCGACGTCGGCGGGATCTTTCCCTATCCGCTCGGACAGCGCCAGGGCGCCCGCGTATCGCTTCAGCGCCGGGCTGTTCTCGACGGCCCGGGCGAGCGACTCCCCGGAGACCGGGGAGACCGTCGAGGACGCCGGGCCCGGGATCAATCCGCGGACCTCCGCCGCGTGGGGGCTGTCGGGGAACCGCTCCAGGAATCCCTTGAACCCGTACGGGCTTCCCCAGGCCTTGACCTGCGCATAGCTCTTTTCGGCGAGCAGCGTTCGCGCCTCGACGGCATATCGCGACTTCGGGTAACGGAGCAGGAAGTACTCGAGCGCCGCGGGGGAGGGATCCGCGCCCGCGCCCTTGAACTCGAGCTCCTCGACCCGGCTCCGGATCTCCGGGACGCTGCCGTTTCCCTTGAAATAAACGAGGAAATCGTAGAGCGCCTCGACGGACGTCTCGTTCCGGGCGGCCTTGGCGGCGAGCTCCGCCACCGTGGCTGCGATCTTGGGATCGGGATTCGCCTTCATGGCGCGGACGCACTCGGCCACGCTGTCGGCCTTCATGACCTGTTCCATCTTCGACGATTCGACACGTTCGCGGGCCTCTGCCGCGTGGCCGCTATCGGGATGCCGCTCGAGGTAGTTCCGGTACGCCGCCGGGGTGTTGACCTCCCTGGCCATGTTCCACGAGGTGACTTCCGGGGAGGTGGCGCAGCCGGCGAAGGCGAAGGCGAAAGCGAGAATCGCGACACGGGATCGGTTCATACGGTTCCTCGTAAAGGGAAATGCTCGTTCGAATGCCCACATCTACACTTTTCGTCACGCAGCGCATGAAACTTCATTTGAAATCCGTACACGACGCGGATTCCGCCCCAGGCATATCGGCAGTTGCAGGAAAAAGGATTCATTTCGGATATAATCCAACCGGTGTGAGTTGCGCCCCGGAAAACTCCGAACCGTTCGGCGTCTCCGGCGACGGGAAGGAATAGCGTGGTCCTCCATGGGTCGTTTTTCGTCCGCTCCCGCACGAAAGGCCGGCTTCGCCCTCCTGTTGTTCCTCCTGGCCGCCATCTGCGTCGGCCTGTTCACCGTCATCTTCGAAAACGCGAAGCGGGACGCCGTGGAGCAATTGAACGAGCGGCAGCGAATCCATGCCCGGCAAGCCGCGTCCGGCATCGAGGAGTCCTTCCGGAACTGGACCGCCATCCTGGCCTCGCTGGCCCGGATCGACGATGTCGTCGACGTCACGCCCGACGGCCGGGCGGACCTCGACTTCTTCCAGGAAGCCCACCGGGACCAGGTCCTGTCGATCTCCCGGATCAGCGAGACCGGAGTCATCCTCTACACGGTTCCCTTCAGGGGATCCATCGGGAGCAGCATCGCCGGGCAGGCGCACGTCCGCAGGATCCTGGCCGAACGGAAGCCGGTCGTCAGCGACGTCTTCCGCACGGTCCAGGGTTTCGACGGCGTGGCGCTCCACGTCCCGGTCTTCCGAAGGAATGCGTTCAAGGGAACGATCGCCGTCGTCGTGAATTTCCAGAGTCTCGCGAAGCGTTATCTCGAGGTGATCCGGGTCGGCAAGACCGGCTATGCGTGGGTCGCAAGCGAAAACGGGGCGATGCTTTATCACCCCAACCCCGATCTCGTCGGGCAATCGGTCCTGGCGATCGGAAAGGGGAATCCGTCTTTCCTCGCGATGACGCGGCAGATGCTCGCGGGACGCGAGGGGATCGCGGAGTACACGCTGGGGCCGGCCCGCCCGAACGGCGCCAAGCCGGCCAACCGGCACGCGGTCTACCTGCCCGTCCATCTCTGGAACACCTTCTGGTCCGTCGCCGTGGGCTCTTCCGACGACGAAGTCCTGGCTTCCCTTGCCTCGTTCCGGAACCGGCTGGCGCTGTTCCTGGTCGCCGTGCTGGCCTCCGCTGTCGTCCTTTCGACGATGGGCGCGAAGGCCTGGCTGATCGTCCGCGAAGAGGGAGAGCGCCGGCGGGTCGAGGGGGAACTGCGGGAGAGCGAGAGGCGATACCGGGAGCTGTTCGAGAAGAACCCCGCCCCGATGCTGATCTACGAGAAGGGTACGTTCGACATGCTCGCCGTGAACGACGCCTTCCATTTCCTGTACGGCTACGATGACAACGATATCCGCGGAATGCGGCTGCCCGACCTCTACCCCGAGGAGGAGAAGGCGCCGGTCGTGGCGATGGCTTCCCGCCTGACCGGGGTCGCCTACGTCGGCGAATGGCACCACCGCCTGAAGGACGGATCGCTGATCACGATCGTGGTCCGGTCGCACGACGTCGACTACATGGGCCGCAAGGGGCGCCTCGGCGTCATCACCGACATCTCGGGGCTGAAGCGGGCCGAAGAGCTGCTTCGCAACCTCAACGAGACGCTCGAGCAAAAAGTTCGGGCGCGCACCGCCGAGCTCGAGAAGGCAAACGCCACGCTCTCGGAGCTCGACCGGCTCAAGTCGCTGTTCATCGCGTCGATGAGCCACGAGCTGCGCACCCCCCTGAACTCGATCATCGGCTTCACGGGCATCCTGCTGCAGGGCTTTGCCGGCCCGCTGAACGAAGAGCAGGCCAAGCAGCTCGGCATGGTCAAGGGGAGCGCGCGGCACCTGCTCGACCTGATCACGGACATCATCGACCTGAGCAAGATCGAGGCCGGGAAGATCGGGCTGGACCTCGGGCCGGTCGACCTGGCCCAGGTCGCCCGGGAGGTTCTGGGCGAGTTCCGCGTCGCGGCTGCCCAGAAGTCCGTCTCCCTGTCGATCGACGCGCCGGATCGCCTCCCGATCGAGGCCGACGCGCGGAGGGTGCGGCAGGTACTCATCAACCTTGTCGGGAACGCGGTCAAGTTCACGGAGGGGGGAAGCGTGTCGGTTTCCTTGACGCAGGAAGAAGAGACGGCGACGGTGGCGGTCCGGGATACCGGCCCGGGAATCCGGCCGGAGGACCTCGGCAAGCTGTTCCGGCAGTTCAGCCAGGTCGGCCTGGCCGAGACGCCGAAGCACGAGGGGACGGGGCTCGGCCTCTACCTCTCGCGGAAGCTGATGAGGATGATGCAGGGAGACATCCGGGTCGAGAGCACGTTCGGGCGGGGAAGCGTCTTCATCGCGACGCTGCCGGCGTCCCGGGCGACGGAGGGGGCATGAAGAAGGTTCTCGTGGTCGAGGATAACGAGAAGAACATGTACCTGATCTGCTTCATCCTGGAGCGGATGGGACACCGGGCGATCCGGGCGGGGACCGGCGAAGATGGCGTCGCGCTCGCCCTCCGGGAGCAGCCCGACCTCATCCTCATGGACATCCAGCTTCCCGGCATCGACGGGCAGGAGGCGACGCGGCAGATCCGGCAATCCGCCGCGGGCCGGGCGGTCCCCATCGTCGCCATTACCTCCTTCGCCATGGCGGGCGACCGCGAGCGCCTCCTGTCCTCGGGATGCACCGGGTACATCGAGAAGCCGATCAATCCCGAAACGATCATGGGCGATATCGCCGGGTTCCTCGAGGAGAAGACATGAAGATCCTTGTCGTGGATGATATTCCCGAAAACGTCTACATGCTCGAATCGCTTTTCCGGGGAAGCGGCCACGCGATCCTCACCGCCCGGAACGGGGAAGAGGCGCTCCGTCGGCTCCGGGACGAGGGAGCCGACCTGGTCGTGTCGGACATCCTGATGCCGGTGATGGACGGATTCCAGCTTTGCCGCGCGGTACGCGCGGACGAGGCGCTCCGGGGGATCCCATTCGTCTTCTATACCGCGACCTATACCGACCCGAAGGATTGCGATTTCGCCATGAGCCTCGGCGCCGACCGTTTCCTGGTCAAGCCGATGGAGCCCGCCGATCTCCTCCGGTCGATCGACGAGGTGGCCGCCGCCCGCCGAGCGGCGCCCGAAGGCGATATCGCTCCTTCGCACGCGGAGGAAGAATTCCTTCGCCGGCACAACGAGACGCTCTTCCGGAAGCTCAACGACAAGATCTCGGACCTGGAAAAGGCCAACGCGAAGACCCGCCGCGACGAGGCGCGCCTCGAATGTCTGCTGAGGATCGCGCAGGCCCGCTTCGGTTCGACGCAGGAGATGCTCGACCGCGCTCTCCGCGAAGCGCTTGTGCTGACGGGCAGCCAAATCGGCTACCTCTTCCGGTACGACGAAGGCACGGAGCATTTTTCCCTGAGCGGCTGGGCGCAGGACGACAAGGCCTCCTACCCAATTCCGGAACCCTCGTTCGACTACGAGCTTGCCAGGACCGGCCTTTGGGGCGAAGCGGTCCGCCGGCGAAAGCCCATCCTCCTGAACGACCTCCGGACCGAGAACTCCCTTCGCCACGGGATGCCGGAAGGACACGCCCGGTTGGAACGCTTCCTGACCGTTCCGGTCCTCAGGCACGGGTATGTCGTGGCGGTCCTCGGAGTGGCCGACAAGCCGGCCGACTACAACGAGACGGACGCGCGCCAGCTGACGCTCCTGATGGACACCATCTGGGGTATGGCGGAGCGAACGCAGATGGAACGGACCATCCGCGAGTCCGAGAAGCGCTTCAGCGACCTGATGGAGAGCGTTTCCCTGGCGACGCTCATCGTCTCCTCCGCGGGCGTGGTGACGTTCTGCAATTCCTTCCTCCTGGGGATGGCCGGGCGCACGGCATCCGAAGCGGTCGGCGGGAACTGGCTCGATCTGTTCGTCCCCGCTTCGCAGCGGGCTTCTCAATCCCGGGAGATCGACGCGGTCGCCGGGACGGGCGCCCCCCGGAAGTTCGAGGGCGAGGTCCTCACCCTGGGCGAGAAGCGCCGACTGGTTGCCTGGAACGCCTGCGCCCTGCGGGACGGCGAAGGCCGGATCACCGCGGTTGCCCTGGTCGGCTTCGACGTGACCGACCATCGGATCGTCGAGGAGCAGCTTCGCCAGTCACAGAAGATGGAGGCGCTCGGCACGATGGCGGGCGGGGTCGCCCACGACTTCAACAACGTCCTGACCGTGATCCTGGGCTGCGCCTCGCTCCTGAAGATGGGGCTCGAAAAGAGCTCGAAGAACGAGTCGCTGGCGAACGAGATCGTCGCCTCGGTCGAGCGCGCCTCCGAGATGACGCGAAGCCTGCTCGCCTTCAGCCGGAAGCAGCCGGCGAACCTGTTCCCGTGGGACATCAATGTGGTGCTTGTTGAGTTGAAGAAGAGCCTGAAGCGGCTGATCCGCGAGGACATCGAGTTCCGCGCCACATGGCACGACCATCCCGTCCCTGTGCTCCTGGACCGGGGGCAGATCGAGCAGGTCATCGTCAATCTGGTGGTCAATGCACGCGACGCGATGCCCTCGGGCGGCGTCCTGTCGATCGCCACCTCCACGATCGAGGTCCGCGAGGAGCGCGATTCCGAGCTGTTCCGCGAGCTGCGCCCCGGCCGGTACGGCGTCCTGACGATCTCCGACACCGGCGTCGGGATGGACGCCGAGACGCAGAAGCGGGCGTTCGAGCCGTTCTTCACGACGAAGGAGCAAGGCAAGGGAACCGGCCTCGGCCTTTCCATCGTCTACGGCATCGTCACCCAGCATGGGGGGTACATCCACCTCTACAGCGAGAAGGATTGGGGGACAACATTCCGGGTCTACCTCCCGCTCCTCCCCGAGGGGGAAGAGGTCCCGGTCGTCACCCCCGAGGCCGAGATCCCCCGCGGCACGGGAACGATCCTTCTGGTCGAGGACGAGGAAGCCGTCCGGAAAATCACCGGCACCATCCTGGAAAGCAACGGCTATCGCGTCCTGTATGCCGGGGACGGCGAGGCCGGGCTGGCCGCGTTCGAGGAGAACCGCGACACGATCGCGCTGGTGCTGTCCGATCTCGTCATGCCCCGCATGAACGGCCGGCAGATGTACGATAGGATCTGTCGGGTCACGGCGGGCGTCCCGGTCGTCTTCATGAGCGGTTACCCCGACAACCTGTTTTCCGACGGGGGCGGCAAGGACGCGCCGGCGTCCTTCCTCCAGAAGCCTCTCAGCCCCGGGACGCTCCTGCGGACGGTGGGCGACGCGATCCGGCGGTCCGGAAAGGAGACAAACGCTTGAAAGCCATCGCGATCGACGCATTCGGAGGGATCGAGCGACTGCGGCTCGTCACGCTCCTCGACCCGCGCCCCGCGCCGGGCGAGGTGCTGATCGCGGTCGAATATGCCGGGGTCAACCCGGTCGACTGGAAGGTCCGCGAAGGCATGCTGGCCGACATGCTGCCGCACCGCTTCCCGATCGTCCCCGGGTGGGACGCCGCGGGAACCATCCGCGCGGTCGGCGAGGGGGTCGCCGATTTCGCGCCCGGCGACCGCGTCTACGCCTACTGCCGGAAGCCGGAGGTCCATCTGGGCACCTACGCGGAGCTTGTCGCCGTGCCCGCCGCCGTGACGGCGCGCATCCCCGACAACCTCTCCTTTGCGAGCGCCGCGACCATTCCCCTGGCCGGTCTGACCGCCTGGCAATCGCTCTTCGACACGGCGCACCTGACGGCCGGCGAAAAGGTGCTGATCCACGCAGGGGCGGGAGGCGTGGGTTCGCTCGCCATCCAGTTCGCGAAGCACGCGGGAGCGACGGTCTTCACGACGTCCAGCCGGAAGAACCACGATTACGTCCGGGGCCTGGGCGCCGACGCGGCGATCGATTACCGGGAGGAAAGTTTCGTCGACCGGGTCAAGGCACTCGCCCCCGAGGGGATCGATGTCGTCTTCGACACGATCGGCGGCGAGGTGCAGGGAAACAGCTACCGGGTCCTGAAACCCGGGGGCCGGCTCGTCTCCGTCATCTCGATCCCGGATGCCGGTGCCGCGGGAAGACCGGACGTCAAGGCCGATTTCGTCTTCGTCTCCCCGGACGGGAACCAGCTTCGCGAGATATCCACGCTCCTGGAGGGGGGCGCAATCCAGCCTCCTTCGTACAAGCTGATGAAGCTCGAAGAGGCCGCCAAGGCGCAGGAACTGAGCCGCGCCGGGCACGTGCGCGGCAAGATCATACTCAAGGTCCGCTAAAAGCCGGGCCAGGAGAGGTGACGATATGAAGAAATTGCTGATCGGATCGATCCTGCTGGGGATGGGCCTTTTCATTCCGGCGCCGGCGTCGGCGGGCATCAATGTCAATGTGGGGATCTCCCTGCCCCCGCTCATCACGTTCGTGGCTCCCCCGGAGCTGATCGTGCTGCCCGACACGCCCGACGTCTACGTGGTTCCCGACCTCGAGTCGGACCTGTTCTTCTGGGACGGATGGTGGTGGCGCCCCTGGGAAGGCCGCTGGTTCCGCTCGCATTACCACGACCGAGGCTGGAGGCGTTACAACCGGGTCCCCGACTTCTATTACGACGTGGATCCGGGCTGGAGAGGGTTTTATCGGGAACGAAGCTGGCAAGGGCATCGGTGGGACTACGAGCGGATCCCCGACCGGCGGCTCCGGCAGAACTGGCGGGGCTGGAACAACAACCACTATTGGGAAAAGCAGCGAAGCTGGGGCGTCCAGGGCTATCAACCGCGTCCTCAGCCCCAGAGGCAGGAACTGAGGCAGCAGCGGCAGGAGCAATACCGGCAGCGGCCCGAAGTCCAACGCCTGCAGCGGGAACAGCCGCCGCAGGGTCGGCGACCGGAGCCCCAGGTCCGGAGACCTCAGATGGATCAGCGGCCCCAACCGCAGCAGGATCGGCGGCCGCAACCACAGGTGCAGAGGTCGCAGCCGCCGGCGCAACGTCCCCAGGTCGAGCGGCCGCAGCCACCGCCCCAGAGACCGCAGCAACAAGTCGAGAGACCGCAGCAACGGGAGCAGCGGCCTCAGCAGGCCCAGCCCCGGGGCCGAGAGCCTCGAGGCGACTCACAGCGTCCGCAGTCGCAGGAGCGCGGTGGGGGGCGGGACCAGGAACGGGACCGGGACGCGGAACGTCCCTCGAGATAGCCTCAGGCGGACGCTTCGGCGTCCGGGAGCAGGATGCTTGAGCCGGTCGTCCGGCGTTCCTCGAGATCGCGATAGGCCCGGGCGGCCTCCCGGAGTGGGTAGCGCTGCCCGATCTCGATCTTGACCGCGCCGGACAGGACCACGTCGAACAACTCGCCCGCCATGGCCTCGAGATCCGCCCGCCGGGCGGCATACGAGGCCAGGGTCGGGCGGGTGACGTATAGCGAGCCGTGCCGCGCCAGGACCCCGAGGTCGAAGAGTGCCACGGGGCCCGAAGCGTTCCCGAAGCTCACCAGCAACCCGAACGGCCGCAGGCATCGCAGCGAGGTCTCGAAGGTGTCCTTGCCGACCGAGTCGTAGACGACCGGCACCCCCTCCCCGTGCGTGATCTCCAGAACGCGGGCCACGACATCTTCCTTGCGGTAGTCGATGCAATGGTCGGCGCCGTTCCGGTTCGCCGTCTCGCATTTCCCGGCGGAACCGGCCGTGCCGATGACCGTGGCCCCGAGCTTTTTCAGCCACCGGCACGCGATCGTCCCGACCCCGCCGGCCGCGGCGTGGAACAGCACCGTGTCGCCCGGCTGCACCCTGTAGGTCCGCCGGACCAGGTACTGGACCGTCAGCCCCTTGAGCATCATCGCGGCGGCCTGCTCGAACGAGATCCCGTCAGGGAGGCGGCAGAGCCGGTCGGCGGAAAGGTTGCGGACTTCGCAGCCTGCGCCGGCGACCATCGCATAGGCCACGCGATCGCCCGGCTTGACCTCCGTCACACCCTCGCCCACCGCCTCGACTACGCCCGCCCCCTCGTTGCCCACGATCGCCGGAAGCGGCACCTTGTACAACCCGCTCCGTTGGTAGACGTCGACGAAGTTGACGCCGATCGCCGCATGGCGGACACGCGCCTCGCCGGGCCCCGGCGCCTCCACGTCGACCGTTTCCCACTTCAGCACTTCAGGCCCGCCGTATTCGTGGAACCGGATTGCGCCGGCCATGGGGCACCTCTGTTTTCTGGGATGCGACGCAAGAGACGGGGGGTTCGGCCCGAACGCGAAAAGCCCGTGGCCTCCCCGATATCGACGGGCGAAGCCACGGGCTCTGGCGATCGGTCCCCTTGCGAACTACTTGACGGTCGGCACCACCGTCGCCAGCGTCTGGCCGACTTCGGCGTTGTCCCAATATTCGACCAGCGTCTCGCCCATCGTCAGGTCGTAAGGGGCATCGATGGTCTTAATCTCGCTGCTCCGCCCGACCGTGTAGGAAACGATCGGCTCGCCCATCAGCACCGTATCGCCCTTCTTCTTGAGCCATTTCTCGATG